>NZ_JBDLZX010000003.1:0-411766 GCF_040045115.1 Flavobacterium adhaerens | reverse complement strand
AAACTGAATATGTTCATAATCCCTGCTTTTTGAGCGCTAATATACTAAAAATATTAGGTGTGTTTGCGGAGAATCAGTTTATTTTTAAATTAAATACTTAAAAATGAGTTATTTAAGTTTTTTTATTTAATTTAGCAAGATTATACTCAAGTTTATTACAGCCTAATTTTCACCTACTTTTTTATTTAATAATTATTTTTTGCCAACAGTTTCGAGTTGTTTTTTATGTAATGGTTATTACTTGTATAAAATTTACTCTGACTATTGTTTACAGCTTTTTTATATCTCTCAGATTATCAAAAAACTCAGTAAGTAAATTTTAAATATATGAGTCTTTTTACCCCTTTTTTTGTTAGATTAAAAACATATAATTATTCTATCCTGACAGCCTTAATTATCGGATTGGTTACCGCTATTTATTTGCTGGTTATTGTACCCAATAACGAAATTCAAGAAGACACTAATAATCTTGCTGTATTTAGGGGTTTTGAAGTTCAATTAAAAAATTTTTTCGATGATAAAGTCAAAGAAATTAGCTCTGTTAAAAGAGACAGTATCATTGACAATGTCAATTCTAATTTGCGTAGTGATTCTGTTTTTATAGATAAAATTGCTATTAAGAGTTTGGATACTTCTAAAACATTTAGAAAGAAACTGGAATTGATTCGAGAGATTTACTTCAAAAAAAGAGGAGTCTCAACTACAGTAATCGATACGATCACCGATACAGTTAATTTTGATTTGGATGAATTTATCAAAAGACTTGATAATTCTTCCAATTTCAATTCTTTTTTCATTTGCCCCGTGATCAAAGGGAAATGCTTATCCAAAGACATTCTAATTTCACAAAATATAAGTCTCAAAGACGAAGATAGTTTGCTTGCTAATAATCGGAATACGGGCACCCTAACGTTTGACACTTCTAGTAACCGCTATTATACGAGTCAAGTAAAAATTCCTGATACCGATTTTACACTATTTGTTGCAGCTGGAATCAATACTTCTTATTTCAAATCAAATGTGCAATATGTTAAACCTAACATTTTAATTTTTAGTCTCTTATTGTTAGGAATTTTGTTTTTGAGTATTTGTTTTCTAAAACCTATTGTGAGCAGTGATAAAGAACGGCTTTCTCAAATTGATTTAATTACTGTTGCTTTTTCAACAGGTGCTTTAATTGCTTTATTTGTAATTTATGGAATGGTCAATTTTTGGAAATCCAGCATAAGTGAAAGGAACAAATCGGATTTAAAACAAATGGTTGAACATATCGATACTTCTTTTGCAAATCAAATCGATACCCTACAATTTTATAAGAAAAATATACTAGATCAAGAGATTAACGGATCAGCATTTCCTTTTAAAAAATTATATATCGAAAACCATTCTAAGATTAGTTTGATCGATGGTGATTCTTTAACCGATAAAAGTAATTTTTCTTTTAATAATAGATCTCAATTATGGAATGTGAACTCTTTAAGTAAGAAGATTAGTTTTAAAGAAATTGAATATTTAGACTCTTATTTTTGGATGGACAAAGACGGTCTTTTGACAGCAAGTTTAAGTAAAGATGATATTACTTTTGCCCGTAAATATAACGATCGTAAGTATTTTAAATTACTGCAAAACAAAGAGATTAATTTGGTTTTGACTGGCGTTTTTTCACGTGAATCTGATCAGTACCAATGGATTTATGCCGAAAAGGACACCATACAAAACCAATCCAATGTTTCTGGAAAAACAGCTATAAAAGGGATTGGTTTTAGAGAACATTTTTCAAAACAAATAAAACTTCCTCCAGATACTGATTACATGCTTGTAGATCGAAATGGATTTGTGTTAATGCAAAGCAATCCAGATAAAAATTTGTATCAAAATGTGCGCTCTGGTTCTCACAATAATTTGATATTAGAAAGTATTTTGGCGGGTTGTCAAGTCGAAAATTTCCGGATGGATTATCAGGGAGTATCTTATCAGGTTTTTGCCAAGAGGTTGAGTGTCCCTGCAGATTTACCTGTATATATTTTGGGTATGCGAAGCTTATCGTATTTGGATTATTTAAGTCTATTCACTTTCAATAATGCTTTCTTGCTCACTATTTTTTATGGTTTTTTGATTGTATTGCTCACTTTAATTTATTCTTCTTTGTTTTATAGCGGCCGATTAAGTTTCTTTTCTAGAAGACATTTTTATCATTTGTTTCCAGACAATAGTAGAAAAGGGGAGTACCTTAATTTATTTTACCTAAAGATTATTTGTTTCTTGGCCGTGATTCTGATCTTTTTTCTATCAACGCCTACTACTGCTTTATTCTTTTGTTTGCTAATAGGGGTCAATATCACTTTGGTCAATGTAATAGTTTTAAACATCAGGTCGAATCGTTTTACCGAGACAATTGGAAAATTCTATTTATTGGTGGCGGTTTTTGGCATTGGTTTACCGCTTTGGTTGTTATATATGAATCAATTGTACTTTTCATTGACAATACTTTTTATATCGCATATTGGCTTTATCTTATATTATAGAAATTGGCGAAATAGAGAAGATGCTAATAGTAGTTCAGATCTATTGGATGCTGTTGCCAAAAATACTGGTGTACAGCGTAAAGCTTATCTAAAGTTTTTAACTTCTGGAATACTCAATTACTTTGTCTTGTTTCCGTTTATTCTTGTTTGTGCATTTTATTCGAACGAAATCAATGATTATGCAAGGTATTATTGTTCGCCCACTCAACCTATACTAAAAGTTGCTAATCACAAAGTAATCAATGTTTATGGATGTGATTGTAAACCTTTATGGGTTTTGGATTTGAGTGAAAATAATTCAGGAATCATACACAAATTAAATTTTGGATTGGAACAACCCACTATGGGCGAAGTGAGTAAGTTTAAATTGAAAGAGTTGCTCAATGTAAGTTACATTAGAGCTAATACAATTTTTAATAATATTGGTTTCGATGTATTCTATTTTTTACTGAGTTTCGGTTTGATTATTATTTTAGCCTATAGTTTATTGAATTATTATTGTAATCTTTTTTTCTTTTTTGATTTGATGCAAGCTTCTCATGAAGGTTATTATCCAGGAAATAAAAATCCGCTTTCAAACGAATATATTTTTATGGCAATGGTCAATGACAATGATATAAAGAGCATGATACAAAAGGATTTAAATAAAATTGATAACCAATCGGGTATTCATTTTCCTGATAGGACAATTGCCCTTCAAAATGTTTTTGATACCGATAGTAATAATGAAATATTACCTTTTATGAAAATGGATTTTATTCTAAATTCTAACCTGAAAGAGTTTGATGCTATTTATTCTTCGGTCTGGGATTCAATTGGTAATATAGAAATGCAAAATGTACTTTATGATTTTGCTCAGGATCATTTTGTGAATTATAAAAACAAAGAAACGGTAATGAAACTTATGGATTTAGGGATCATCAATCACGATAAATTGACAGGAAGGTTAAAAATTATGAGTTTTAGTTTTAGAGTTTACGTGATGTACAAAAGCAAAAAGGACAGCGATTTTGTTCAGCAATTCAATGATGAAAGTAAAAATGGAACATTCGATAAATTAAAATTACCAATACTGATTATAGCAGTTAGTTTATTACTTTTATTAATGTATTTGAATAAAGACAGCTATGAAAAAATCATGATTTTGGGAAGTAGTATTGGATCAGCGCTTCTTTTGATAAATAAGTTTTTAGACCTAGGGAAAACCTAGAATATTTTATTTAAGATCTTGAAATGTTTTTTCTTATTTTAATTTGACTGATTAGTCAGTTTTATGTTATTTGTTGTATTGTAGTTTTGAATACTAGTATTTTTATGTTTTGTAAATTTTAATGAAATGATTATTTTCGATAATGTTAATTGTAAATTTGTTTTGAATGAATATTTTAATAGTGTACTGCCATCCAAGTGAAAAATCATATACTTTTGAAATTTTACAATTATTAAAGGAACTTTTTTATAGTGAAAACTGGAATGTTGAAGTATCGGATTTATATCGTTTAAATTTTAAAAGCGATTTGTCAGTAACTGAATACGAACGAGAAGCTTTTTCAAAAATTGTAATACCAATTCCTGAAGATGTACTGCTTGAGCATCATAAAATTCAAAATGCAGATTGTATTCTCTTTCTATACCCGCTTTGGTGGAGTGATTGTCCAGCTAAATTAAAAGGTTGGTTTGACCGTGTATTTACAGTCGGTTTTGCTTATAAACATTCGGAAGTTGTACCAAAAATGAAAGAGATTCCATATGGAGTTGCTTTATGTACTGCAGGTCATCCAACAAGTTTACTCGAAGAAACTGGCATCTCACAAAGTATGAAAAACATCATGTTGAATGACCGTTTTGGTAATAGATTCAATACTAAAGAAATGATTATACTGGGCGGAACAACTTCTTTTTGTAACGAGTTACAGCTTGTTCATCGAGAATTGATTTTGCAACTTATAGATAAAATCAAACAGCAATTTGTTTAATTATACAGAAACGATAGATGTATCCTTACCACAACAAAATAAAATCTAGAATTGCTAATAATGAATTGGTATATTTTGAGTTTGTAGAAAAATACAAAAATATAGCACCTTGTCTAGTACTTTATTTCAAAACAGAACCTTTTATTCGTCCTATTCGCGAGCATCGTTTTGAAGAATATAAAGTACTACTAGCTCCATATTTTTAAGCTTTGCTGTTGGTTTTAATACTATTTGCTTCCTAACTATTTTTATTACTATCTTTATGACTGATTAGTCAATTTATTGTTATGAATAAAAACGAACTTATTTTAACTACAGCTCTTAGATTATTTGTAGAAAATGGTTTTCACGGAACAGCAACGAGCAAAATAGCATTAGAATCTGGAGTTGCAACAGGTACGCTTTTCAATTATTACCCAAGCAAAGAGTTACTCATTATTAGTTTGTATAATGTTATTAATAAAAAATTCGATAATTATCTTACCGAAAGCTTAGAATCGTATTCTGTTTCCAAAGAATCTTTCCGTTCATTGTTTAGTGCGACAGTGTTATGGTATTTAGATAACAGACTTGAATATCGTTATTTACAGCAATTTAATAATTCACCTTATTACAATTCAGTTGTCACAAATAATTTGATACTAGAAGAACATCCTTTGTATGTGTTGTTACAAAATGGGATTAATTTAGTTTTACTTAAACCTATGCCTGTTGATTTACTGTTTTCTCTTTTTAATGCGCAAATCAATGGGTTGTATGAGTTCATCATTCTCCAAGATAAAAAGCAAGAAGAGTGGCCAAAACTTATAGACGATATTTTTGAGTTGCTCTGGAAAATGATTAAAGATTAAATAATTACAATTTGACTGATTAGTCAGTTTGTTAATTTTGTTCGTTTTTATGTGTTCTATAAAAGGTATTATTGAAACTATAACGTATCGAAAATTGAATTTTTACATCTGAACCTCTATTTCCTTTTGCTGCAGGTAGATTGAAAACAGGATCTCCAATAAAATCATTATTTTGCCTCATTCCCCATTGCAATTCGGGGCCCAAAATCATGTTTTCTATTGGAGCATACAATACATTCACACTGGCATATTGTCCCATTTTGTAAGCGGTGTTTAACTGTGCATTTGTCGTTTTATTATTCATAAAGGAATAGCCCATAGCCGAGGTCAATTTTAAATTCCAAACTATATCAAAATACGAGGATAATGCAATCAGCGGAATAGTCTCACCATCGATTGGTGTGAGTGTGTTTTCGTACTGTCTTTTGGTGCCAACATCAGCAGCTGCATCGTTCATATAGTTCTGAATTCCAGATCCAATGGTAAATGCTCCTCTAAAATTGATTCTGCTGTTCATTCTTAATTTTGTACTCAAGCTCAAGCCCCAACCCAATTCCTCCCCTTGAATCTTATAAGCATCGGTATTTTTATCTTCCCATTTTATGTATCTCAGAATTCCTGCTAGTTCCAGATAGCCCCATTTGTTGGTATATCGGTATTCTGCACTTAAATCCGGTAATGGAAATCGAAACGCAACATCATCCAATACAGATGCATACACAAATTCTTCTCCATATTCACCTTTGTCTCCTGTTGCACCAGGTCTTTCTAAGGCAATGGATATAGTTTTTGTACTTGTAGCGATTGGTGTATAACGAATTTGGATGTTTCGAGTAAAAACAGCTCCATTTGGGCCCATAAAATCAATCAAATTTGGATATACATCCATATCTGCAAATACGCTATTGGTCTGTCCTACCAAGAATTTTCCAAATTGAACATAAGCATGACGAAGATGAAATGTGGTTTCTCCTGCATTTTTTCCAGATCCAAACAAATCAAATTCGAAAACGGTTTTGAGATCTCCCAATGAGGTGTCAAAATAATTTTTTACGCTCAAAGTGGTTTGACGCACACTAAAAAATACATTTCCTTGATTTTGATATTCATTTCCATCACTATCTAAAATTTTTGTGGGTCTCATGGTTTCAAACCATTCTGGATCAATTTTTCCAAAATCATAGCCAGTATCCATCATAATATGGCCATTTATTTCCATGCTTTTTTGAGATTCTGTATGTTGGGCATACTGAAAATGAATACAGAATAGTAGAAACAAAATACAGTTAGTTGTTTTTTTCATTTTCAGATCGTAAAAGAAATTGAATTTTTTAAGGACTTACTTTTCGAATGCTAATCTGTTTTTCTTTCTCAAATATACTATTTTAAACTAATGTATTTGTTATCAAGTATTTAATAGTTTTATTTTTATAAAAGTGTGTATTTGGGTAAGTTGTATTAATTTTGAAATTTTTTAAAAGGCTTTAAGTTGTTTTTGAAGACTTGTTTTTTTAAAACTCTTATACTAAGTGGTTTTTTTGCAAAAACAGTCTTAAATGGTTTAAAAGTGTGTTCAAATGTGTCACAAGAGTTGTGTAAAACATTGTAAAAATAAAAAATCACGATAAAATCTATTTTTATAGGTTTATCGTGATTTTTTAAATGTTTGAAAAATATTTTATAACGACTGAATCAAGATCCAAGCTTCTGGGTTATCTGTTTCGGTAATGTTATTTTTTTCTCTTTCTGCTTCCGCAAATGTAGAGTAGCTTCCGTATAAAACAGGATAAAGACCGTTTTTGTTGATTCCTAAAACTCTGGCTTTATATCCTTTTGCAACTAATTGATTGTATCTTTTTTGAGCATTTGCTTCACTTCTAAAAGCACCAGCCATAATGTGATATGGTAATTTGGTTTCTTCTTTTTTATCCACCTTCAAAGAGAGTGTAACGGATGGTATTGGAGTTTGAATAAAGAAAGTTGCTTGCTGAATTTTGTTCTGTACTTTTTTCTGAACTGCGGTCTCTACCAAAATAGTTTCTGTTGCTATTTGTTTTTGGTACAAAGGATAACCAATTGCTCCAGCTACAGACAACCCAATAATGAATACAGCTGCATATTTTAAATACGGGTTTCTAGTTCTTGTTTCGGTATTTGGGATAAAGTTTAAAACAGCTTCTTGTTCCTCGATTACTTTAATAGTAGATTCTAAAACCTCCGGAGTTTTTACAACTTCTACTTCTCTTTTTACTGCAGGCGAAACAAAATTGGTCAAACCAAATGAAGTTGCCAAATAATTGGTTTGTTCGTTTGGGGTAAACTGGATATTGTTTTCAGCATTTAAACTTATAACACCAATATTTTTTAGTGAAAGTGTGCGATTTTCTTGTAACGCTTTTTTCCAATTTAAAACTTCATATTCGATAGCACTTACGGCATAGTCGTACGAAGTTTTTTCGGCTTGTGCAATGTGATTTGCCAATAAACCATCATTGTTTTTGATATGTGTATTGAACGAAATCATTTTTTTTGGTGGAAAAAAGGAATGTGAAGCCTCAACTAATTGGGCTGACTGAATTTCGGTCAAAAAAGCACCAAATCCAGGAACGGTTACACATTGATAGCGGTACAAAAGTTGCGAGATGTATAGTTCTATTTTCATGCTAACAAAGTTATAGAACGGGAATAGTTATCAAAAATTTATTCACAATTTTTATTAACAATTTGCATTTTATACACTATCAACAGATTAGAGTTTTGTTTTAAAAACGTATTGTTCTTTTTAGGCTCTTTGATGAGGTCGTTTTTGTATAAATCTAATTTTTTTAAAGTTTTAAATTTGCTCATAATCAAATAATTATTGTATAATTGTAAGATATGTCAGAAGAAAATTTATTTTACTTATTAGCTTTATTGAGAGTAGAAGGTGTTGGTGATATTATGGCCAAAAAACTACTTTCTCATTTTGGTACCGCCGAAAATGTTTTAAAAGCCAAACAGCATCAACTTGCCGGTATTGAGGGAGTGGGTACTGTTTTGTTGAAAAATTTTAAAGTCAAATCTATTTTTGACAAAGCCAACCAAGAGCTTGATTTTATTCGTAAAAATTCTATTCGTGTCTCAAGTTTTCAAGATGCTGATTATCCAGATCGTCTAAAACATTGTTTTGATGGGCCAACTTTATTGTTTTCGGCGGGTAATATCAATTTAGCAAACCGAAAAGTGATTAGCATTGTCGGAACTCGTCAAATTACTTCTTATGGAACCGAGTTTTGTAAAAAATTAATTGAAGATTTAGTTCCAATGAATCCTGTGATTGTGAGCGGGTTTGCTTATGGAGTGGATATTGTGGCGCATCAAATGGCTATGGATTGTGGTTTACAAACGATTGGAGTTTTAGCACACGGTATGAACCAGATTTATCCTAAAACGCACAAGAAATATATGGCTAAAATGGAGGAAAATGGCGGTTTTTTGACAGAGTTTTGGAGTAATGCTAACCCTGATAAAGAAAATTTTGTTAGAAGAAACAGAATTGTAGCAGGTATATCCGAAGCGACTATCGTCATAGAGTCTGCTGATAAAGGAGGTTCTCTTATTACTGCTAATTTGGCAAATGATTATAATCGGGATGTATTTGCCGTTCCGGGTCGCACTACCGACAAGTACAGCCAAGGTTGCAACAACTTGATCAAAACCCAAAAGGCTTATGTACTTACTTCGGCAGCAGATGTGATTTTCAATCTGAATTGGGATATTGCCAAAGAATTGAAACCTGTTCAGAAACAATTATTCGTTTCTCTCGAAACCGATGAACAAATAATTTACGATTTCTTGCTCAAATCAGGTAAAGAACTTTTAGATGTTATCGCTCTGGAGTGTGAATTTCCCATTTACAAAATGTCGAGTTTGTTGTTGAATATGGAATTGAAAGGCGTTATTAGGCCTTTACCAGGTAAAATGTTTGAAGCTATTTAGGTTATTTTTATACTAATTACAGATGAATTTGATTGAAATTTATTTTTTTAAATTACTGTATATTAGTTCGTTGTGTTTTTTCAATAAACAATAAAAGAGAAAAAGACATTTTTATCTTTTATTTGATTATTTTTGTAGCATAAATCAAAAACTGAATAACAATTATTCTTTTGAATTTGGTTTATACAAGAGGAGTGTTTTTTCTTAAAAATTCGGGAAGTACATTAAAAATTAAATTAAAAAATTAACTAAATGAAAAAGACTTGGTTAGCGTTTATAAGTGTGGTGGTAATCTCATTTATAGTACTTATTGGCGTTGGTAAAGAAATTTATCAGACGCAACCTCCAATACCAGAAAAAGTGGTTTTAAAAGGTACTGGAGAAGTTGTTTATACAAAAGAAGATATTCAAACAGGACAAAATGTTTGGGAATCTATAGGTGGGATGGAAGTTGGTTCTATTTGGGGGCATGGTAGTTATGTAGCTCCAGACTGGACCGCAGATTGGATCCACAAAGAAGCAACATTTATGTTGAATAATTGGGCAAAAGAGTACAATTTGGCTTATGAGGCATTGGACGTAGAAAAACAAGCAGCTCTAAAAGCACGATTGATTAATGATATTAGGACCAATACTTTTGATGAGACTACTAAGACAATCAGTATTTCGGCTGAGCGATTCAAAGCGATTCAAAGTAATTCTGAACATTTCGCTAAAATTTTCTCTGAAGGTCATGAACAATATGCAATCCCTAAAGGTGCTTTGACAGATCCTCAAAAATTAGGTCAACTGAATGCCTTTTTGTTCTGGACTTCTTGGGCAGCCAGTACCAACAGACCCAATGCCGATTATACTTATACATCAAACTGGCCCCACGAACCTTTGATCGATAATACGATTACAAACAGTTCTGTAATTTGGTCTGGTTTATCTATCGTATTGTTGTTGTTATTCATCGGGGTTTTAACATATTACTATCTTTTAAACCACGAAAAGGGCGATTTGTTAACAAAACCACAATCGGATCCATTGCACGATTTAAAATTATTACCTTCCCAAAAAGCAGTTTTGAAATACTTTTTAATCATCTCATTACTGATCGTATTGCAAGTGGTTTTAGGTGTTATTACAGTGCATTATACCGTAGAAGGTCAAGCATTCTTTGGTTTTGAAATATCCAAATTCTTGCCCTATTCTGTTACTAGAACTTGGCATACACAGTTGGCTGTTTTTTGGATTGCTGCTACTTGGTTGGCCACAGGACTTTTCTTGGCGCCAATGATTTCAGGCAAAGAAATGAAGGGACATATTTTTGGTATCAACTTCCTTTTCGTGGCTTTGTTGATAATCGTGTTGGGATCTATGTTTGGAGAATGGTTAGGTGTTCACCAGTTTTTAGATTTAACCACAAACTTTTTCTTTGGACATCAAGGGTATGAGTACATGGATCTTGGTCGTTTTTGGCAAATTTTTTTAGGGATAGGTTTGGTTTTATGGGTGTTTATGGTTAGTCAACATATTCTTTTTGCTATTCGTAAAAATGACAGTTCTAAATCGTTATTAACGATATTATTGGTATCGGTAATGGCAATTGGAATGTTTTTCTTCTCTGGATTGATGTATGGAGAAAACAGTAGTTTGCCAGTAATTAATTATTGGAGATGGTGGCTAGTGCATCTTTGGGTAGAAGGTTTCTTCGAAGTATTTGCAACTGTAGTAATTGCGTACATTTTTTCTCAAATGAAGATAATTTCAGCCAAGACCGCTGGACGTGTTTCTGTAGCTTCGGCAAGTATCTTTTTGGCAGGAGGGATTTTAGGAACTTTGCATCATTTGTATTTTTCGGGAACACCTGTAAAAGCAATTGCACTTGGGGCTACTTTTAGTGCTCTAGAGGTTGTACCACTTACGTTGATGGGCTTTGAAATTAGAGAAAATTACAATCTTTTAAAAAGCACTGCTTGGATGCAAAAATACAAATGGCCAATTTTCTTCTTTATTTCGGTAGCATTTTGGAATTTCTTGGGTGCAGGTGTATTCGGATTTTTAATTAATCCTCCTATTGCTTTGTATTATATTCAAGGGTTGAATACTACAGCTGTCCACGCTCATACCGCTTTATTTGGAGTTTACGGAATGTTGGGTATGGGATTCATTTTGATTTGTTTGCGTTTTTATTCTAATAGAGTGTGGGACGAAAGTAAATTGAAAAAAGCTTTCTGGGCTTTAAACATCGGACTAATTGCAATGGTAGTCTTTAGTTTATTGCCAATTGGAATTATTCAGGCTTATACTTCTATTACCAAAGGATATTCATTTGCTAGAGAGTCTGAATTGTTGTACTCCCCAACTATTCAAACTTTAAAATGGTTACGAATGATAGGTGACATTATCTTTTCAATTGGTATTTTCTATTTCTGTTGGTTCACAGTTACTGAAACTATTTACAATTTGAAAAGAAAAAATAATTAATATTTTGTAATTGGGTAAGCCTGCATCGAGAATTTTAGGTTCTTTATGCAGGCTTTTTTTATTGTAAAAATCGTTTTGATATAGGGTTAAATTTTTACAGAAATCGTTCCTGAAAAGGTTCTGCCATCAGAAGGCCAAATTCCAGGACCAGGATAAAATTGAGGACGTTTGGTGTAATATTGTCTGTCGAAAATATTATTGGCATTGAATTGCAACTTGATCTTTTCCGAAATTTTGAACCCCATATTCAGGTCAATAATGGTATAAGATGGTACTATACCTACTGAGCCACTAGCATTAGGTTCATTAGTATTTAACGCATCAGCAAAACTCTCAGCGGTATAACTACAAAGTGCCGATATACTCAATAAGGAATAGTTTATGGTAAATCCATTTCTAGAAATCCAGGCAGGTGTACTTTCGACCTTGTTGCCATCAACGGAAACATTTTCGGTTCCAGATTTTATAACCGCATTTTGATATTTTGCATTGATATAAGATGTTGAGGTAAATGCTGATAGGGTAGTTTTTTTACCAACGATAAAATCAGTTTGCAGAAACATTTCTAAACCAGTAGATCTCGAATCACCAATGTTGGTTTTATAAACGATGAGGTTCCCATCAGAATCGGTTTGAGCCAAATTTCCCATACGATTATTATATTGCAGATAAAACCCTGTAAAATCCCATTTTAAGAACTTCCATTTTCCTCTAAATCCCCCTTCTGTGTTGTATCCATATGCATCCTTTAGATTTTTGTCTGTTTCTTCATAAAGCGATCCTGGAACAATGTCTTTAAAGAGCACAGGGCGATAGGCTTGTGACCAGCCTGCGTAAAAATTGATGTCTTTTGTTAAATCATATTGAGTACTAATTGCAAATAAAGGGAAATGATGTTCTATTGTGTTAGGCAATTCTTGATCGGAGTAATACGTGGTTTTTCCAGTCATATCGGTTTCACCGATTTCTAATCGGACTCCTGTGTTTATCGATAATTTTCGAGTTAACATCCATCTGTTTTCGGCAAAAAAAGCAATATTGTCTGTTTTGTAATGAAGATCTCTTCCCCAACCTGGAGTTACCAATGTCAAATCATAATCACTTCCTGTTGTCCCTTTTCCTTGTTGACGTCTATGCAGATCATTATTCATATACTGAACTCCTGTAGATAAACTACTGGTTTGATTGAATATTTTGTAGGAATGTAAAAGTCTTAATTCAGAGGTGTAACTGTTGTAATTGTCGATATCTACTTGACGATTACTGTACTCTAAAGTTTCAGGTGAGATTACGTCGGGTACATTTGCGGGTTTATCAAACATGACACTGCTTCTTGAACCCAAAACTGCCGATGAGGTAAGTAATATTTTTGTTGATTTTGAAATATCCAATTCATTGTAATTGAAGGAATATGTATGTTTGGGTTGTAATAATTTCGAGCTCGGGTGGACATTTGCGGATCAGATTCAAACATACTGTCGGTTAGTGGACCAGCGAGATGAATTACATAATTTGAATGGGTCCATTCTAATTTGAATTGTAGATTCTTTGAAGCATCATAAAAAAGCGAAATTGCTTCGGCATCAGACTGTGAATCACTATTTTCTCTATAACCAGAATTCCATTTTTTATTGAACCAAGCCGAATAGCGAAATTTACCAATTTTGCCAGAAGCTCCATTGTAGGTACTTACTAAACCATAAGAGCCTACAGTATTGATGGTTTCAAAACTAAACTTTTTGGAACTATCAGGTTGTTTACTAATGTAGTTAAGCATTCCTCCAAATTGGGCTCCATATTATAATGAGCCCGTTCCTCTTACTAATTCTATTCGCTCAACATTTTCCATCGGAATATTATAATGGCTTGCTGGATAGCCGTACATATCGGTGTTGGTGATGATTCCATCTTTGCGAATATTGAATTCCCAACTCCTATGCGGATCGAGCCCTCTAGCTGAGATGTTTACCTGATTTCCAGTCCCATCCATGTCGTAAACAAAAATACCAGGTATTTTGGCAAATATCTGACGTCCGTATTTTTCTGTTATAGCCGCATCTTTTTTGGTCAAAAGAATTACTTCATTTTTTTTCCCTGCAAATAGGTATGTTCCTTTTATGGGTTCAAGTCGTTCAATATCTTCTTGGTTTTTTAGAGTTTCAATGGTTACTGTCGAAAGGATTTGAGGCTTTATGGTGTCTGAAATAGATTGAGAAAATAACCTAACCGAAAAAAAGAACAAAACAACCAATAAAGAATTCTTTATAATGAATTTATTAAATTTTTAATTTATATATAAAAGCAAACGATTGTAATAATTTATTTTATGATAAAAAAGTTAATATTTTCAAATATATAAAAATAATTTAGAAACGAGCAAAGATTGCTTTTGGGATAAGAATTGTTTAGAATAAGTTTTGTGTTGGATAGTATATCTATAAAAATTGAGTTGAATTGAACGGATTTTTAATCTCCTAAATCAAAAAAGGCTTCATCAGTGAACTAATGAAGCCTTGTGAAAAAGTTAGTGTTTTTTATAATTTCTATAGTTTGATTTTTAAAACCAAACCATTTTTTAGCCTTGAATTTGTTTCAAAGAAGTCTTGATTCCTTTGATTAACGAAGAGCTGAAACCGTGTAATTCCATTTCGTTTAATCCTGCAATGGTGCATCCTTTTGGTGTGGTTACACGGTCAATTAATTGTTCAGGATGTCCTTTTTCTTCAAGAAGCATTTCGGCAGCACCTTTTACAGTTTGAGCAGATATAGCTAATGCGGTTTGCCAATCAAATCCAATTTCGATTCCCGCCTGCATAGAGGCACGAATGTATCGCAATGCAAAAGCTGTACCACTAGCAGCAAGAACTGTTGCGGCATCCATCAACTTTTCATCTATGATGGGAGCTGTTCCTAATCCTTGAAAAAGAGTAACCGTTTCTTGTGCTTTTTCTCTGTTTTTTTCACTAAAAGCAATACAGGTTGCCGAGGCTCCAAATTGTGCTGCAATGTTCGGCATGATACGTACTGCAGTATTGTTTTCGCCTATTTTATTTTGCAAATTTTCGATCGAAAGTCCGCTTACACCCGAAGCGATGACTTTGTTTGAAATAGCAGGTAATATTTCGGCTAAAACGGTATCCACCTGGTACGGTTTGATGGTTAAGATAATGACATCTGCTTCCTGTATATTGTTGGTGTTGTCACTTGTAATTGTAATTCCGAGTTCTTTCAAGTGAGCGATAGGAGCTAGATTACGTCTTGTAACAGTTACCTGATTGTTTTTTGTAAATTTTGCGATTCCAATTGCGACAGAAGCTCCAAGGTTTCCTCCGCCTATGATGTGTACTTTCATACGGATTGGTTTTATTCTTAGATTAGTTAATAGTATTTTGAATACTGGTTTATGAATTCACAAAGTACACGATTTATCTCGAATTGTTTACTTTTTAATTTAAATAATATCTAGATAATTGTTATATTCTAAAGTGTTAATAGCCTAAAATCAATCTAGCTATTCCAAAATAAATCATAATACCAAAGACATCATTGGTTGTGGTGATAAAGGGGCCTGTTGCGATTGCTGGATCGATTTTGTTTTTATTCAATAACAAAGGAACTATTACTCCCAATGTTGCCGCAAAAACAATCACAACCAACATCGAAATCGAGATGGCAAACCCAACTAAGTATTGCTGATACATCAAAGAATGATAGGCAAATAAGAATAGCGAAATTATCGTTCCCGATATTAAGGCTACCGAAAGTTCTTTGGTTAAGTATTCTTTGCTATACTCTTTTAAAGTTCCGTTTGCTAAACCTTGAACCACAATTGCAGAGGCTTGAACACCAATGTTTCCAGCTGTTGCCGATAGTAACGGTACAAAAATCATCAAGGTATAATAGGGTTGTATCGAGGTTTGATTTCCTTCGAGTACCTTCGAGGCAAAAATTTCGATCACCATCCCTATTAATAGCCATGGTAATCTAGCTTTCATTAATTCTAAAACGGTATCGCTCGATTCTACGTCGTTGGTAATACCCGCTGCCAATTGGTAATCTTTTTCTGCTTCTTCCTTGATCACATCGACGATGTCATCGATAGTGATACGACCCACTAATCGTCCTAATTCGTCCACGACAGGAATGGCTTCCAAATCGTATTTTTGCATGATACGTGCTACTTCGGTGTCTTCGGTATCAACGGTAACTGAATTTAATTTTCGAATATAGACATCGCTTATATTGGTTCTTGTAGAGGTAGTAAGGAGATCTTTTAGCGAAAGTCTTCCTTTTAAACGATCTTCATCATCTACTACATAAATAGAATGCACTCTGGAGATGTTTTCGGCTTGAATACGCATTTCTTTGACACAAGTAAGTACATTCCAGTTTTCGTTAACTTTTACCAACTCTTTGTGCATGATTCCTCCCGCTGTATCCTCGTCATAACGTAGCAAATCGACAATATCTTTGGCGTGTTCTACATCTTGTAACTCCGAAATTACTTCGGCTTTTTTCTCTTTCGAGAGTTCGCCAATGATATCGGCTGCATCATTGGTTTCGAGTTCATCCAGCTCTTCTGCAATTTCTTTTGGCGAAAGACGACTTAGGATATTTTCGCGTAAATCATCCTCTAATTCTAGAAGGATTTCGGCAGTCTTTTCACTGTCTAAAACTTTGAAAATATAGGTTGCTTGATCGAAATCCAATTCATCTAGAACTTCGGCAATATCAGCATGGTGCATATCTTTCAGTAAAACTTCCAGTTGATGGTCGTTTTTACTTTGAATGAATTCACCCAGTTGTATAATTAATTCTTTGCTGATTTTAAACTCCTCCATCGGCTTCTATTTTTTGCGTCAATGCTATAAATTCTTTGTAATCCAACTGCTCTGGGCGAAGATTAAAAAGAGTCTCTTCTTTCAGTTTATCGGACAAATTTAGCGTTTTTAAACTGTTACGCAAGGTCTTTCTACGTTGTTGAAAAGCTGTTTTTACAACGGTAAAAAATAATTTTTCATTACAGGGCAAACTATAATCTTCTTTTCTATGCATACGCATCACTCCCGATTTTACTTTTGGGGGCGGATTGAATACGTTTTCATCTACAGTAAACAGATACTCTGTATCATAAAAAGCTTGAGCTAAAACAGATAAAATTCCATACGCTTTTGTTCCCTTTTTTTCACAAATACGCTCGGCCACCTCTTTTTGAAACATCCCTGAAAATTCTGGAATTTGATTGCGATATTCTAATACTTTAAAGACAATTTGTGTTGAAATATTATAAGGGAAATTACCTATTATAGCGAATTGCTTACCCTGGAATACTTCATTTATATCATATTTTAAAAAATCTTTTGAAATGATATGGCCATGAAGTTTTGGATAATTGCCATTTAAATACGCTACAGACTCATCATCAATTTCAATCACATAAGTATTTATTGGTTTGTCCAACATGTATTTGGTCAATACTCCCATTCCTGGTCCTATTTCTAAAATATCCTCATATCCTTCTAAACTCAAAGTATCAGCAATGTCTTTGGCAATGCTTTCATCTTTCAAAAAATGTTGTCCGAGGTGTTTTTTGGCTTTTACTTTTTCCATATCTGTAGTTGCGAGCGATAATGCATTCTCGCTGTGTTTTTTGTTTAAATCCAAGGAGTTTTATTCTTAATTGTAACTGTTTGTATGGTGTTAATACTCCAAACTAGCATTCCAGGTTTCCCTATTCTCAATAATCGTTCATCGGAAACATTCTTTTTAGTAGCCCATAGAATCCATTTTCTTACTAGAAAACTCCAGGTAATCCATCCAATAACAAAGGCTATTAGTAAATTTTGTTGCAATGAAAAATATGCAAATTCCAATAATCCTAAAAAAGCAAATACCATAACTATAATAACAGGTAAATTAACAGTCAGTTGACCTTTAACTAATATATCAAAATCTGAAATTTGCTTATCATTCATGGATTATTTTTTTAAAAACGGAATACTAAAACTACTTTTCGGGACACTTAATTAATGTTCACTTATTACTTCTAATTCGGTTCTAAACGTTAGCATTTTATCCCCAAATAATTTTGCTCCTTCTTCACGTAATATGGGCGCATCTTCTGTATAATATTTTTCTAATGTTTCTTTGCTGTCTGTTGTATATTGAACAGAATAAGTAGTACCTCCCATTTCTTCCTCTACCATAACACGAACCATGCGAGCTGAGCTAAATTTCCCGCACGCAAGCATTTCTGGAATATGTTTGTGTTGCATCCAAATCATCCATTTATCATGAACACTTTCGTGAATATTTGTGGTTACGTTGTAAATTATCATTTTGAGTATTGATTGTTTAATTGTTTTATCTTGTTTGTTTTTGCAATTTTCTTTCAGTCCTAAACTACTATAAGTTTGCATCTCCTCTCAACTCTCTGAATTTCTTTCTTGCATCGACAAAATAGATACTATCTTGATGGTTGAAGATAATTTTTTCATAGAGCGATTTGGCCGTATCGATTTGTTTGAGTTGCTTATTGTAAATTTCAGCCGAAAAATAGAGTGCTTCATCGACATAGATTCCGTCAGCATGGCGGTCAATTATTTCTTGATAATTTGGTAATGCTTGTGTATAATCTCCAACTCTTTCATATACGTTGCCTAATCTTAATAGGGTTACCGCTTCAATTTCCTGTCCTTTAAAACTTTTTAGAATAGCTTGAAACTGCGTTATCGCTTCTTGATTTCTATTTTGATATAAAAGATAATCTCCTTTGGCAAATTCTTTTAATGCAGTTTGGGTCGAATCGGCTACGGTATTATCATTTATTAATAAAAAATATTCTAATGCATCATTGGCAATTAATTGTGTATTGGCTGATTTTAGTTCTTTAAATTGTTTTAAAGCCCATTCGAAATCAGTTTTAAAGTAGCTTGTTTTGGCTGATTTTAAACTGGCTTCATGCGATAATACATTGTTTTGCAAGTTTTCTTGTATTTGAGAATAATAAAGTAATGCTTGATTGAATTTTTCTTCAGAAAGTAAAATATCGGCCAATTCCATTTTGCATTTTGCTTGATCAAATTGGTTCAATTGCATTTCCATTGCCTTTTTGATGATGACTTTTCCATGAGTCGGGTTTCTCATTACAAAACTCTCAAAATGAGCCTGTTTTAATAACAAGGGTAATGTAGTTGGGCTAAAACCATATTGCTGTAATAAAGCATCAAATTGAGTGCTTATGTCAGCATACTGATTGGGTTGTGCCTTATCAATTTTCATTTGCAACAAATAGGTGTTGGCTTGTACAATTACGTTTACATCCGAGGTATTTGCTAAGACATAATCCATTACTTCTTTGGCTACTTCGTTTTCCTTTTCTTCTATAGCCATTTGTCCCAAACTGATGATGTTGGTAAGCGACTCTGGATTTCGTTTATAAATGGCTTTTTCTTGAATAAAAGCTTTCCCGAATTCTTTTTGTTGCATATAGAACCAACTCAAAAATTGATTCCAATAGATATCTTGATTTTTTTGGACTCTAAGAATTAATGTTTTCTTTAGGCTATCATTAAATTTGGAATCTCCTTCAGATGACATATATCGCAACAATTGATTTTGCATCATTACGGTCGATTGCTGATTTTCAAAAGCTACATCCAATAAATTTGCGATCATTTGCTCATTATTACCTAATTGTCCATACAAAAGAGCTGTTTGATATTTAAAATCATAAGTAGGAACAATTTCGCTAGCTAGTAGATAGGATTTTAAAGCATATTCCAGTAATATTTTTTTCTCAAAAGTATTGGCAACACTATAGACTTCATTAGGTGTTTTTCGGATTTTATCTATTGCTTCATCATAATACTTTTTTGCTTTGGTATCATTTTTTTGCAATTGATAATTATAGCCTAACTCAATCAAAAGTGGAGAAAACTTATACTTGGACAATCGGTTTTGAATCTCCTTTTCGGCAGTTTCAAATTGAAGTAATTGTTGCATACATTCAATTTTTCGCTGAAAATACAAAGGATTAGAGGGTAAAGCATCTGATAATTCTTTAAAACTGACTAAAGCTTTCTCAAAGTCTCCTTTTTCAAAGTAATATTGAGCCAATTGTTCGTTTTGAGAAAAACAAATCAATGAAAAAAATAGAGCAATATGTAGAAAGATTTTTTTCATTTTTCAAGAACAATTTGTTGAAAGATATAAGTCATATAAGTTCGCATTTACTTAAAATGTTGATGCAGGGATCTTATATGACTTATATGTTTAATCAATTAATAATGTCAAAACCACAGTAAGGACGCAATACTTCCGGGATTACAATTCCTTCTGGAGTTTGGTAATTTTCTATAATTCCAGCAAGTACTCTAGGCAAAGCCAATGAACTTCCGTTCAAGGTGTGTGCCAATTGGTTTTTACCCTCTTTATCTTTGAAACGTAATTTTAAACGGTTCGATTGAAATGTTTCGAAATTAGAAACAGATGAAATTTCTAACCAACGTTCTTGTGCGGTAGAATATACTTCAAAATCATAGGTTAATGCCGAAGCGAAGCCCATATCTCCACCACATAGGCGAAGTATTCTAAACGGCAATTTTAATTCATTTAGAATTGCTTTTATGTGTTCAACCATACCATCTAAGGCTTCGTATGATTTCGCGGGATGCTCTACTCGAACAATTTCTACTTTGTCAAACTGATGCAAACGATTCAAACCACGAACATGCGCTCCATAAGAACCTGCTTCACGACGGAAACATGGCGTATAGGCAGTTCTGAGTATTGGAAATTCATTTTCGTTAACGATTACATCTCTAAAAATATTGGTCACAGGAACTTCGGCTGTTGGAATCAAGTAAAGATCATCTGTAGCATCATGATACATTTGACCTTCTTTGTCTGGTAATTGTCCAGTTCCGTAAGCAGATGCTTCATTCACAAAATGAGGAACTTGAACTTCTTGATAACCTGCCGCAGTATTTTTGTCTAAAAAATAATTGATTAAAGCACGTTGCAAACGAGCCCCTTTTCCTTTATAAACAGGGAAACCAGCTCCAGTAATTTTATTACCTAATTCGAAATCAATGATATCGTACTGTTTTACTAATTCCCAGTGCGGTTGAGCACTTTCGTGTAAAACAGGAATCTTACCTTCTTCATAAACATTTAAATTATCGTCTGCCGATTTTCCTTCTGGAACTATATCAGCAGGAAGATTAGGTATTGTGTATAATTTTTCTGTTAATTCATTGGCTAAAGCAGCTGAATTTTCAGAAAGTACTTTGCTTTTTTCTTTTAATAAAACTGTTTTTTCTTTAAGGATGGCTGCTTTGGTTTTTTCTCCTGCTTTCATCAATTCGCCAATATCTTTGGATAATTTATTAGATTCGGATAAAACAGTGTCCAATTCTACCTGTGTAGCGCGACGTTTTTCATCCAATTGTACCACTTCATCAACAATTACTTTGGCATCCATATTTCTTTTGGCCAAAGCTTTGATTACTTTTTCTTGATTTTCTCTAATAAATGCGATTTGTAACATAGTTTTATTTTTATAACTAAAATATTGGAAGCAAATTTAAGGAAATGTTTGCTAACAACGAGAGAAAGTTTAACCAGTAGATTTAATTTAATAATGTTTTTTATTGATAAATAGACAGTAGTTCTTTTACTTATAAGTAAATGAATTCTTATTGTTAAACTTTTTTCTTTAATTTTACTAAAAACTAGAAATCATGCTATTAGAAAATATCGAAATCGCTTTAAACAAACAAATTCGAATTGAGGCAGAATCTTCACAAATTTATTTATCGATGGCTTGTTGGGCTGAGGTGAATGGATTGGAAGGAATTGCACAATTCATGTACGCTCAATCAGATGAAGAACGTTTGCATATGCTTAAGCTGATAAAATATGTAAACGAGCGTGGAGGTCATGCCCAAGTTACTGATTTGAAAGCTCCAAAAACAACTTACGAAACTTTCAAAGGGATGTTTGAGGAACTTTATAAACATGAAGTTTTTGTTTCACAATCTATAAACGATTTAGTGCATATAACTTTTCAAGAAAAAGATTATGCAACTCATAATTTTTTGCAATGGTATGTTGCCGAACAAATTGAAGAAGAAGCTACTGCTAAAACAATCCTAGATAAGATTAATCTGATTGGTGATGATAAAGGAGGTTTGTACCTTTTTGATAGGGATATTCAACAAATAGCCGTAGTTAGCGCTGCCGCAAATACCGCTGCAAAGTAAAAATAAGATAAGGTTTACTAAACAAATTCTCAAAATCGAAAAAATGGTTTTGAGAATTTTTTTTGCACCAAAAATGTGTTAAATTTTATTTAGAACAGTTTAAAATAAACTACATTTGCCTTGGTTTTAAATTCTTTATACCATAAGTTTCAAATGAATACAAATTTTTAATAGACGTTACATTGAGCAAGAAAGAAAAGGAAAAGGAGAAAAAGGACAAAAAGAAAAAGAAAGAGAAAAAAGATCTCCTAAAAAAAATCAAAGCTGCCGAAAGTTGTAAGTCTAGTTGTATGGTTGGTTGTAAAGTGGCTTCAAACTGTAAATCAAGTTGTTGTGAGAAATATAAAAAGAGCGAAAAAAAGCGTTGCTCTCGTTGTCCGATGTTTGATTTAATTAAAAAGTCAGCTTAATAGTTGTTTTTTGAGTATTTTTAAAATTGAAGATATATCTATAGTCGATAATTTAAAAGCAGTAGTAGCGTTAGGTTGCTACTGTTTTTTTTTGAATGCCAATTTCATTTGATCTATTATTTTTTTTATTTGTGGATTAGAAATCATAACATTCTCATTTGCGCCAAGCCACTTTTCAAAATTTGGTTGATCTATTTTATAAAAATAGCCTTGTAAAATATAAAAAGCATTTTCTGGAACATAGGTAGTATCTGTACAAAGTTTCAGTGACTTGTTGTAGTTTTCGATGGCAAGATCTAACTGTTGCGTATTGGCTAAAGCAAAAATGTATTCTTTGTAAGCATAGGCATCATTCGGATTGGTGTTTAGTATTGCTGATAATAGTATAATTGCTTTTTCATATTGTTGTACACAATTATAGGAATGCGCTAATTGTAATTTGATGTCTTTAAATTCACTGTCAATTGGATAAGCTTTTTCTAAGGATTCTAATGCTTTTTTGCATTCACCCCAAGCATTGTAGGTAGAACCCCAACTGTACAATTGTTCTATGGAGCCTTCTTTCGATGTATAAGAGTTGAACCAATCCGGAATTTTGTTGGCTATTTTTAATTGTTCAAATAGGTTTTCGGGAATAGCTGCTATTTGTATTTTATTTGGATACAAAGGAATTTTGATTGATGATCCTTTTTCATTTGGAATCGCTATAATTTTACCTGCAGTATCAATTT
The DNA here is from genome assembly GCF_040045115.1 of Flavobacterium adhaerens. Lineage (NCBI taxonomy): Bacteria > Pseudomonadati > Bacteroidota > Flavobacteriia > Flavobacteriales > Flavobacteriaceae > Flavobacterium > Flavobacterium adhaerens. Next base: position 388,558 of record NZ_JBDLZX010000003.1, on the reverse strand, counting down.
TGAAATTTCCACTATAATCAAATGTAAGCCCCATTTGTGTATCCAAATAAATGAAACCATATTTATAAAATCCGTTGCTACCCTCGGGAAAAGCAACCCATTTATTCCCGCAATCCAGTACGGTTTTGTCAAAAGTTAATTGCGCAGATACTGTAATGCTAACCAAGAAAATAATAGCAGAAAAGAGGTTCTTCATAATCTGTTTTTTGGGATGACTTAGAAAGTTTGTTGTAATGTGTATTTCTAAATTATTATATTCTTTTGTAAATCTAATTGATTCATTGCACAATAAATGAGTCGTTGTGATTATTTTAAGTTTTACAAAGACAAGTAGAGACGTTACATTTGCAACGTCTCTATTATAATTTAAACTATTGTAATCATCTATTAGAATTTTCCAAAGAAAGAAGAAATATCAAAATAATAGCTGATTTTGCTTCCATCTGGTTTTTGTGCATCTAAACGATCATAAGGTTTGTTTTTTTCAAAAAGTAATGCTTGTCCCAACACGTTACAATCCGCACAATTTTCACGAACATAAGTGTATTCTTCTTTGATGTTTTTGACTTTTATTGCTGTTTCGATGCTCAAACCATCAGCATTGGCATTATTTTCTTCATATGTACTAAGGGCGATTTTAGCTTCAGAGTCACGAGTATCAATAAATTCGTATGGTCCATCGCTATTAAATTCTATTGCTGAATTAATCATTTTGAATTTAATCTGATTTTCATTTAAAACTTCGTAAGTATAAATATCCGTTTTTTGAGAGTTTTCATGATATTCATAAAATTTCCCCTTTTCTGTCCAACATTTTCCAGTTTCAACAAAGGTATCTGTAACATCGTTTTCTTTTGTAGTAAATTGTAAAGTGAATGATCCGTCTTTTTTGCGTTCCATTACCCAACTTTTTTCAACATTTTCTACTTGGTTTCCTTTTTCACGACCAATTCTTTGTCTAATTTTATTTTTTTTGGAGGTTCGATTTTTTCTTGTGCGTTGCAAAAGTTTATGAGTAAAAGAAATAGTAAAAAGGAGTTTTGTAAAGTTTTCATAATGGTTTGGCTGAGTTTATGGTTAGTAAAATATTGTTTTATAATTTGTAAATATTGTTAGCGAATGTTGAAAATAGTAATAATTAACGTTGTGTATTTTCGGGAAACTATCTTGATATCAACGGAATTATTTGCAAAAGACAATATTTATTGATTGTACACTAGGACTATTTGTTCGGACTAAGATGTAAATTCTGTTGGCATAATTTTGGCCGGAGTTGGGTCATTTTGCTTAATTCGTAAAGTAATTATCTTTTGAATTTCTAATACATTTGGAACTCCCGAGATATAAAGAATATCAGGGACATATTTGTCTGATTCGTTTTTCTTACTAACCATTTTTCCAGTTCTAAGCTCCATTGAGACATCTTCTTTCTTACTGTTTATTTCCATATTTCCTGTAAATTGTTCCCAATCATAGGTTTTAATAGTTCCGTTAAGAAAATGAATAAGTCTGCTTTCCGTCCCGACAAAATAGCCCCCTTTTTGAAAGAAAGAGATAATTCCACTAACCAAAATGACAATTCCTACCACAACAAAAAGACCGATTAATAAAGCGGGAACAAGTAAAGAATCAAAATTTTCCAAACTTCCAATAGTTGGTTCATCATTTACTTTAAAATGAACTTCTTCTCCTTTTAAAAGAGGTCCAAAAAAGGCTATAACAAAAATGCTAATAAAGGCAGACCATATTACTCCAAAAATTATAAGCCCCAATGAATTTTTTAGTGGTTGCTTCCTTTTGGCAATTATGGAAAAATCTATTTTTTCTGTTCCAACAACTGATTTTATATCTTTGGGTAGTGACTGAATATTGTTCAATGATTTTAATTTTTTTGTTTCATACTTATTCAAATATATTGTTTTTTTTCTTACAAATGATTATAAGGGTTTTTGCTTAATTATGAATAAAAAAATGCAGCCATTCTAAAACAGCTGCATTTTTAATTAAAAAACTAATTGTACTTATTTTAAAGCCTTAAAAAGGATTTCGACTGGGTGTAGTGCCTTACGCTTGGTTCCGTCGCTAATTTGATGCCTGCAGCTCGTTCCTGAGGCAGAAATTAGGGTCGCTTCGGCTTCGGAACGAATGGTTGGGAACAGTACTAATTCTCCAACTTTCATCGAAATACCATAATGTTCTTTTTCGTATCCAAAGGATCCCGCCATACCACAACATCCGCTAGGAATATTCAAAACAGTATAATTTTTAGGCAACATTAGGATTTTTTTCAAAGGCACTAATGATGACAATGATTTTTGGAAACAATGACCATGCATACGAACTCTCTCTGTATTTTCGGTAAAGGAATCCGACGATATTCTTCCTTCGTCTAATTCTTTGGCTAAAAATTCTTCAATCAACATCGCTCTGCTAGAAAAAGCTTTGGCTTTTGCTCTTAAATCACCTCGACACAAATCTGGATATTCATCTCGGAAAGACAATATTGCTGAAGGTTCAATGCCTATTAAAATGGCGTTTTCGGGAATTTCTTTGGCAAAAGCTATAATGTTTTTTTCAGCGATTTCTCTAGCTTCTTTCAACATACCTTTAGAAAGATAGGTTCTTCCGCTGTAACCGATAGCAGGCACAACTACTTCATAACCCAAACGGTTGAACAGTTTCACAGCTGTCTGACCAATTTCAACATCATTGAAATTCAGGAATTCGTCGTTGTATAGATAGACTTTTCCTTGGATGAAATTCCCACTTTGTTTGTAGTTTCTAAACCATTTGGCAAAGGTTACTTTGTACATTTGTGGCAATGATCTTTCGGTGGCAAAACCAGTAGCACTTTTCACAAGGTTCCCGATGATTCCTTTGGTACCAAAATTATACAACCAAGGAACTGAAGCGAATAGTTGATTGATTTTTGGTGTGTTTCCAATTAATTTAGAGCGGAATTTCACTCCGTTTTTATCGTGATATTGTTGTAAAGTCTCTGCTTTTAATTTTGCCATATCCACGTTTGATGGGCATTCGGATTTACAGCCTTTGCAGCTCAAACATAAATCGAGTACATCCAGTAAAGCAGGATCGTCAAATTTATTCTCCTTGGTAGATTTGGTAATAGTTTCTCTCAGGATGTTGGCTCTTGCTCGAGTAGTGTGTTTTTCATCACGTGTTGCCATATAGCTAGGACACATGGTACCGCCACTTTTTTCTGTTTTTCTACAATCTCCCGATCCGTTGCACATTTCGGCGGCACGAACAATTCCGTTAAGTTCCGAGAAATCAAAATAGGTTTCTGGCATTGGAGTTTCTTGTCCAGGAGTGTATCTTAGGTTGGTATCCATCGGAGGTGTATTCACGATTTTCCCCGGATTGAAAATACCCCAAGGATCCCAAGTGTTTTTTACCTCAATAAAGAGTTTGTAAATTTCGTCTCCCAGCATCAGTGGAATAAATTCGCCGCGAAGTCTTCCGTCTCCGTGTTCTCCACTCAATGAACCTTTGTATTTTTTTACCAAATGGGCAATATCGGTAGCGATTGTTCTAAACAACTCAGTACCTTCTTTGGTTTTTAAGTCAATTATCGGGCGGAGGTGCAATTCTCCAGTTGCAGCATGCGCATAGTGTACACAGCTTAGGTTTCTTTCTTTTAGAACAGCGTTAAAATCTTCGATAAAATCGGGTAAGTCACTAACATCAACTGCTGTATCTTCGATAACAGCAACCGCTTTGGCATCGCCTGGAATATTCGACAATAATCCCAAACCAGCTTTTCGCAAGTTCCAAACTTTATTGGTGTCTTCTCCCCAAACAATAGGGAAGTGGTAACCTAAATTTTTGGAACGCATCAAGGCTTCCATTTCTTTGGCAAGCTCTTCGATTTCTTCTTTGGAATCCCTCAAAAATTCAACTACTAAAATCGCTTGCGGATCGCCTTGTACAAAGAATCGATTTTTGCTTTGCTCAATATTTTCTTTGGTACATTCCAAAATATAATGGTCGATCAACTCTACACTATCGGGGTTGAATTTTAAAGCCTCAAGATTAGCTTTCAAGGATTCGTTGATACTGTTATGGTGTACACAAACCAAACCTGCAAAAGGTTTTAAGGCATCTACCAAATTCAGTTTAATTTCGGTCGAAAAAAAGAGCGTCCCTTCAGAACCGGCGATTAATTTACAGAAATTGAATTTTTCTGACGGATTACCAAAAGGTTCACTATCGACCAATAAATCCAATGCGTAACCAGTGTTTCTTCTTGGAATAGATTTTTTAGGATAATTTTCTTCAAATAAAGCTTTATTGTCTTCAGAACCTAGTAATTCTTTGGCTTGAACATAAATGGCTTGTTCCAACGGGCTAACTACGTTAATTCCGTTGCATTTGTCTTCAAATTCGGCATTGGTCAATTCACCAAACGTAACTTCATTTCCATCGGCCAAGAACCCTTTGATTTCCAACAAATGTTCACGAGTTGAACCATAGACAACCGATCTGGCCCCACAGGCATTGTTACCTACCATTCCACCAATCATACAGCGGTTACTGGTTGAGGTCTCTGGTCCAAAGAATAATTTGTATGGTTTTAAATGTAGATTTAACTCATCTCGAATTACACCAGGTTGTACCCAAGCTGATTTTTCTTCAGCATTTACAGAAAGGATTTTGGTAAATTCTTGGGAAATATCGACTACAATTCCGTTTCCAACTACTTGACCAGCAAGTGATGTCCCAGCGGCACGTGGAATGACACTAGTTTTGTTGTCTCTTGCAAAGGCAATTATTTTTTGGATGTCTTCTTTGGTTTTTGGAATGGCAACAGCCAATGGCATTTCTTTATAAGCACTTGCATCTGTAGCATAAAGCGTACGCATGGTATGGTCGTATAACAACTTACCATCTAATTGCTTTTCAAGATTTTGAAGATTCATTGTGATATTTTTATGTAAAAAAATTCAGGTTTTAGATATTCGGAAATTTGAAATCTAAAACCTGAAATTTAAATTTATTTAGTATAGAATTCTATAGCGAATGGTATTTGGAATTTCTTTTAGTTTTTTCTCCAAATCGGTATTATGAAAATTATCGATATCGGTAATCACATAACCCAAAGTTTCATTTGTTTTCAAATATTGTCCTAGAATATTATTATCATACTCTAAAAGAATATTATTGATTTGTGCCAAAATGCCTTTTACATTTTCATGAATGTGCATGATTCTGTGCGCACTTTGAAGTTCTGGAAGCTGAATTTCAGGAAGGTTTACACTTCCGTAAGTGGTTCCAGTATTGATGTAATTGATGATTTTGTTGGCAACATAATGTCCGATGTCTTCTTGTGCTTCTTCGGTACTACCTCCGATGTGAGGGGTCAAGATAACATTTTTCATTCCGATTAATTCAGAAACAAAAGGTTCGTCATTGTTTTTTGGTTCTTCAGGGAAAACATCCACTGCAGCTCCGTGAATTTTACCATTTTTTAAGTTGGCTACTAATGCAGGAATATCAACAACATGTCCTCTTGAAAGATTCAAAAATACAACCCCTGGTTTCATGTATTCGAAAGCAGCAGCATCAATCATGTTTTTGTTGCTGGCACGCCCGTCAACGTGTAAAGAAATTACATCCGAAAGCGATAATAATTCTTTTAATGATGTACATTTTTTTGCATTTCCAAGAGCTAAACGATCGACAGCATCGTAAAAATACACTTTCATACCCAATGCCTCAGCAACAATAGAAAGTTGTGATCCGATACTTCCGTATCCAACTAAACCTAATTTTTTACCACGAATTTCAACACTATTGGTAGCAGATTTGTCCCATTTACCTTCGTGCATCAATTTACTTTTTTCGAAAGTATTACGAACCAGCATAATAATTTGTCCCAAAGCCAATTCTACAACCGATCTGGTGTTACTGTAAGGAGCGTTGAAAACCGAAATACCTTTCATGCTACAAGCATTCAAATCGACTTGGTTGGTACCAATACAGAATGTCCCTACAGCATGAAGTTTTTTGGCATGTTCTAAAACTTTTGCTGTTACATGAGTTTTAGAGCGAATTCCTAATATAGAAACGTCTTTGATTTTTTCGATTAATTCATCTTCATTCAAAGATCCTTTCAAAGTTTCTACTGAATAACCTTCATGTTCGAAGATTTCTACAGCATCTTTATGAATGTTTTCTAATAATAAAACTTTTATTCTGTTTTTTGGATATGATACTGAGGCTTTATAAGATAACTCATAAAGGATTTCATCCAATGATGGTGCAATTTGGCTTGCTTTTTCTACCACAATTTGACGACTTATGTTTTCAGTAAAAGCAAAAAATTTATCTACAGCTCCACCTTCAAGAGTTTCATAATCTGTATAACCATCACCAATCATGATAGCTTCACCTTGAAGATTCAAAGATTTGATTTTTTTTACTTTTCCTTGGTTTTCACACAATTCGTCTTTTTCATCAAAGCCTACAATTTTACCATCGTGGTCAAATTTGAAAGTATTGGCCAAAACGTGTTCTGGTTTGATACCGTATTCGGAAACAATTGGGATAATGATTTCTTTGAAACCATTAGATATGATATAGATATTATCGGAATGTTGTTTGAAAAAAGATCTGTTTCTAATTACCGAAGCAGTTACTTTCTTTTTTAATTCTTCAATTACAGCTCCAATATGATCTCTATTGGCTTGTAACAATTGAATTCTTTTGGTCAAAGATTCTTTTAGAGAAAGCTTTCCTTCCATCCCTAAATTAGTCAATCTTTGGATTTCGTTTAATATTTGCTCTCCAGCTGCACTATCTTGGTAAATTACTTCACATAATACATCTAGTGCTTCGACTTTAATGAAAGTACTGTCAAAATCGAATATAAATGTTTTTGGATTTTCTGTCATCTTTTTAGAATTTTTCACAAATAGATATTATCTGCCAATTTTTTTTTGCAAAGATAAGGTTTTGATAAAAATTTATTGGTATTATAAAGTGCTGTTTAACGAGAATTGAGGTTATTGTTGTAAATAGGCTTTCTGATTGGTTATTTTTAAAATTAATCTTAGAAAATCAAATTTAAATTTAGATTTATTTATTTATAAAGTGTTTCTAATAAACAAATTTACTTTGCGTATAAAGTTTAGTTAGAGGATGAAACCATAAAAGCATGTCAGATTCAGTTTTTAAAATAATGAATTTGACATGCTTTTATGGTTTTTTTAAAATTAATTAATTTTCAAACCCCAATTTTTCTCTAACTTTTGTTAAAACACCATCAGCAATTACACTTGCTTTTGCGGCTCCTTTTTTCAATAGAGCATCTACTTCTGGAAGGTTGTTGATATAGTAATTGTATTTTTCTCTTTCTGTTTTGAATTTTTCAATGATTAACTCAAACAAAGCTTGTTTAGCATGGCCATAACCATAATTTCCTCCTAAATAATTGGCTCTCATTTGTTCAATTTGTTTTTCATTTGCTAACAATTTGTAAATGGTAAAGCAGTTACAAGTATCTGGATTTTTAGGTTCTTCTAGCGGAGTACTGTCCGTTTCGATACTCATGATCTGTTTTCGTAAGGCTTTGTCATCTAAGAAAATATTAATGAAATTGTTTGCTGATTTACTCATTTTTCCTCCATTTGTCCCAGGAATAAGCATACTATTTTCTTGAATCTTAGCTTCTGGAATAACAAAAGTTTCCCCCATTTGATGGTTGAAACGCGATGCTACATCACGAGTAATCTCTAAATGTTGTAATTGATCTTTTCCAACAGGCACAAATTCGGCATCATACAATAAAATATCGGCAGCCATCAACATTGGGTAGGTAAACAAACCAGCATTGACATCATCAAGGCGATCGGATTTATCTTTGAAGGAGTGTGCCAATGTTAAACGTTGAAACGGAAAAAAACAACTCAAATACCATGTGAGTTCAGTAGTTTGTACGACATCCGATTGACGATAAAAAATTACTTTCTCGATATCCAATCCACAAGCTAACCATGCTGCCGCTGTACTATAGGTATTGCTTCTTAGTTCTTGTCCGTTTTTAATTTGCGTAACCGAATGCAAATCGGCTATAAAAAGAAAGGACTCGTTTTCGGGTTTATTTGATAATTCAATTGCAGGGATAATTGCGCCTAATAAATTTCCTAAATGTGGAGTACCAGTACTTTGAACGCCTGTAAGTATTTTTGCCATTTTTATTGTTTTAAATATCTTAGGAATATAATGAAGTTAGTATTTTTAAGCAAAGTTAATTCTTTTGCTAAATTTTCCACAAGTTTACTTATTTTTGGCTCGATGAAATGATTACAATTTTGTTTTTTTATAAAATCAATCATCGATTCGAATTGCTCACTCCCTTTAGAATGCTATAAATAGTACATGAGAAATTTAAAAAAAATATTTTGGACCATTTGGCGGGTTTGGTTTTACATTGTAATGTTGATTCCAATTTTGCTTATGCTCCCTTTTTTGGTCATTTCAATTTTAACAGAAAGCGGATATCCGTATTTTTTTAGATTGGCTCGGATTTGGGCAAAATTTGTTCTTTTTGGAATGGGGTTTTATTATAGAGTTGAAAAAGTTGAAGAACTTGACCTCAAAAGGAGTTATATGTTTGTGGCCAACCATACCTCTATGACCGACATTATGTTGATGCTTTCAGTGGTAAAAAATCCGTTTGTTTTTGTTGGTAAAATGTCATTAGCTAAAATTCCTTTATTTGGATTTTTTTATAAACGAACTATGATTATGGTTGATAGAAGTTCTTCCAAAAGTAGAGGTGAGGTTTTTGAGCAAGCGCAAAAAAGAATCAATAGAGGCTTGAGTATTTGCATTTTTCCTGAAGGAGGAGTACCTCAGGATGAGACTTTACTTTTAGATGGTTTCAAAGATGGCGCTTTTCGATTAGCGTCAGAACATAATTTGCCAATTGTACCTTTGGTTTTTCCAGATAATAAAAAACGACTTTCTTATACTTTTTATAGTGGAAGTCCTGGATTAATGCGTGTCAAAATTTTGCCAGCTGTAGAAACAGTTTCAGATGATGGTCAACCAATTGATAGAAAAGATTTAAGGGAAGGTGTTCGAGCCTTAATTTATAACGAATTGATTGCATTTCAAGAAAAAGATGCTTTAGAGAATTAAAAAAAAATCCGCTTTTGCGGATTTTTTTTTATTCTTCTTCAGCTAACTCCTTTATCTGTGCTTTAATTTTCACTTCTAATTCATCAGCTAGTTCTGGATTGTCTTTGATCAATGTTTTTACTGCATCACGTCCTTGACCCAATTTTGTTTCTCCATAACTAAACCAAGAACCCGATTTTTTGATAATTTCAAATTCTACTGCTAGGTCTAGAATTTCACCCGTTTTCGAGATACCTTCACCATACATGATATCAAATTCTGCTACTTTAAATGGTGGAGCCACTTTGTTTTTTACGATTTTTACTTTGGTACGGTTACCCAATACGTTCTCTCCATCTTTGATTTGAGTAGAACGACGTATGTCTAATCGAACAGAAGCATAAAACTTCAATGCATTACCTCCAGTTGTTGTTTCAGGATTTCCAAACATCACCCCTATTTTTTCTCTCAATTGGTTGATGAAAAACACGGTACAATTGGTTTTGCTAATAGTTCCAGTTAGTTTTCGCAATGCTTGTGACATCAAACGTGCGTGAAGTCCCATTTTAGAGTCTCCCATTTCGCCTTCAATTTCACTTTTTGGTGTCAATGCTGCTACCGAGTCAATTACCACTATGTCAATTGCTCCTGAGCGAATTAAGTTTTCTGCAATTTCTAATGCTTGTTCACCATTATCGGGTTGCGAAATGATGAGGTTTTCGATATCAACATTCAATTTTTCCGCATAATTTCTATCAAATGCGTGTTCCGCATCTATAAAAGCAGCAATTCCCCCCGCTTTTTGTGCTTCTGCAATTGCGTGTAAAGTCAAAGTTGTTTTACCGGAAGATTCTGGTCCAAATATTTCGATAATTCTCCCTTTTGGATAACCATTAACTCCTAAAGCCAAATCAACCCCCAAAGAACCTGATGAAATTACTTCAACTTCCTCAATGGCTTTGTCGCCCATTTTCATTACAGTTCCTTTTCCGTAGGTTTTGTCTAATTTGTCAAGAGTAAGTTGTAGTGCTTTTAACTTAGCTTCTTTGTCTGAACTGACTTTTTCTTTCATTTTTCTGTTATTTATATGGTTTTCCAATTATTTAGATCAAATATTTGGATCAAAATTTATTTTAATGTTCGTAAAATTACTTTTTTTTTCTGAACCACAATTATTGAGTTTTCAACAATAAAGAAGGTTTGTTTGGGCGTGCCACCTTTCTAATAAAAGGGCTATTTACTAGGAGGTCATTGCCCTTTTATTAGAAAGCTGTCGGGCTTTCCGCGCTACTTCGGTAGCTAGCTGCAATCCCTCACGCAAGTTTTTTTGTTAAGAATTGTAGTATGATGCACAATATCGTTTCAGTATAGAATGCTAGAATTCAATTTTCAATTATAAATTAAACAAATAATGCTTTTAATTCAGTAGCATCATGTGGATTCATTTTTCCAGCCAAAACCAAACTCAATTGTTTTCTTCGCAAAGCAGCATCAAATCGTTGTTTTTCCAATTCTGTTTCAGGCTCAATGGGCGGTATTTCTACTGGTCTTCCAGTATCGTCAACTGCAACAAAAGTATAAATCGCTTCGTTTGCTTTAGTCCTCTTAGACGATTGTCGATCTTCTACCCAAACATCCAAATAAATTTCCATCGAAGTCTTGAATGCTCTTGATACTTTTGCTTCAATAATTACTACACTCCCCAACGGAATAGCTTTGTTGAAGGCCACATGATTTACAGATGCTGTTACCCCAATTCGGCGGGAATGTCTTCCTGCTGCTATACTTGCCGCACGATCCATCCTTGCTAATAATTCTCCTCCAAATAAATTGTTCAACGGATTGGTTTCGCTCGGTAAAACCAAATCGGTTAAAATGGTTAAGGATTCTGAAGGGTGTTTTGCTGTCATTTTATAATTCGTTTAATTTTTTTTAGGTTTTCTTGTTTGACTTTTTTCAAGTATGATTTTAATTCAGCCAATATACAGCCATTACCGAAGGGATGAAATATAGGACTATGGTTCTTGCCCCATCGTAGTCTTTGGCAAGTCTTTGACCAAAAAGCATCATTATAAGTGTAATACAAGAAAAAATGGCGCCGTATAGACCATAGATTCTTCCGCTGTTTACAGCAAGTTCAATGGCACCCACTGTACATAATATACCCGAAATTAATTCTAAAACGAGTAAGTTTAGTAAAGCAAGTGGCACTTGATTACGCAATGGGGTTTCGGCAAAATGTTGTTTCAACCATTTCAAATTATCTTTCCAATGAAAAAGTTTCTCTTGAGAAGATTGCAAAAAAGTGATGGCCAAAAAAACTAAGATTAAGATGGAGGCAATATTATTCATGTCTTATTTTTTATGAATTAAACGGGTAAGTTTTATGGATAAGTCAGTCAAAATTATTTTAGCATTTCCATTACGTTCAATGTGATACATGGCATCAGACAGTTCTTTGTAAATGTCATTTATATTATTACCATTTACAAAAGGCGCAAAATTTTCCAACTTAAATTTGTCCACCTTTGTTTCTATATAAACTAATGGTTTCGCTTCGTAATTTAAAAGTAGTGCTTGCCGAAACATTTCAAGACAATATTGCAAGAATTTCTTTTGGGTTTCGCGTCCTAAAGCGGCTATTTGTTCACTCCATTCAATCAAGTCCTGAATTGCCGTTGCATTTCCTTTGGCTTTAAAAGCGGCACGAACCCATGTTACAAACCATTGTTCAAAAGGTGTTGCTTCATCATCCTTAAGTAGCTGTAGGGCTTTGTTATAATTCCCCTGAGATTGATGTGCTATTTTTAAAGCCATTTTTGGATCAATCTGCTCTTTTTCTACCAAAGCATTGGCAATTGTTTGTTCACTCAGACTACCAAAATGGGTAACCTGACAACGGGATCGAATGGTTTGAAGAATATCTTCTTCATTTTCTGAAATAAGTAGAAAAATGGTTTTTTCTGGCGGTTCTTCTAATAATTTTAGGAGTTTGTTAGAAGCGGCGGTATTCATTTTATCAGCCATCCAAATAATCATAATCTTATAACCACCTTCGTATGATTTTAACGATAATGATTTTAAGATTTCTTGTGCATCATCAACACGAATTTCACCCTGTTTGTTTTGAACCCCTAACTTTGCATACCAATCGAATAAGCCTCCATAAGGATTTTCTAAAATAAATTGTCTCCAATCGGCAATAAAATCAATACTTTTAGGTTTTTGTTTAATTTCTTCGGTAGTAACTGTTGGGTATATAAAATGTAAGTCGGGATGCGATATTTTTTCAAATTTTAGGACGCAGGATTCGTTTAAAACTTGATTAGAATTACATAATACATATTGCGCATAGGCTATAGCCATTGGCAAAGTACCACTACCCTCAGGGCCAACAAATAATTGAGCATGAGCTATCCTACCAGAATCGACACTTTTTTGCAAATGATTCTTTATGTATTCTTGACCTAAAATTTTAGTAAAATGCATCTGGCAAAGATATAAGAAAATGATAGTTTCAAAAATACTATAAATATATTTTTGTTTTAAAGAATACCATCTTAATAGTTGTATTAAATAACTTATAAAAATAACAAAATGTTTTCAACCAACAAATGTTAATAAGTTTTAGGTTTTATATGTTGAACGTTAATTTTTTGTATTTTTAACATGTATTTTAGTAAGAAAAAGAGTATTTATTAGTTAAAGTTTATTTCTCGTTTTGTTTTTTTTTGTAATTCTATTTTATAGATAAAGTGTTGATTATATGAGGTGTAGTGTTTGTTGTGCTATCTTTTAGTAATATAAAGTAGGCTGTTTTTGGTTTTCTACACTTGTTAATTCAATTTATTTGTATATTTTTGTTTTATTATTAATTTTAAATTCAAGTTATGAAAGTGAAAATTATTCTTTTCAGTATTTTTATGTTAGCTATAAGCTCTTATAAATCTAATGCACAGACAAAACCAAATATGCCGCAAAGTATTATCAGTACCAGCGCATCAATTCGTACATATAACGATGACAAAACGTTGAAGGCTATGTCAAAAGGAGAATTGGTAGAGTTATATATTGAGCGCATGAAAGTTATTGTAAGAATATTGCCTAAAATTGGTTTAGCTACTAAGCCAGGTGTTACTATGACAGATTTAGGTATTCCAGACACTTCAGATAACAAAAAAGCATTAGATCTTGAAAAAGATGCTACTCAAACTTATTTGGATATTACACAAGATTATTTACGAAAAATGCTACCGTTTTGTGATAAAGGTCAACTTATAAACGCAATTTTGTTTTATGAGCAAACTTTAAAAGCATTACGAGATTTAGAAGTACAATAAATCCTAAATTAATTATAAATTGATCCCTTAACTCTTAGTGAGTACAACTCTTTCTATTAGAGCTTAAAGTTAAAACTAAATACACCCCAAACCTATGAAGACTAAATTACTATTTATATGGGTTTTCCTTGCGATTGTTTCAAATGCAAACGCACAACAAGAAAAAGGTATTTTCGGACCAAGCAATTGGTTGAATAACTGGACTGAATTCAAACCAGCTAAAGCTGATTATGGAGAAGCTACTCAGATCCTTGCCGGAAATATTGCTATAAACACAACTTTATCCAAAAAAGATGTGTATATCATTCAAGGGAATGTATATGTTACTAACAATGCTGTACTTACTATTGAGCCTGGAACAGTAATTATTGGAGATGCCGAATCTAGAGGTACTTTAATTGTTACTAAGGGAGCCAAAATTATGGCAGAAGGTTTAGAAACTGACCCTATTGTTTTTACTTCTAACAAAAGTCTTAAAAAAGCTGGAGATTGGGGCGGAATTATCGTCCTGGGTGAAGCACCATTAAATAAATTTGGTCTTCATTCGTCAATAAGTTTAGACGATCTAGATCCTGCTTTAACTACTTTTGGAGGTGATAACGTAGAAAGCTCTTCTGGAGTTTTAAAGTTTGTGAGAATCGAGTATGCTGGAAAAAAAGTAAGAGGTGCTGATAATTTTAACGCTATTCTACTTGGTGGTATTGGTAACAAAACAATCCTTGAAAATATTATGGTAAGTTATGCTGCTGGAAATGCATTTCAAGTTTTGGGAGGTGAACCAGTAATGACTAAGATGGTTTCGTACAAATGTAACGGTACTGACTACCAATTTACTTTAGGAACTCAAGCAAAAATAGACAATTCATTAGCTATTAGATCTTCTTATATCAGTGACAGTAGTGGTTCTCGTTGTTTAGATGTTTCTTCATATACCAAAAAAGAGGGTATTGATTTTAGCAAAAAACAAACATCAGTTACGGCTACAAATTTAACTTTTGCAAATGATAGCGAAACAATTGATGCTGACATTAGTAAAGGGTTGGTAAAAGAAGCTGTTTTTGTAGCCGAAAATACAACTTTGGTTTTAAGAAAAAGTGTAATTTCTGGATTCAAACCTGCAGTAATATTAGATACTAATATTGAGATCAACGATAAAAATCTTAAGAAAATTAGAATTGAAGAAATGTATTTAAATAACTGTAAAGGTAATATTTTCTCTGCAGGATCTTTAAATAATGAAGACTTAGAAAGCTATTATGGAAATAGTGTTTTCTTTAACTTATACTCTAAAACTTCTAATGTTGAAACTTTTAATGATTTCGATAACCCTAGAAGACCTGATTTTAGATTAGCTTTAAGTAAGTTTACTGCATCATCAAAATAAATCACTATTAGATTGAATAAAGATAAAATGAAAGTTAAACCTTATATTTAAAGGGTTTGGCTTTCATTTTATTAATTTAAAAATACGTTTAAGCAAATTACCTTATTATTTGGAGAATTTTTATTGAAAGTAATTTTATACTGCTTGTCCCCAATCTAGCAATAAATTTAAACCTATGAAAAGAAAAACTACTCATTTATTTTCTTTTAGTATTTTTTTGTTGTTTTTAATGTTGCTGGTTATTTCAGCAACCACAAAATTGTGTGCACAAACAATTTCTCCTCAAAAACTACCTTTTAGTGCTATTTGTGCTGGTGGACCACATCCAAATAATCCAAGTCAAGTATTTAATGAGTATCAGGCGCAATTTGGTATTAGTGGTTTTGCTTCTGATGTTACTTTTATAGTGGAACTATCCGATGTTGAGGGTGCTTTTACTACTCCAACAGCAACGATTGCTTTAGCTCCTTTGCCTGGAACTCCAGCAGATACAGAGGTTCTTAAAACTTTAACTTTTGCAGTACCTGAAAACTTAGTGGGTTCTACAAACTATAGGTTACGAGTTAAGAGTAGTACTGGGGTGGTCAGTCAGCCGTTTACTATTTTTGGTTCAACAAGTACTAAAAATTTTTCAGCCTATTTTAAAGTTTACAATGAGTCTTTTTATATTAATGATAAAAATGCTACAATTAATTTTTGCAGTGGAGGTAGCGTAACCTTATCCGTCTATAATCCAACTCCAGATGATGTAAATTCTTCTCCAGCCAATTTTCCTCAATTACAATACAACTGGTATAAAGATGATGTTTTAATCGCTGGTGAGAAAGGAAGTTCATTGGTTGTGAATTCTGGAGGTAATTATTATGCCGAATTGGATTATGGAGCTTGTACTGATGTTAATTTTAGATCGCAAGGAGTTACTGTTACTAGTGCTTCTGGGGGGTCTGGTGGAGCAACGATAGTATCTAGTTTGGGCAACCCTTTTTGTGCATCTGATGCAACTATTTTATCTGCCCCTGCTGGTAATACCTACAGCTGGAGAAGAGATGGCAGTGGTACGGTATTAGGCACAAGTCAAACGTATCAAACCAATATTCCTGGAGTTTATACATGTGATATTGATTTTGGAGGTTGTAATGCTACTGCAACCATCGATTTAAAAAATAATGGTTCTATTAGTGCCAATGGTACTGCTATAGCTGCCAACGAAACTATTCGTATTGATCAAGGTGATACAGTCACTGTTACTGCTAGTACAACTACTGCTAGTCCAAGTTATCAATGGTATCTAAATAATGCTGAAATTAATGGTGCAACTTCAAGTTCTTTAGATATCACTGTAGCTGGAAATTATAGTGTGTCTATTTCTGGATGTTCATTGGATTTCAAAGTTTCTTATGACACTGTAATCGACTATAATGTGCCTAAGATTCCTAATATTATTTCTCCCAATAATGACGGAAATAATGATACATGGATCATTCCAAATGAGTATAACAATACCAATACTCATGTTCTTATTTTAAGTTCATTTGGCGATAAGGTTTTTGAAACTAATAATTATGACAATACTTATGGTTGGCCACAATCTAATATTGAGTTCAAAAACTTCAACCCAATTTTTTATTATATAATTACTCCAAGTGTTGGTTCTGCCAAAAAGGGATCTATAACTCTTCTGAAATAATATGAAAAAAATTTTACTCAATGTTTTCTTTTTTTGCTGTTCAATTCACGTTTTCTATGCTCAACAAGAAGATGGTGTAGTATCTTATGCTATGCCAACAGGAAACTCATTAAAATTTAATTCATTTTTTATCAACCCAACTTTTAGTTTTGTTAGACAAAATAGTACTTACATAACTTTATTCAATAAAACACAATGGGCTGGTTTTGAAAATGCTCCTACGACTTATTCTTTAAATTATTCCGGTAGATTTAGAGAAAATAATGGATTAGCTCTTGGTGTTTATAAACAGTCTGAGGGTGTTTTAAGTACAACTGGTCTTGTAGCCAATTTTTCTCATAATT
Source organism: Flavobacterium adhaerens (assembly GCF_040045115.1). Lineage (NCBI taxonomy): Bacteria > Pseudomonadati > Bacteroidota > Flavobacteriia > Flavobacteriales > Flavobacteriaceae > Flavobacterium > Flavobacterium adhaerens. Next base: position 371,659 of record NZ_JBDLZX010000003.1, on the reverse strand, counting down.
TGCTTTTACAAGAAGAAAGCAATTTAACTTTCGGTATCAATGTTGGCGCTTATAGAAGCGGTTTGGATAATGGAAAGGTAGTTTCAAATTTTTCAGATACTTCATTAGATAATATTCCAACTAATACCCTAATGGTTATTTCTCCTGGTATTAATTACGGTACAGCTTTTTTTGATTTTGGTCTTGCTCTAAACAATTTGGTTACTTATAATTTCAACAGCGGAATTATGAAAGATGATCCGAATAAAGGGATTGCTGCCCATGTAATGTACACGGGATATCTTGATAGTTATGGTTTTTTTGACAAAAGTAAATTTTCTGGGATCTTAAAAACTGAGTTTAATACTGAAAAGACTATTATTTCTGGTTCGGCTATGTTTACAGTTCCAAAAGGGATTTGGGCTCAAGCGGGGTATCACTCCGTTTTAGGCGCTACAGCAGGATTTGGTCTAAATATAACGCCAAAAATTGCTTTAGAATATTCTTATGGGATGGGATTTGGTGATGTTTCACAACTTGGAGCTTCGCATATAATTGTTTTGGCTTATAAAATTAAGGGCAGAAGTTTTGATTATGGGGATGATGAAGAGGAAGGAGCATTAATAGAACCAGCGCCAATTCAGAAAAAAGTAGCTGCAACACCTAAAACGAGTTCAAAAGCATTAGCTGATGCAAAAATTGCTGAGGCTAACAAAGCTAAATTAGCGGCTGCTTCAAAAGCAAAGGCCGATGCTATTGCTGCAGCTAAGGCCAAAGCAGATGCTGTAGCACTTGCTCAAAAGAAAAAATTAGAGGCTGATGCGAAAGCCAAAGCGGATGCCGAAGCTTTAGCTAAGAAAAATGAAGCTGCTGCTGCCAAACTAGCTGCCGACAATAAAGCCAAAGCGGATGCAGAAGCTGCTGCTGCCAAACTAGCTGCTGATAATAAAGCCAAAGCGGATGCTGAAGCTGCTGCTGCTAAATTGGCTGCTGCTAAATTGGCTGCTGATAATAAAGCCAAAGCTGATGCTGAAGCTGCTGCTGCCAAATTAGCTGCTGACAATAAAGCCAAAGCTGATGCTGAAGCTGCTGCTGCCAAATTAGCTGCAGAAAATAAAGCTAAAGCCGATGCTGAAGCTGCTGCTGCGAAACTAGCTGCAGATAATAAAGCTAAAGCCGATGCAGAAGCTGCTGCTGCTAAATTAGCTGCTGACAATAAAGCCAAAGCGGATGCTGAAGCTGCTGCTGCTAAATTGGCTGCTGATAATAAAGCCAAAGCTGATGCTGAAGCTGCTGCTGCCAAATTAGCTGCTGACAATAAAGCCAAAGCTGATGCTGAAGCTGCCGCTGCCAAATTAGCTGCTGACAATAAAGCCAAAGCGGATGCTGAAGCTGCTGCTGCTAAATTGGCTGCTGATAATAAAGCCAAAGCTGATGCTGAAGCTGCCGCTGCGAAACTAGCTGCTGATAATAAAGCTAAAGCCGATGCAGAAGCTGCTGCTGCCAAACTAGCTGCTGATAATAAAGCTAAAGCCGATGCTGAAGCTGCTGCTGCCAAATTAGCTGCTGATAACAAAGCCAAAGCGGATGCCGAAGCTGCTGCTGCCAAACTAGCTGCTGATAATAAAGCCAAAGCTGATGCTGAAGCTGCCGCTGCGAAACTAGCTGCAGAAAATAAAGCGAAAGCCGATGCAGAAGCTGCTGCTGCGAAACTGGCTGCAGATAATAAAGCCAAAGCGGATGCTGAAGCTGCTGCTGCCAAACTAGCTGAAGAAGCTAAAGCTAAAGCTGCCGCAGAGATGGCTGCTGCTAAATTAGCTGCTGAAGCCAAAGCCAAAGCAGATGCCCAAGCCGAACAAGATAGAATTGAAGCTGCTGCTGCTGCCAAATTAGCGATTGAAGCCTTAGCTAAAGCAAAAGCTGATGCTACCCCTAAAGACGAGTATGGCAAAGCAATGGATAACTTGGCAAGTATTGCTGAAAGTTCTAAAAAGAAACAACAACAATTATTAAACCGTTTGGATGCATCTGTTGCTAATAAAGAAAAGGCGCTTAGAGAGTTGAGAGAAGAGAATGATTTAAGCGAGAAAGGAATTGTTAAAACAACTGTTGAGTTCAAGAGTACTTCAGGTGAGAATGCAGAAATTGAGGCAATTAGAGCACAAATCGCTGATTTGAGTAAATCTCAAGCTGATAATATTGCTGAGTTTACCAAAATTTATAATGAAAGACTTAAGAAGACACCTAAAAACGATCCGATTAATCAAAATTATTTGAAAACTATCGAGAATTTAAAAGCTGAACAATTAAAAACAGAACAATCTAATGCTGCTTTGATTTCAACTTTAGAACAAATTAAAGTAGAAACTGAAATTGAGAAAAAACGTAGAATCAAACGTGCGATTACGATTAATGATCAAGATCGTTATGCTCAAGATATGGCTACTCTAAAACAGATAAAGGCAACAACCAAAGTAAGTAGTGTACCATTGAAAGCTGAAGATTTTGATTTTGGAGATAATCAATCGAATATGCAGATTATCAAAAATAATAAGAATATTCAGCCAGGTTATTATGTGATTTTGGCAGTGCATTCGGATGTACAAAAGAGAGATACTTTTGTGACCAAAACCGTGGCAGCAGGTCAATCGAATGTGAACTTCTTTTATGATGTAAATTCAAGTAAGTATTTCATCTATACAGAAATGTTTGATAATTTACAGGAAGCTACTGATGCCTTGTCGGCAAAAGGAAGTAAGCCGTATAATGGTAAAATGGTAATTGTTAAAATTGACAAATAATTTGTAGTCTTTTTATTTTGGAAAATAATTTATATTTCTATTTGATATTGTTTTAAAATGTTTAATTTTAAATTTTTTAACGCAGTATTTGTAATATAAATCATAAGAAAAATATTTTAAAGTGATTTTTATCGATAAAAAGTGTTGTTGTTCTGTTTTACAGATGATTAAAATACAAATGACAACTGCTTATTATATATGCTGATTTGAAAATATATTTAATTTAAAAATATTCTTTGCCGATAGTTTTATTCAATGCCTCAATGAATACTGAAGTCGAATAGAAATAAATATACAAAAACATGAAAAAATCTACTTTTTCTAATCTTATTTATTGGTTGTTATCTTTGTTTGAAAATGCGTTTCAAACCTTTTTATTCGACCTTATTTCTAAAGAAAAAAAATTGTGTAGTTTGAGAGTTATTCCTTCTCAAACTATACGTTTTCCAAAACCAAGTAGTCGCACTTTTGTGCTACTGCTTTTCTTTATTTTACAAAGTTTTGTTGTATTAGGGCAAAAGGATTTTACTCCACGATTTGATAGTAGTTTGAAAGGAGATATGCTTTTGATTGGTAACAACATTGTGAATCGAAAAGAGAATAGTGATGGTCCTAATGTTTCTTATAATGGGACAAAGAATAATAATGACCTCAATATGCAATATGTTGATATTGACAGTGATGGTTCAACTTTTAGCTCGAGTTCCGCAACTTTAAAAATTCCAACGGCTAGTCAAGAATGTTATAAAATTGTTTATGCAGGGTTATATTGGTCTGGAATTTATAAAAAGAGTGATGCTGATAATGGGACTGTCAAACGTTCTGAATTAGGAAAAGTAAAGTTCAAATTGGCCAATCAAAATAATTATAATGACCTAACGGGAGATTTAATTTACGATTATCATCCAAGTACAACCAATGGTGATCAAATACCGTATGTGTATTATAAAGATGTAACATCTATGATTGAAGGGCTTTCTAATCCAGAAGGTTCTTATACCGTTGCTAATATTACTTCGAGTGTCGGACAATTAAGTAATGGGGGGTTTTGTGCAGGGTGGTCTTTGTTTGTAGTATATGAAGATCCTAAATCAACTGCAAAATACATTACATCTTTTGATGGTTTAAGTTGGATTCAAGCCAACACTAATCCAGTTACATATAAAGTTTCTGGTTTTAAAACAATTCCCACAGGAGTAGTTAAAGCAAAACTAGCTTTTGCTTCTTTAGAGGGGGATTTTGGTACTACAAAGGATAAATATACGATAAACAATTATGATATATCAACCAACGAGCGTAAGGTTGATAATTTTTTTAACAGTACAATTAATGATGTTAGTGGTCCATATACTGATAGAAGTCCAAATAGTAGCAATACATTAGGATACGATTCAGGTATTATTAATTTAGACAATTCCAAAAATACAATCATAAAGAATAACGAAACTGAAGCAACTTTAAAGTTAAGTACAGGTGGGGATGGTTATGGTTTATTTTTTAATGCTTTTAATGTTGAAATTATTGAGCCAAAAATTGTGCTTACTAAAATTGTCAAGAATACTGATGGCGTAGATATTGGTAATCAAAATGTAACTTTAGGACAAATTTTAAATTATGAAATAGGATTGCAAAATGTTGGTAATGACCATGCAACCTCACTTACTATCCGAGACATATTGCCGATAAATACTATTTTTAATTATCCTGCAGATGCATCTTCTGTTTCTCTTCCACCAGGAGTATCAATTAACAGTTACAATGCAGCTACTAGAGAAATTGTTTTTAATGTTAATAACAGTATTGTAGAAATAGGCGATGGTATTTCGATAATTCGGTTAAAAGTACAAGTAGTTCCTAGTTGTAATATGTTAAGTGATGCTTGTTCTAATAGTATCGATAATCAAGCTTATGCAACATATAAAGGAACTGTAAATACTACTTTTACAATTTCCGATGATCCTAGTATCAATACCAGTACAGGGTGTATATTAGTTCCTAAAGCGACAAACTTTTTAGTAGGTATTGATGATTGCGAGTTTACCAAAAGTGAAGTATTGTGTGGTAATAGTGTTGTTATTTCTGCAGCCAATGGTTATGAAAGTTATAAATGGTCAACAGCCCCTTTTGATAACAACGGGAATACATCAGGTACAATTATAGGGAATAGTCAAACACTTACGGTTACGAATCCAGGTATTTATTATGTGTATAATACGGCTGTAGCTCCTTGTTTGTCTATTACCGAAGCTGTAACTGTAAGTCGTTATGGAGGTGTTGTAAACAATCCGGTTATTCCATTTGCGAATGAGGTTGTGACTTGTCCTAATGATGGAAAATTATTGCCGAATATCTTTTTGTGTGGAGCCAATGCGACAAAAGAAATTATTACTAATATTTCAGATGGTTCAACCATTATTTGGGAAAAATTAAATGAAGGAAGTTGTGCAGCTGTTACCAATCCGAATTGTGCTAATGAAGCAGACTCTTGTACTTGGGATGTAGTTGGGACAGGCGCAAATTATATCGCTAATACATCGGGTCAGTTTAGACTTACCATGACATATCCTGGTAATTGTTTCAATCGTTTCTATTTTAATGTGTATCAGAATTTATTAGATCCTACAGAGACACATAAAGACATAATATGTACAACCCCTGGAAATATTACAGTCGGAAATGTACCTACTGATTATGAGTATAGTATAAGTAATGTTGGTGGTACTACACCAACCACTTATGGTCCAAGTAATAGTTTTGCAATTACTACTGAAGGATTATATACTGTTTTTATCAGACAAGTAGGAGTTACTAATGGTTGTGTTTTTTCAATCCCTAATATTCAAATTAGAAAAAGAAATTTTACTGTTACATCATCTATCACTCATCCGGTATGTTTTGGTGAAAAGGGAAGTATAAAAGTAATTGCCAATGATGGTTATCCAAGTTATAATTATTATATATATGACGGAGGTACTTTAGTAAACAGCGTTGGACCGATTACTGAAAGTGATTATACCTTTACAGATTTGACACCTGCTAAAACTTATCAAGTTCGTGTAACCACAGCAGACGGATGTGATGTGTCAAATTATCCTTATATTGACGGTGTTTATAATGCCTTAACAGCCACAGCTGCCATTGTAGCACCATTAACATCATGTAGTGATGGTAAAATTGTAATTAGAGCTCAAGGAGGAACTAGTCCTTATTATTATTTTATTAATGGGTCGACTACATTTCAGACTTCAAACGAGATAATCGTTACTACCCCAGGACAATATGATATAGAGGTTGTTGATTCAAAGAATTGTAGTCAGATAACATCAGTAACAATACCTAATAACGATAAACCAACTTATACAATTGACAGTACTAGTGCTACTTGTTACGGATCGGGTTCTGAAATCAGAATAGAAAATGTAGTGGCTAATGGTCACTCTATGTCTTACAGTATTAATAACGGAGGGACATTTGTTACTAATCCTACTTTCTCTAATCTTTCTCCTGGTACGTATAATGTTGTAGTACGATATGGTATAACGTATACGTCTCAAAACAATAACCAAGAAACAATATATTGTCAAGATCCAGCAGTTCCTGTTATTATTACAGGAGCTTCTTCAGCAGTAACGGCATCGGCTGGCGTGGGTGAATTGGCTGGTTGTGGTGCTTTAATAAATGGGCAGCCATCTGGACTTTTACGTATTACTAATGTTGAGGGAGGAACTCCTGGATACCAATATAGTTTTGATGGTCAACAAACATGGGAAAATGTATCTGAGAAATATGTAGTAGCTGGAACTTATAATTTAGCGGTAAGAGATTCGCAAGGATGTATATTCCAAATTCCTTATCCAGTTGTATTAGATCCAAAACCAGCCGATCCAAGTATAAGCGATAACGTAAATACAGTTTACAATTGTGATGGTAGTGCGACAGCAACAGTTACCGTTACACCACCAACCTCTACAGGTGGAGCAAGTTATACGTATGAGTATTATATACAATTGAATGGTACAGGAGCGTTTGTTCCTAATTCTCCAATTGGAAATAATGTATTTACCAACGTACCTACTGGTAATCACAATATTAAGGTAACTTACAACGTACAAACCGTATCTAGTTTTAGTAACTTATTGCAAGAAGATTTTGGTAGAGGAGGAGATACTTCTTCACCTGGAATTAATCCTGCATATTGTAGAGAAGATCAGGATGGAAACACCATGGCTTTTGCAACTTGTGCTTTGTCGGATTGGCATCCTTGGTTGATGAATGATGGGGATTATGTGGTTACAAAAGGTTTATTAGCTGATCATTATAATGATTTCCGTTGGTGGTTGCCAAAAGACCACACTGCCGAAATGAATGGTACATCAGCAACAATTACAGATGGTCGTTTCTTAGCCGTAAATATAGGGGCAACGATTCCTTTAGGAGCTGTATTATACAGTAAACCAATTAATGATGTATTGCCAAATCAAGAGATTAATGTGTCATTGTATATGACCAATCTATTGAGAACTTCTAATAATTTACCTTCACCAAAACTAAGAGTACAGTTGGTTAAAAACGGAACCGTGATTGCTACTGTAGCAATGCCAGATATTCCGAGAGATGAAAAGTGGCATTTTAGTACAACATTAACAGGCTCACTTTTAACATTAAACCCTGGTCCTAATACTGATTTAGAATTTCAAATATTATCAGATAGTCAGGTAGTTAGCGGTAACGATTTAGCGATAGATGACATCCATGTTTACCAAATACCAAAATCATGTGGTAACGAAAAAGTAATTCCATTTGCGATTACTAGCGGTAATGAGTTCAAAGCTTCTATCCCAAGATTCACTAATGTAACATGTAATGGAGCTTCTGATGGAACAATCACTATTTTAGCTGAAAACTTTGATACTACGGCAGGTTACGAATATAATGTTGATGGAGGAGCATTTATCCCAACAACAGATTCTGAATTAGTGATTACAGGTCTTAATGCAGGTTCGCATACTATTATTGTTCGCAATGATGCAACAGGAAGTTGTTCTTACACTTTAACACAAGCAATAACTGCTCCAACTGCTGTAACGGTTACTGCACAAGTAACTAGTCCAGCAACTTGTACAACTGGTGCTACAATTACGGCTGAAGCTGATGGAGGAACGCCTGCTTATGAGTACGAATTGCGCGCAGCAGATGGTATAACAGCTATTGCAGGTTACGAATTTCCTCATGATGCTACCTTTATAAATGTTCCAGTAGGAAACTACACTGTTTTCGCAAGAGATGCTAATTCATGTATAAGTGCAGTGGGTGCGCCTGTAGAGGTTATTGCTGCTCCAACCTTGGCTGCAACACTAGATGCTAGTTCAGATTTGTGTTTTGATGCTACTAATGAAGCAACCTTAATTGTTAATGCAACAGGAGGTTCAGGAACTTTTAGTTATCAATTAGATGCTCAAACACCACAGCCTGATAATACATTTACGAATGTTACTTCAGGAACTCATACTATAACTGTTACAGATACGAATAACTGTACGGCTACAATTTCAAATATTATCATTGCTCCGGCATTGATTGCCAATACTCCAGTAGTTACTGGTTTACTTTGTGATCCAGCTACAGATGCTACCATTACAATTGGATTAAGTGGCGGTACACAACCTTACTCTTATACGGTTAATGGAGTTGGCCCAACTACTTTAGCGTCAGGAGTTACTAGTATTACTTATTCTACAGCGACAGCCAATACATATAATTTTACTATTACGGATGCCACAGGATGTAGTACTACTGCAAGTGCTATTGTAAACGCTATAACTAACCCAACAGTTACTGCTACTCCAACACAAGTTGGATGTAATGGAGCAACTAATGGTCAAGTTACATTAGCAGGAGCTGGAGGATCAGGAGATTATACGTATAGTTTTAACAACAGCGCCTTTACAACAACAACAGTTTATACTGGTTTGAGTGCAGGAATTGCTTATCCTTACCAAGTTAAAGACAGTAATGGTTGTACAGAATCAGGTACTATTACTTTGACCCAACCAAGCGCTTTAACAACGACAGCTTCGGCTACTGCGTTGTCATGTAATACATCAAATGTAAAACAAACGGCTTTAGTGACTGTTGTACCACCAACTACAGGAACATCGCCTTACCAATACAGTTTTAACGGAAGTACACCAAATGGAACTAATACTTATACAGTTACTGATAACGGTACGAATCAAACGATCAACATTGTAGTTACCGATGCTAATGGATGTACATTTAACACATCAGTTGTAGTTAATGGCTTAAATCCACCGACAGATTTAGCATTTGTAGCAGCAGCAATTACATGTAATGCACCACAAACTACCTTAACGGCTACAGCTACTAACGGTGTAGCACCGTTGACATTTGCGATTACCTCACCAGCAGGAGCAGTAACCTCAAATACAACAGGAATATTTCCAGGTCTAGCACCAGATACCTATAACTTTAGAGTGACCGATGCCAATGGATGTTACTATGAAGAAGCACATACAATAAATGCAGTAACTCCAATTGCAGTTGCAGGAAATGTAGTAAGCAACGTATTGTGTAATGGAGGAGCGACAGGAGCGATTACTTATACCGTTTCAGGAAATGCTACAGTTGGAAACTATACATTTGCAATTACACCTAACACAGGGACAGCTGTAAAAACTGATAACACCATTACAGTTACAGGTTTGACAGCGGGTTCTTATACCATCAATGTTGTAGATAGTGCTACAGGTTGTAATGCAGGTACATCAGCACCAATTACAATAAGCCAACCAGCAGTTTTAGGCTTAACAGCAACTGCAACAAAAGTAAATTGTAATAGATTCACTTCACAAATTACAGGTACAGCCACAGGAGGAACTGCAGGTTATACCTATGCAGCAGTTAGAACAGGTCAGCCAGCACCAGCGGCTACGGCATATGCAGCTAACCCAATCGTTGTAGATACGAATTCGGGAGCTAATTTGGTTTGGGATGTTTGGGCAAAAGATGCCAACGGTTGTACAGCAATGACTACGGTAACGATTATTTATGATAATCAGCCAACGGTAATAGCAGATTTGAACAATCAATGTACCGCAACCTCTAACAGTACCTTTACCATTACAGCTACAGGAACAGGAGGAGTAGCTCCTTTAGAATACAGTATCGATGGAACAAGTTTCCAAACTTCTAATGTATTTAATAATTTAGTATCAAGAACAGCACCTTATGTAGTAACGGTTAAAGATGCTAATGGATGTACAGCTACAGCAGCAGCCATTATAGTTTATCCAAGATTGACAGCTAATGCTCAAACTACAAAAGAATTAGATTGTACAGCTACTCCAAATGCTACAATAACAACTACCATTACAGGAGGAAGAGCACCTTACAGTTATACAGTTACCAAAGGTGCTGGTTCGCCAAGTGCTCCAACTACTGGAGTAGCTGGTCCTACATTTACACATACTGTATTAGTTGCTAATGCTGATACATATACCTTTACGATTACCGATGCTAATGGCTGTCAAACAACAGCACAAGCGACGGTAATTGCAAGAACTAATCCTGCAGTAGCGGTAGCAAGCCAAGTAAATGTTTCTTGTAATGGAGGAACTAACGGTTCGGTTACCTTAACAGGATCAGGAGGTTCAGGTTCAAATTATACATATAGCCGTGATAATATAACATTTGTAGCAGGTGCTACATTCTCAGCATTAACTGCAGGAACTTATACTTTCTATGTAAAAGATGGTAAAGGTTGTGTGGGTTCAATTCCAGTTACGATAACACAACCAACAGCTTTAACGACAACAGCTTCAGCTACTCCGCTGTCTTGTAATACATCAAATGTTAAACAAACGGCTTTAGTAACTGTTGTACCACCAACTACAGGAACTTCACCTTATACTTATACTTTTAACGGAACTTCAAACGGAACCAATACTTATACAGTTACTGATAACGGTACGAACCAAACCATCAACATTGTAGTTACTGATGCTAACGGATGTCCGTTTAACACTTCGGTAGTAGTGAATGGCTTAAATCCACCGACAGATTTAGCATTTGTGGCAGCAGCAATTACTTGTAACGCACCACAGACAACCTTAACAGTTACAGCTACTAACGGTGTAGCGCCGTTGACATTTGCGATTACCTCACCAGTAGGAGTCGTAACTTCAAATACCACAGGAGTATTTACAGGTCTAGCACCAGATACGTACAACTTTAGAGTTACCGATGCCAATGGATGTTACTATGAAGAAGCATATACAATAAATGCAGTTACACCAATTGCAGTCGCAGGAAATGTAGTGAGCGATGTATTGTGTAATGGAGGAGCCACAGGAGCGATTACTTATACCGTTTCAGGAAATGCTACCGTTGGGAACTATACCTTTACCATTACACCAAATACAGGAACAGCCGTAAAAACGGATAACACCATTACAGTTACAGGTTTGACAGCGGGTACTTATACGATTAATGTTTTGGATAGTGCTACAGGTTGTACAGCAACAACTCCAGCGTCAATTACAATTAATCAACCAGCAGTTTTAGGCTTAACAGCTACAGCTACAAATGTAAATTGTAATAGATTCACTTCGCAAATAACAGGAATAGCCACAGGAGGAACTGCAGGCTATACCTATGCAGCAGTTAGAACAGGTCAGCCAGCACCAGCGGCTACGGCATATGCAGCGAACCCAATCGTTGTAGATACGAATTCGGGAGCTAATTTGGTTTGGGATGTTTGGGCAAAAGATGCCAACGGTTGTACAGCAATGACTACGGTAACGATTATTTATGATAATCAGCCAACGGTAATAGCAGATTTGAACAATCAATGTACCGCAACCTCTAACAGTACCTTTACCATTACGGCTACAGGAACAGGGGGAGTGGCACCATTACATTACAGTATAGACGGTAATGATTTTACGAACACTACAGGAATATTTACTGTAAGTTCAAGAACTGCACCTTATGTTATAACGGTTCGTGATGCCAATGGTTGTAAAGCTACAGCAGCAGCCATTACGGTTTATCCAATATTGACAGCTAATGCTCAAACTACAAAAGAATTAGATTGTACAGCTACGCCAAATGCTACAATCACTACAACTATTACAGGAGGAAGAGCCCCTTACAGTTATACAGTTACCAAAGGTGCAGGTACGCCAAGTGCTCCAACTACAGGAGTAGCTGGTCCTACATTTACACATACTGTATTAGTTGCTAATGCTGATACATATACCTTTACGATTACCGATGCTAATGGTTGTCAAACAACAGCACAAGCGACGGTAATTGCAAGAACTAACCCTGCAGTAGCGGTAGCAAGCCAAGTGAACGTTTCTTGTAATGGAGGAACTAACGGTTCGGTTACCTTAACAGGATCAGGAGGTTCAGGTTCAAATTATACTTATAGCCGTGATAATATAACATTTGTAGCAGGTGCTACATTTACAGGATTGGCACAAGGAACTCATACTTTCTATGTAAAAGATGGTAAAGGTTGTGTGGGTCAAGTAGATGCTACTATTACACAGCCAGCTGCGGTAACTGCAAGTATTGCACAAACGACATTAACTTGTAGCACGACTAATCAACCTCAAACAGCAACCATTACAGTTACTGCTGGAGGAGGAACTGGTACATATACGTATAGTTTTGATAATGGTTCTAGTTTTGGACCAAGTAATATTAAAACAGTTGTTAATACAGGTAGTTCACAAACTTTCCAAATCATTGTAAAAGATGCAAATGGTTGTACCTCTGTTGCTCAAGCAGCAATTATAGCGCCATTGAATCCACCAGTTATTGCATCAATTGTACCAACAACAATCACTTGTAATGCAACTACTAGTAGTGCTACTATTACTGTTACAGGTGGAGTGGGTACTCTTAATTACCAAATGACTAGCCCATCTGTGGTTAACAATGGAACCAACAATGTTTTTGCTGGTTTAGTAGAAAACGTAAACTATACCTTCAGAGTAACAGATGCTAATGGATGTTATGATACAGAAATCCTTAGAATAAATCCAGCTACAAGAGTTGCAGTTGCTAAGCTAATTTTAAGCAATGTTGACTGTTTTGGAGGTACTAATGGTTCTGCTCGTTTTACAGTAACAAACAATGTTGGAGTTATAACAGCTACTTTGACTAACAGTTTGGGTAATCCTGTAACTTTTACATCAAATACAGGTGGAATTTTCACTTATACAGGTCTTGTAGCTGATACTTATACGTTTATAGTTACTGATGCAGGAACGGGTTGTTCTGCTACAGATTCAGTAACTATCACACAACCAACAGCGGCTTTAGGTGCTAGTTATGTTGCAGTTAATGCAAATTGTAATGTAACGACTTCAAGAGTTACAGTTACAACTACTGGAGGTACTCCATCTTATAGTTATTCATTTGTAACTTCGGCTACTACACCAGGCACTTATACAAATAATAATATTGCCAATTTAAACCCAACTACGAGCTTAACTTGGTATGCACATATTAAGGATGCTAAAGGTTGTACGTTTGTATTGCCTATTACTATTGCTTCAGACCCAGTTCCAACGGTTTCTGCTTCGGCTGTAAATCAATGTTTAGGATCAGGCAGCTATACGATTACGGCTACTAATACTACAGTTGGAGCAATCGTTACACCAATCACTTACAGTATTAACAATGGTGCTTCATGGCAAGCGGGCAATACTTTCCCAGTGACTACGGCTGGAAATTATGTTATCAAAATGAAAGATGGAAACGGTTGTATTGCTACAAGCAACACCGTAACGGTTAATCCACAGTTAACATTATCTGCCGTTTTAAATAAAGGCATTACATGTAATGCTCCAGCAGATGCTCAATTTACTTTAACAGCAATAGGAGGTAATCCAGGTGCTAAAACGTATGAGTATTCTATTGATGCCGGAACTACATGGTTACCAATGGCTAGTAATGTATTAAATACTAGCGTGGTTGGTTCTTATGTATTCAGAGTAACTGATTTATCAACTTGTACGGCGGTTACAACACTACCATTGAGTATTACTGCTCCAGTTAACCCTGATATTACTAGTGTAACGCAAACACAATTTATTGGTTGTCATGGTGATAATTCAGCGGCTATTAATGTTGTCTATAACCCTGCTTTAGGGCAAGCTCCATTTGTAGTTAATGTACAACAATATTCTGATGCAGCTCATACACTTTTAGTTCAAGATTTTGGTACGCAAACTTCTGGTTTACCAGCTGGTTATTATGTAGTTACCGTTACAGATGCCAAAGGATGTTTTGACGAGGAGTTTATTACTATAACTCAGCCAGATCCAATTGTAGTTGATTATGATGTTGATCCAATTACTTGTGCCGCAGGAGGTGTTTCTTTAGGTAGAATTATTGTAAATTCTGTAACTGGAGGAACACCAAACTATACTTATCATGTAACTGGGGTTAATGGATATAACCAACAAATTCCGAATCAACCTGGTAACTTACAAGTATTTGATATTGTTGATTTTGGTTTGTATCAGTTAATTGTTACTGATGCTAATGGCTGTACTAAGTTGATACAAGACATTTTAGTAGCTTCACCGCCAGATGATTTGGATATAACAGTTACGCCTCCACCAGCAGATTGTTCAACTTCAGGTTCTGCTGTAGTAGCTATTGGAGCAAGTTCATCTATTACTGGAGTAGGCCCATTCCACTTTGCAGTTTATACTCCTGGATTGACCTATACAGCACCAACTGCATTACCTTGGTATGATGAAGATTCACCAGGTAGTAAATCAGCTACTATTCCTAATTTAATTCCAGGAGTAACATATACATTTGTTGTACACGATGGATTGACAGGATGTTATTATTATGAAACGGCAGAATTCCCTATTCCTACAAACTCTACAATTACTGTAAGTTCTCTTACTGCTAATAATATTACTTGTAAGGGAAGTGCAGATGGTAATGTGACTTTTACTTTGAATCAATTGTACGGAGTTGATACACCAGTAACGTATCAAATTTTTGATTCACAATCGACTACTGCAATTAGTACAGCTGTTGCTACAACCATTCCAGCAAGTGGTTCTTTAACGATCAGTAATTTTGGAAGTTTACCTTTCGGAAACTATTTTGTATTAGTTACTGAGACAGCTGGTGCTACACATGCTGGATGTAGTATTGCGACAGCACCATTTAATATTACTGAATCTGCTATTGATTTATCAGTATCAGCAATAGTTTCTAAAAATGCTAATTGTAATCCAAATTCAGGAGTAATTTCAGCTATTGCCAAAGATGGAACAGCACCTTATACGTATCAAATATTATTGGCTACAGATCCAGCTCCAATTGCTACAGATTTAGCTTGGGCTTCAACAAGTACATTTAATAAAGATGCGGGCAATTATATTGTTTATGCTAAAGATGCTTACGGTTGTATCAAGCCATTTGCTGTAACATTAAATGCTGATGATGCTCCAACAGTTACAGCACCAGCACCAATATGCTATGATGGAACGTCATTTACAATTACTTTCTCAGGTACAGTTGATACAGACATTATTGGTGGGGCTACTTATAGTGTAAACGGAAGTGCTTTCCAAGCAACTCCATCATTTACATTCAACGCTGCTGGTACTTACAATTTAGTTATCAAAGATGGTAACGGTTGTACAGCCGATGTTGATTATTTTGTATATCCTCAATTAGAATTAAAAGCCGATTTGACGAAAGAGTTGGATTGTACAACTTCACCAGCGGCTGAAATTACATTGACAGCTACAGGAGGAAACCCAGCGGGTACTTATACTTATGAATATTCTACTACAGGAATAGGAGGTCCTTATGTGACTATGGGTAGTAACGTTCATACAACTTCAGCAACAGGTAATTATGTGTTTAGAGTTACGAATAATAATAATACAGTTAGTACTACTGATGATTGTCAGGCAACCACACCTATAACTTTAGACCCAATACCAGTACCAACTATCACAGCCAATCCAATTGCTGTATTGTGTGCTGGGGATAGTAACGGTAGTGTAACGATTAATGTTACAGGCGGAGTTGGTCCGTATATGTATAGTTTAGATGGATCATCATTCCAACCAGAAAATGAATTCACAGGATTAGCAGCTGGAACCGCTTATATGGTTACTGTACGTGATGCTAAAATGTGTACTTATACAGAACCATTTACTATTGGAACACCTTTAGCACTTGATGCAACTGCTTCAGTAACGACTGAGTTAACTTGTACTACAGGTAATGCGACTACAAAAGCTATTGTTACTGTTGCTGTAACTACAGGAACTGGAACAGCACCTTATGAGTATAGTTTTGATGCAGGTGCAAACTATTCATCTGAAAACACATTCGAAACTTATACAGCTGGTTTGGTTGCCGCTAAGGTAAAAGATGCTAATGGATGTATTTTTGATGTGTCAACTACAGTAATTGCTCTTGACCCACCAACGGAAATGGATATTACAGGTACACCAATTTATTGTATGCCAGTGGCTAGTCAAACAAGTACAGTTACTATAAATTCTGTTACAGATGGAGTAGGTGCATTCACTTATGAAAACCTTACTACTGGAATTAGTAACACAACAGGAATTTTCTCAGGTTTAACACCTGGCGATTATACTTTCCAAGTAACCGATGCCAATGGATGTACGTATCAAGAATTATACACTGTAAATGATGTAACTGCAATTACCGTTTCTGGTCAAGTAACCGCCGATGTATCATGTTTTGGATTGACTAATGGTACCGCAGAGTTTACCGTGGGTAATTTCACCGGAACATACAGTTATACTATTAACGGAGGAACTCCAGTAACGGCTCAAACGGCTACGACTATTCCATTAACAGGATTAGCTATTGGTAACCAAGTTATAGTTGTTACGGATGAGACTACAGGTTGTACAGCAACAGCTACGGTGACTATAGATCAACCAGCATTGGCATTAAGCGTTGTTGGAAGTCAAATACAAGCAGCGAACTGTAACTATGGCGCTAGAGTAACGGCTACCGTTACCGGTGGAACGCCAAATTATACGTATGCTTATGCATTAACAACTGGAGGAACTCCAGCAGCTGGAGATTATACAGCTTCAGCCGATGCAGTATTAGATGCTACTTTAGGATTGAACTGGACAGTATATGTAAAAGATGCTAACGATTGTACAACGCAACATGATTTTGCAATCACTATTGATGCATTACCAACAATCGATTCAGCAGTAGGCTTGTATTGCTACACTGGAGCACCAGTAAACATTATTATAACAGGAACGTATGTAGGAACACCTGAGTTCAGTATTGGAAACGGCTACCAATCAACTCCAAACTTTACCTTGAATGCACCAGGTGATTATACCTTCTATATCAAAGACGGAAATGGATGTGTGGTAAGTACAACCTATACTTTGAAACAACAATTGTTGTTACAAGCTACATTGACGCAAGATTTAACTTGTGATGTAAATGCAACGATGACAGTATTGGCTACACAAGGAACAACACCTTACGGAGCTTATGAAGTAAGTTTCAATGGAGGTACTTATACACCTATTGTAGGAAGTACTTATACAACAAGTATAGCTGGAGATTATCAGTTTAAAGTAACCGATGCTCAAGGATGTGAGGCATTGTCCAATATTGTTACCGTTACTCCAACGACTACACCTGACTTTACAACTTCACACATTAATGTAAGTTGTCCAGGAGGTTCTGATGGAACGATAACTGTATCAGCTGCTAATGGAATTGCACCTTATACGTACAGTATCGATGGAGGCGCATTCCAAGCGGATAATTATTTTGCAAACTTAGCAGCAGGAACGTATGCTATTGCAATCAAAGATGCGAAAGGTTGTCCATCAGCATCAGTTGATGTAACCATAGATCAACCAACAGCACTATTGGCTAGTATTGCCGTTACTACACCATTAACTTGTGGAACAGCTAATGCAGCAACTCAAGCAGAGGTTACGGTAACAGTTGATGCTACAACAGGAACAGCACCTTACCAATATAGTTTTGATGGTATTAATTATTCATCAAATAATGTTTACAAAACATTTACAGCAGAAACGGTAACAGCTTATGTTCGTGATGCTAACGGATGTCCATTTGTAGGAACATTAACAACTACAATTGATGACTTGAATCCACCAGTTATCGATACGGTTACTGGAACCGATTTATGGTGTTCAGCTGGAAACACACAAAGTACAGTTACAGTTGCTACATCAAGTGGAATCGGAAGTTTAGCATTCGAAATTGTAGAACCAGCTAGTGCTGTAGGTAATACAACAGGAGCTACATCTGGAATCTTTACAGGTTTAGATGCAGATACATACTTATTCCGTGTTACAGATGCTAACGGTTGTACAGACGAGGCTTATTACACAGTTGAACCTTTAGTAAACATTACCGTTTCAGGTCAAGTAACTGCAGATGTATCATGTTTCGGATTAACAAACGGAACAGCAGAGTTTACCGTGGGTAACTTCACGGGAACATACAGTTATACTATCAATGGAGGTACTGCAGTAACAGGACAAACAGCAGCAACAATTCCATTAACAGGATTAGCTATAGGCAACCAAGTAATAGTGGTAACCGATGAAACTACAGGTTGTACAGCAACAGCTACAGTAATCATTGACCAACCAGCTTTAGCTTTAAGCGTATTTGGAAGTCAAATACAAGCAGCGAACTGTAACTATGGCGCTAGAGTAACGGCTACCGTTACCGGTGGAACGCCAAATTATACGTATGCTTATGCATTAACAACTGCAGGGGCACCAGCAGCTGGAGATTACACAGCTTCAGCCGATGCAGTACTAGATGCTACTTTAGGATTGAACTGGACCGTATATGTAAAAGATGCTAACGATTGTACAACGCAACATGATTTTGCGATTACTATCGATGCCTTACCAACTATTAATTCATCAGCAGGATTGTATTGCTACACAGGTGCACCAGTAAACATTACGATTACGGGAACGTATGTAGGAACACCAGAGTTCAGTATTGGAAATGGCTACCAATCAAGTCCAAACTTTACCTTGAATGCCCCTGGTGATTATACATTCTATATCAAAGATGGTAACGGATGTGTGGTAAGCACTACTTACACCTTGAAACAACAATTGTTGTTACAAGCTACTTTGACACAAGATTTAACTTGTGATGTTGATGCTACTATCGATGTATTGGCTACTCAAGGAACAACACCTTACGGAGCTTACGAAGTAAGCTTTAATGGAGGAACTTTCACAGCCATTACTGGTAATACACATACAGTAAACGTAGCTGGAGATTATCAGTTTAGAGTGACAGATGCTCAAGGATGTGAGGCATTCTCTAACGTTGTTACTGTAACTCCAACAACAACACCAGACTTTACAACTTCACATATTAATGTAAGTTGTCCAGGAGGTTCTGATGGAACGATAACTATAACAGCTGCTAATGGAATAGCACCTTATACGTACAGTATCAATGGAGGAGCATTCCAAACGGATAATTATTTCGCCAACTTAGTAGCTGGTACTTATGCAATTGCTATCAAAGATGCGAAAGGTTGTCCATCAATATCAGTTGATGTAACTATAGGTCAACCAACAGCATTGGTTGCTAGTATCGCAGTAACTACACCACTAACTTGTGGAACAGCTAATGTTGCAACACAAGCAGAGGTTACGGTAACAGTTGATGCTACAACAGGAACAGCACCATACCAATACAGTTTTGATGGAATCAATTATTCATCAAACAATGTTTACAAAACATTTACAGCAGAAACGGTAACAGCTTATGTTCGTGATGCCAACGGATGTCCATTTGTAGGAACATTGACTACTACAATTGATGCCTTGAATCCACCAGTTATCGATACGGTTACTGGAACCGATTTATGGTGTTCAGCTGGAAACACACAAAGTACTGTTACGGTTGCGACATCAAGTGGAATCGGAAGTTTAGCATTCGAAATTGTAGAACCAGCTACTGCAGTAGGAAATACAACAGGAGCTACATCTGGAATCTTTACAGGTTTAGATGCAGATACATACTTATTCCGTGTTACAGATGCTAACGGTTGTACAGACGAGGCTTATTACACAGTAGAACCTTTAGTAAACATTACCGTTTCAGGTCAAGAAATTAAAGCGGTTACTTGTAATGCTGGAGCTAACGGAACATTAGAGTTCAAAGTGGCTAATTATACAGGAACATTTAGCGCTGTGCTAAGTCCATTGGCTGGTACTCAAACCATTTCAGGTGATACCGTTACGATAACTGGATTAGCAGCAGGTTCTTATACATTGAATATTACTGATTTAGTATCTGGTTGTATAGCATCTGCTCCAGCTACGATTTCAGAGCCAGCAGTATTAGGATTAAATCCAGTGAGCAATATCAATGCAACATGTATGACAGATGCTCAGGTAACTGTAGAAGCTATTGGAGGAACTCCAACTTATTTATATGCTTTCAAACCAGTAGGTCAAACTCCTGTTGCGACTGATTATACTGCAAACGCTTATGCAGTTCTTGATAAAACAATCACTAATTGGATTGCTTACGTAAAAGACAATAATGATTGTGAAGCTCAATTACCAATAACGATTGCAACTGATGCTTTACCAACAGGATTTACGGCTACATTAAGTTCTCAATGTCCTAGTACAAGTGGAACTTATGAAATTACTGTTATCGACGGAACAGGTGTAGGGCCATTCCAGTACAGTATTGGTTCTGGTTTCCAAACTTCGCCTACTTTTACAGTAAGTAATGCAGGAAGTTATGATATCACGATCAAAGATGCTAATGGTTGTGAGTTTACATTCCCAACATTAGTTACTATTGTTGAGCCATTAGTATTGGCAACAAATATTACAGCTTTACCAAGTTGTAGTTTTAACGACGGTAGTGTAGAAGTATCTGTTACGGGTGGTACAGGAGCAGGAAATTATAGATTCCAATTAGATGGAGGTGCTATTGTTTCGGCAGATACCCATACCTTCACTGGATTATCTCATGGATCACACACTATTGTTGTTCGTGATGTAGTGACAGGTTGTACAGATACAGTTGTTTTAGATTTAATTAGAGCAACTGATATTACTGGTCTTACTGTAGACAAAACAGATGTGACTTGTAATGGTGGAAATGATGGAACTATTACAGCTTCAATAGACTTAAGTGCTCCTGGTGTTAATGATAACCCAGTTTATACTTATGAATTGACTGGAACGACACTAGCAGGTGTTCCTGTTGTGAGAGCAGCTCAAACATTACCAGTATTTACCAATTTAGAAGCGGGTGATTATACTGTAAAAGTTGTATCAGGAAGACTTTGCGAAGATCAAGAAGATATTACGATCACTCAACCAGCACCAATTGTGGTAAACACACCAACAGTGGTTCAATTTGGATGTACAGCAGGTAATGATGCTAACCACGCTACTATTACGGTTGATAATGTTACAGGAGGATCTAATGTTTATACTATTTATGAATTCTTTAATGGAACAACAAGCGTTCAAAGAGGAACTTCTAATGTGTACATCGAAACGAACTACACAGGTGGAACTTACTCTGTAACAGTTGCGGATGATAAAGGTTGTATTGGATCTTCTACTGCACCAATTACTATTAATCCATTTATAAGTTTAGATGAAATAGTGGTTACAGTTAATACTCCGATCACTTGTGTAGCCGATGAAGCTATTACTGTTTCTGTAACTACTACAGGTGGTACACCAGCAGGTTTAGTTTACACTTTAGTAGATGTTAATGCTTCAACAGGTGTTGTGGGTGGTATTTATCCAAGTCAGACTAATTCAACAGGTGTTTTCTTAGGATTGAAAGTGGCTGATTATTTAATTACTGTAACTAATCCTACTACTGGTTGTAGTTTACAGCAATATCATTATGTAAATGAACCGAATACTTTCGAATTGAAAGCGGTGAAAACAAGTGATGTAATTTGTTATGGTTCAAATGAAGGTACAGTTGAGTTGACATTAGTAGATACACAAGCTGTTCCAACCGACGATGCAGGTGCTTTCAGTTACGTAGTAACTGGACCAACACCAAGTACAGGTACTTCTGCTACAGCTGGACCATTAACACTTTCTGGTTTAACGGCAGGATTATATACTGTAACAGCAACATTAACAAACAATCCACAATGTCCAGTTACAACGACATTTACGATTGAACAACCATCTGCTGTATTGTCTGTTGTTGAAACACATACTGAGATAACTTGTACCCCAGGTAATGACGGAAGCATCCAAGTTTCGGCTACAGGTGGATGGGTTGGTAATTATGAATATCAATTAATGAGAAATGGTGTTGAAGCTGTTCCTTACGGTTCTGAATTCAATTTCACTGACTTGACAAATGGTAATTATAGAGTTAATGTAAGAGACAGTAAAGGATGTATTGCATTTGTAGAAGTTGTATTGAACAATCCTACACCTATAACTGTAACAGCAACTCCAGATGTATCATTAGTTGCATGTAATGGTGATAAATCAGTTACTATTACTGCTGTAGCAACTAATGGTCAAGGAAGTAATTACTTATACACATTAAATTATACATCATTATCACCAGTAATTTCTTCTGGACCTCAAAGCTCAGGAGTATTTACAGGATTAGGAGCTGGAACTTATACGATTACGGCTACTGATGGATGGGGTTGTAGCGGAACGTCTGCAGTAATTACTATTAACGAGCCAACAAAAGTTGAAGCTAGTTTAGTAAAAGCAACGTCACAAACTTGTTTAACTCAAGCAACATTGACACTTACAGCAAGTGGAGGAACTGCACCATACGCTTACAGTGCTGATGCAGGTTTTGCAAGCCCGATTGCGATGTCTGGTAACAGTGTTACTTTCGCTGTACCAAATGGAGAATTCAGTTTCTATGTACGTGATGCTAATGGTTGTGTGAGTATTGTTTCTAATGGTATTACAAATGATCCTTTAGAAGAGTTAGATATCGTATTAAAAACTGAAAATGCTGTTATCAATTGTAAAGATGATGTTACTGGAGTTATAATTGCTGAAGCAAATGGAGGTTTAGGCAATTATGTTTATTCTCTAGTAGATGCTTCTGGTAACGCAATTACCGTAGGATTACAAAGTACTCCTGGTAATTTCACTCAATTGCCTGCAGGAATTTACTATGTAAGAGTAGATAGTGGTGATTGTAATAAAGTAGAAGGACCAGTTAATATTATAGAGCCTGACACATCATTATCGGCACCATACACAACAGTTCCTGTGACCTGTAATGGTAATGGCGATGGTAAAATAATCATAACAGCCTCTGGTGGTACAGGAATCATTAAGTATGCAATTGAGCCTGATATGGATAAATTCTTAGAGAGTGGTACTTTCGAGAACTTGAAACCAGGTTTATACGATGTCTTAGTTCAAGATGAAAACGGATGTTTCATTTTAATTGAAGATATTGAAGTTACTGAACCAACTTCTATTGCTGCTGATGTCATTCCAGGATCTATTCAACAATCTGTTTGTTCTGATACCAATGAGGGAGCATTTAGTATTGCAATCTCTGGAGGAGTTGGTCCATATACTGTAAGTTTAGATGACATTAATGGAACATACAGCCCAGTAGCAGATCCTACTCAAGTTGACTTTACAGCACTATCTGGAGGAGATCATACAGTTTACATTCAAGATGCTAATACATGTACATTTGAATTATTGGTACAATTAGATCCTTCTGTAACTTTAGATCCAGTTGCAAGCTTAAATTATGATTGTGTGAACGATTTACCAGCCAATAAAGTAACGGTAACTATCGATCCTAGTAACAATCCAGCAGATGTTGTTTATTCATTAGACAACAGTACAGTAACGCAAACTAGCAATGAGTTTACGAATCTGACTCCTGGTGATCATTTCATAATGGTACAACATGCTAACGGATGTATAGCCGCAACCGAAGTGTTCCATATTGATCAAATTGATCCGTTGGCAATCACTATCGATCTTGGAGGATTGAACGAAATTGTCGCTACTGTAACTGGTGGTTCTGGAGTTTACACTTATTCTGTAAATGGTGAAGATATCGGTTCTAATAATAAATATGTGTACTTCAGATCTGGTAACTATACTGTAACAGTAACAGATAGCAACGGATGTAGTGCTAGTGCAACTAAGTATTTCGAGTTTGTTGATATCGAAATTCCAAATGTGTTTACACCTGATGGAAGCGGTACAAATGATACTTGGGAACCAACAAATACTACTAATTACCCAGATATTGAATTCGTAGTTTACGATAGATACGGACGTGAAGTAGGACGCTTTGGAGCAGGACAATCTTGGGATGGTAAATACAAAGGTGCCGAATTGCCAATGGGTGATTACTGGTATGTATTGAAATTAAGACATTCTAAAGATGATCGCGAGTTTATAGGTCACTTTACACTTTACAGATAAAATAAGAGAAGCGAGCGTTTTACCCCAAATTAAAACAAGAAGATGAAAAAGTTAGTATTAAGCATTTTACTTTTGACTGTTGCCAATGGTTACAGTCAAGAGTTGAATGTTCCTATTGCCACACAGTATTTAGCCGATAACCCCTATGTTGTTTCGCCAACCTACGCAGGTATTGGTGATAATTTTAGAATAAATTTAAATGGTTACAAACAATGGGTTGGTGTTGAAGATTCTCCACAGAGTCAGGCGTTGTATGCTGATTTTAGGGTTTTAGATCAATCGGGTGTGGGCTTGACTTTGTATAATGACTCTAATGGTAATACTAAACAAGCTGGGGGTAAACTTACCTTTGCTCATCATATCATTTTAGATTATTATTCTAAGCAGTATATGTCTTTTGGTATTTCGTATATCTACAATTCATTTCGCATAAATACAACTAATTTTAATCCTTCTGCACCTGATCCTAATATAACTGATGACCGTTCAACGGTAAATAACAACTTCGAGGTGGGTTTGCTTTATCGTAACAAAGGATTTTATGCCAGTCTTACCGCAACTAATATTTTGCAAAAGGATTTAAACTTTGATATTGCTTACGAACCAAATAAGCTTACTAATTACCAAGTGTATAGTGGTTATGTTTTTAATATTGGGAACAGACAAGAGTTAGAGCCATCAGCCTTTTATCAATATTACCACAGTGATGGTCGTTCGGTAACTGATTTGAACTTCAAATATAGAAAATTCAATAGGTACGAGGACTATTATTGGGTAGGAGCTTCTTATCGTTTCTTGAATGATCAAATCGGAAAACCTTTAGCGGTAGGACCAATTGTAGGTTTCCAAAAAGGTTTTATTTCTGTTGGATATTCGTATCAAGTTACTCTAAATGATTTAGCGGCTTATAATTCAGGTACACATTCATTTACTCTAGGATTTAGATTTCTACAAGGAATTAGTAACTGTCCTTGTACGCAAACTCCTGTTCACGACTAGACTTTTTCAAATTCAAAAAAAAACTTATTGATTCGAATATCGAATCAATAAGTTTTTTTTTGCTCCAAATTGGATTAAATTTTTAGTGCTAGACTAACGTTCAAATCCATCTATAAATTTACGCATCGTGTATTTTTTTTCATGCGTATCGTAATAACTCAAAATATAGTAGTTTTTGTAGCGAATAAAGCCCGATAAACTTACTTCTGGATGTTCTTGTACAAAACCAGATATAAAATCAATAGCGAGCGGATCTTGGCTTGATTTGGTTTGTTCTAACTTTTTATCGAATACACTCTCAAAATAGGTTGTTATGGGATAATCAGTGAACATAGCATTGTTTTCATTGTTGGAATTATTGAGAAATTGGGTTATTCCTGTGCCTCCAATTGTGATTAAGATAGAATTTAAAGTTTTATAAACCGTTAGCCCTACGTCTTGTTGAACCAGTTGATTTAAAAATTTTGCCGTATTTTTTATTTCTCTTGGTTTTTGATTCTCAATTTGCAACCACAAAGGAGATGTTTTAAACGGAATTATTTCTGTTTCTAAAACATTAATACTTTTAATGGATTCGGCAGTTTTATACTCTTTTATATCAAATAGTAATTCGGCTCTGTTGGCCTTAAATTGGTAAATTTTGTTCTCGTGATAATAAGAGTTTGATAAACATACAGGGTCTTTAGTTGCGGTTTTAGGATAGTTTTTTTCTTGAATTTCTGCACTAGCAAGGTCTATCTCAAAACCTTGTGTTTCGTTATCATTATGATCAAAAGTGAGGAGCATCTTATCTCTAAGAATGTACAGTTTTGTTCTTTGTGTGCCTTTGAATAAAGGGTTGAATTGACTGGTCTCTATTTTTTCTATCGGACAAACTTCCAGAATTTTACTGAGTCTGATTTCTTGATTTAAGGTGTTTTTAAATTTAAAATTACTAAAGTCCAATTCCTTTTCTTGCTTTTTTCCATCTTTAAAACGATACAGTATCAATTTTTCTTCAAAATGCTTTTGAGCGAGGATATAAAAGATATTGTTTTCCTGAAACTGTGTTATAATAGATTGGTTGAAAAAAGGAAGTTCAACCTCAATAATCGCTGACGTTGTATGGTTGTCTAAATCATATTGGATAGCCATAATCTTTGTTAAATCTTGATTGGACCAATATAGAGTAGGGTTGCCATCTTTATCAAAGCTATAACCTGTCAATTTTTTGTAGCTAATGTCGGGTCTTGCTAATGTAAATTGTTTGTTCAAAAATAACGAGCTGTTGTATTTTAGGATTGTAAGGGATTCTTTGTCGCTAATAAAAGCAAAGAACTCGTGAGTAATTTTGTTTTCGGCATTTATGATTTGTCTATACTCTTTAGACTTTTTAAGTTCCAAAGGATAGGTGGCCAAAATGGTTTGGCTATAATGCAACGTACTTTGGATAAGCAGTAAAAAAGTGATTATTTTTTTCATATAGAGTGTAAACTTTGACAATTTGTATTAGAAGCAGGTGAACTGTTTATTTATTGGTTCATTATTTCTTGGAAATAGTCGGCCATTTGTCCAACATGTTGCGCATCCATCAAGCCATGATGAACATGTATTGACATTGGCATGGTTCGTTTCCCATCTTCTGATAACTTCATTTTTCCAAAAGAAATTTTAGGGCAACTATCAGGATAGGC
This sequence comes from Flavobacterium adhaerens, assembly GCF_040045115.1. NCBI lineage: Bacteria > Pseudomonadati > Bacteroidota > Flavobacteriia > Flavobacteriales > Flavobacteriaceae > Flavobacterium > Flavobacterium adhaerens. The sequence continues at coordinate 344,671 of NZ_JBDLZX010000003.1, read as the reverse complement.
CATATTTCGTGCATGTGATAATGAAGTGAATTCTATCCACGGAATTGCCGAGAAATGAATTAGATTGGCCATACTAAAATCGCGGGTCAATAATCCAGTTGTATTTTGTATGCGCTCTATTTCGGTCAAAGCAATTTTTTCAAAAACTGAATAATCAGGATCAAACTCAATTAATGAGAATCCAAAAGTGCCATCCGTACGGGCTATGGTTGCCGATCCATCTATTTTATCGTAAATATAAATATGGGTATTGTCTATTCGGTATCTAAAGTTCTCAATAGCATTGACCGCTATCAAGGTCTTGTGTAAGTAATAGATAAAAAATGATGTTTTTAACGCTTTAGCATTGTCGTAGGCTTTTGTACTATCAATGAGTAGGGTAACACCAAAAAAGGGTTCCTGCATTTGTTTAAAGAAAAGAAAATGCTCTTTTCGGTTCCATTTGTCTAAGTCTAAAAGAGTTCTCATTTTTTGTGTCTAGGAAGGCTAATTTTTATAAAAATTTGAGTGTAAGGGCAAATATGTTTAAATATAAAAACCTAGCTAAAATACTAAATAAAATGCATTATAGCTAGGTGTTTGTTTCTGTTGTCTGTTGTTGTTAGACTAATAAGGGTAAAACTTCGATGATTTTTTCAAAATCTTGAAAATTTTTATGTACAATCTTGTGATCAATTCTTTCGTGTGCCCAAGTGGTGTGAAACGGAATATGTACAGCATAACCACCCATTTCTAAAACGGGCAATACATCCGATTTTAATGAATTTCCTATCATAAAAAATTCCTCTGGTTCGATTTCTAATCTCTTAATCAAGTCTGAATAATCAATCACTTGCTTGTCTGACATTACCTCGATATGATGAAAATAATGTCCCAATCCCGAATTGTGTAATTTTCTGCGTTGATCGAGCAAATCACCTTTGGTAGCCACAACTAATTTGTATTTGCCATGCAACGCTCGTAAAGTTTCTTCTACTCCGTCTAGTAAAACAATGGGTTTTTCTAATAATTCTTTGCCAAATTGAATGATTTTCTCAATTACTTCAACAGGGATTGTATTGTTCGAAATTGCCATTGCGGCTTCTATCATTGAGAGAATAAAACCCTTGATTCCATAGCCATACAATTTGAGATTGGCTATTTGAGTTTTAAATAACTCTTGTGAAATTCCCTGATGAGAAAGGTAATTTTCCATCAAACCACAGAATTTTTTCTCAATTTCTTCAAAATAAGTTTCGTTGATGAACAAAGTGTCATCAGCATCGAAGGCGATTACTTTTAAGTTGGGTATTTTATCGATTAGCATGGGTAGTTTAAGTTTAAAGTTCAGTACAAATAATAAAATAATCTGCATGAACCGAGAGTTCATTTATTTTGAAAACAATTTTTTCATAGAAATTGTCTTTTGGTAAAAAGTTATTCGGATTCCGAAAAGCAAAATAATTCCTCCGAGAATCATCTGTAAAGTTATTTTTTCCTCCAAAAAAAACCAAGCCAAAATAGCGGTAAGTATCGCTTGACTAAGCAAACTCAGTGAAACTCTGGTTGCACGCATGTGCTGAATAGCATAACTAACCGATAGCCAAGCACACAATTGACAAATAAAAGCCTGAAGCAGCAATACGAACCAGCCCATATTCGTGAAGCCTGTAAAAGGTTCGTTGAGCACATAACAAAGAATTCCTAGATAGATACTCGATGCCGTTAAGCTAATGGTCATAAACGAAAGCACATCAACCTCAGAAAGCACATTTTTGCTAACCAAAAGATAGGCAGCATACAAGACTCCAGATAAAATAGCAAACCAAAAGGCTTGATCAAAATTCATTTGGATAAAAAATTCAAAACCTACAAATACGATCATTCCAAATAAGGCGATGAGCGTTCCTATCCAAAAATTGATTGCAGGTTTTGAGCTCAAAAACAAAAAAGTACCAATACCCACCCACACTGGAGATAGATTAGTAAGCAATGATGCCTGTGTTGCACTCGAATCCTGAATGGCGATATTCCAAACGGCAACATCGGATGAAAATAAAACACCGCAAAGTGATGCCAAAAGTGTCAGTTTTAAATTAGGAAGTTTGAATTTTCCACTTATAAGAACATAAGGCAAGAGTAAAATTACCGCGAAGGACATTCGATAAAAAGCCGAAATGAGCCCCGGTGCTAATCGCAATTTGATTAATATCGGGAAAATTGAGATACATAGTATTCCGCAAAGTAGAGCTAATCTTGGTTTAGTAAGTTTCAATTTTTTGATTGTTTATAAATGAAGATTGCCACAAATTACTAATTAATCTGTGGCAATCTGTATTGTTATGTTTTATTATTTTTAATTAACTGTAGCGCCATTTACAACACCATCAGCATCTGGGTTTACGAAAACCAATTTTCCTTCAGCATTTGAAGTCATCAAAATCATCCCTTGACTTTCTACACCACGAAGTGCTCTTGGTGCTAAGTTTACCAATACAGATACACGTTTCCCGATAATATCTTCTGGCTTGAAACTTTCTGCAATTCCCGAAACAATCGTACGAACATCAATTCCAGTATCTACTTTTAATACCAAAAGTTTATTGGCTTTTGGCATTTTTTCCGCTTCTAGAATCGTACCAATACGGATATCCATTTTGGCAAAATCCTCAAACTGAATCAGATCTTTTTGTGGTTCAATCATTGCGAGGGACGAAGCAATCTCTTCCATATTGGCAGTTTTTGTAGCTTCCAATTTGTCTATTTGTTTTTGAATTTCTTCGTCTTCTATTTTTGCAAAAAGCAATTCGGCTTCTCCAATTTGATGTCCAGCTGGTAATAAATCAGAGGTTTCCGAAATTGAATTCCAATTCAATTGATTGTCAATTTTCAAAATGCGTTTCAATTTTTCAGCAGTAAATGGCAAAAACGGTTCAGCTAAAACACTCAAAGCAGCTGCAATTTGCAAAGCGACGTACATTTGCGTTTTGGTACGTTCTTCATCCGTTTTTATCATTTTCCATGGCTCCTCGTCGGCCAAGTATTTGTTACCCAAACGAGCCACATTCATCAATTCACTTAATGCTTCACGGAAACGGTATCTTTCTACCGAACTTGAAATTACTGAAGGATATGCTTTTAATTCGGCTAAAGTTTGTTCGTCAACTTCAGAAAGTTCATATGGAGTTGGAATAATTCCGTTGTAATACTTGTTGGTAAGTACCACCACACGATTGATGAAATTTCCAAAAATGGCAACTAATTCATTATTATTTCTGGCTTGAAAATCTTTCCAAGTAAAGTCGTTATCCTTAGTTTCAGGCGCGTTTGATGTTAAAGCATAACGTAAAACATCTTGTTGATTTGGAAATTCTTCAAGGTATTCGTGTAGCCAAACCGCCCAGTTTTTTGAAGTGGATAGTTTATTTCCTTCCAAATTCAAAAACTCATTTGCTGGAACATTGTCTGGTAAAATATAACTTCCTTCGGCTTTTAGCATTGCAGGGAAAATTACACAGTGAAACACAATATTGTCTTTTCCAATGAAGTGTACTAGCTTTGTATCTTGGTCTTTCCAGTAAGGTTTCCAATCTTTTCCTTCGCGAGCGGCCCATTCTTTGGTAGATGAAATATATCCAATAGGCGCATCGAACCAAACGTAAAGTTTCTTTCCTTCGGCACCTTCTACAGGAACATCAATTCCCCAATCCAAGTCACGTGTTACCGCACGAGGTTCTAAACCACCATCAATCCATGATTTTACTTGACCGTAAACATTCGATTTCCAATCGTTTTTATGACCAACCAAAATCCATTCATTTAGGAAATCAGAATATCTGTCTAAAGGTAAAAACCAGTGCTTGGTCGATTTTAGAACAGGAGTTTCGCCAGTAATAGTTGATTTTGGATTGATCAAATCGGTAGCATTCAAAGTCGAACCACATTTTTCACATTGATCGCCATACGCTTCTGGATTGTCACATTTTGGGCAAGTACCAGTAACAAAGCGGTCTGCCAAAAATTGATCTGCTTTGGCATCATACAATTGTTGGGTTACTTCCTCGATAAAATCGCCGTTATCGTATAATTTTTTGAAAAATTCTTGAGCTGTTTCGTGATGGATTTTGGCCGAAGTTCGAGAATAATTATCAAATGCAATTCCAAAATCTGAGAATGATTTACGTATAATTTCGTGGTATTTATCGATTACCTCCTGAGGTGTTACCCCTTCTTTTTTGGCTTTCATCGAAATAGCGACCCCGTGCTCATCGCTTCCGCAAATAAATGCAACGTCTTTTCCTTGTAAGCGTAAGTATCTCGAATAAATATCGGCGGGAACATAAACCCCTGCTAAATGCCCAATGTGTATTGGTCCGTTAGTATAAGGCAATGCCGCTGTAATAGTATATCTTCTTGGATTTTGTATCATGATTCAATTTTATTGCCTGCAAAAATAAGCAATAGAATTGAGAGTTTAAAAGGTTTTTATTGGGAGGGATTAGAAATGGAAATGTCTAGATTATGACTTTTGATTTTTTCGGATAAATTTCGCAACCTCTACCATAGGTGCATTCCAAATTTCCTTTTCGTGTAATTTTATAAATTGAAGTAATTCTTTGTGTGCTTTGGCTGAAACATTTATAGGGTGATCTCCGCCCACGCCATGAAATAAAAACACCAACAAAGTATGAGTTTCGATGGCTTTTTTGACCAAATCGATCATGTATTCTGCTGAATGACCGTTTATCCCAAAAGCATTAATATCGTTTAAATTGACTTCTTTGATATGTTGAAATCCTGATTGTACGCCACGAGCTCCAACAAATTCATTTTGTACCGAATCATAAAAATTTACCCCTCCAATTTTGGTATCGCCACAAGGATAAGCAAAGGTTCTTTCTTTTTTACCGTCGATTGCTTCGATTAGGGTATTGGCAATTCGGATTTCGTTTACCGCTCTAGTTACCGTATAGGTATTGAGTGCTTTGTCTGGACTTACCCAAGATCTTCCTTCTAGACTAGCATCACAAGGATGAGTTAACGAATGGTTTCCCAATTCATGACCATTTTGAGCGGCCAGTCTCCATTCTGGAATTCTTTTACTCACAACGGGCGAATCTCCCGTTAAATAAAAGGTGCCTTTAAGACCAAGAGAATCCAGAGCAGGAACTACAATGTCAAGATTAACATTGATAGCATCGTCATAAGTGAGTACAACAGCACACTTTTTATTGTTCCAAAGTTCTGTTTCTTGCGAATGAATTTGTTGTCCCAAAAAGGCAACTAAAGCAATAAAAAGGTGCTGTGTTTTCATAGATTTTGATTTAAATATTTCTTTTTAACTAATTTACAGAAATTAATGTAACCTCAAAAATCAGTACAGAACCTCCTGGGATTCCATTGTAAAAATAACTGCCATATCCTAAATGAGATGGAATTAATAACATACCACTTCCTCCTTCTTTGAAAAGTTGGATTCCTTCTGTCCAACCTGCAATAACTCTTTGCAATGGAAATGAAACGCCTTCAGCATCACTTTCATCAAAAACTTCTCCATTGGTATAATAACCTTTGTAGGCTACTGTTACATTGGATGTTGCAGTTGGTCTTTTTCCAGTTCCTTCTTCGTTTATTACATAATACAAACCTGATTCGGTTCTGGTAGCATCTAAGTCGTTGTCTGATATGTACTTGGTGATTTCTTCTTCATTTTTTTCGGTATAATCAATGCTTTTGTTAGAATCATTGTTGCTGCATGACATGAAAAGGGTAGCGATAATGGCTATGAATGTGTATTTCATAATTGAATTTTATTTATTTGAGGGCAAATATATGTTTTTGGGTTTGCAAAAATTGATAAGGATTTCTTAAAAATTGATCTGTTGACCTATTGAAAGCGATTGTAAATGATAGCAAAGAGACACTTTGCTTTCTATTAGCCCTGATCGTAGTGAAAATCTTTATTGCCCGGAGTTTGGGCAATAAAATTGAAACAAAGAGCAGGAACCATGTGGACTGATATTCCAAATGATTCCTGCTCCTTATAAAAAGTAGGCCAAATTAGGCTCCTAATAATGCGGTAACTAAAAATAGAATTAGTAAACCTATGGCAATGTATTTTGAATATTTTGACATTTTTAATGATTTAGGGTTAATAAAATTATGCTAATTGTACTGTTTTCAAAAGAATGAAAAATAGATTGAAATTCCAAAAAAAATATCGTTCCATTCGTGACAACGTTTTGATTGTCATTCTACCAACATACAATTTGGTTGTACTTGAGTTGATTTGTTTTTAAAAAAACCAACTCGCCACAAAAATGGCCGTAATCACGCAAATCACATCGACCAAAAGCATCGTTCCTAAAGCATAACGCGTGTTTTTGATGTTTACAGAACCAAAGTAAACCGCAATTACATAGAAAGTGCTTTCGGCACTACATTGGAAAATACTGCTCAATCTTCCAGTCATCGAATCGGCACCAAAAGTATTCATTGAATCAATTAGGAATCCTCTTGAACCTGCAGAACTAAAAGGTCTTAACAAAGCCACTGGCAAGGCATCTACAATTTCTTTGCTTACTCCCATATTCGAGAATATAAATCCAAGTCCGTTACTGATGATTTCGAATAATCCACTGTTTCGGAACAATGAAATTGCGACCAGCATTCCCAAAACATAAGGGAAAATGGTCACACCCGTTTTGACTCCGTTATTGGCTCCTGATACAAAGGCTTCGTAAACAGTAGTATCGGCTTCGGTAAATTTTTTCTCTTTTAGAAATGAAAAGATTAAAGTAAAAACTATAATTCCAACCAATATTAAGGCCGATAGATTAGAAGTGAAGTAGTTTTTACCAATTAAATCTAAATGGTTTACATACATCAATAAACCAATTATGGCTCCAATTAACGCCATTAATCCGATGACCAATGAAGCACTTTTGAAGTTGATTCTTTGTTTAGCTCCAACAATCAGAAAGGCAGCGATTGTCCCAATAAAGGATGTAATAATGCAAGGCAACATTACATCGGCCGGATTTGCGGCTCCTGCAGCAGCACGATATCCAATAATAGAAGTTGCAATCAATGTTAGCCCTGAAGCATGCAGACACATAAACATTATTTGGGCATCGCTGGCTTTGTCTTTTTCGGGATTGATTTCCTGTAAACTCTCCATCGCTTTGAGTCCAAATGGTGTGGCGGCAGAATCCAATCCTAAGAAATTGGCAGCAAAGTTTAAGGTCATATACGATATCGAAGGGTGATTTTTTGGAATACTTGGAAATACTTTTACAAATACTGGGCTTAGAACTTTGGCGAGTTTTTCGGATACTCCCGAAATGATTAAAAGTTCCATCAATCCGCAGAAAAAAGCCAAATAGGCGATAAGCGGTAAAATCAAATCCAGCAAAGTACTTTTGCAAGTAGGCAATAAACCATCGGATTTTTGAACTCCACTGTACATTTTGACTACCTTATTTTTATAGACATAAGTAGTATCGGCATTGAGCGTATCTCTATTGATGATAAAAGTTTTTTCTTCTGATTTTTGGATGCTGTCTTTTATGAATGCTGGAATCTGATCTATATATTGTTCAGAAATCAAAATAGGATCGTCTTTTTTCCCGTTTAAAACGTGATCTATTGTATAACTGCCACCAGAAAACAAACTGAAAATCACAAAGGCAATTGACGAAATGAAAATGACCAGCCAAAATCTGCTTAATACCATAATTTAGAATTTTTGTAAATGTAATTATTTATTACAAAAAAGACCTAACAGGTTTTCAAAACCTATAAGGTCTATACTTTACACATGAATAATCTCATCCTCAATCAGTAAATCTTCTCTTCTAAGACGAAGAAATATCTGCGCTACGGCAATCGTATCTTTTTCGCAATAAGTGACTATTCGGTCAATGTCTTTTTCCTGATAAAAAACCTGTGCTACTTGACTGCCATCGATATCGCCTTTTGGCGATGGGATTCCAAGCACTTTACACATCAGTTTTAGAGAGGTGAAATGTTTGTAATCGCCAAATTTCCACAATTCTAAAGTGTCGAGATGCGGGATTTCCCAAGGTTTTTTGCCGAATAAATTCAGTTTATCTGGAATCGGAATGTTGTTGATAATCATTCGGCGGGCAAGAAAAGGAATGTCGAATTCTTTGGCATTGTGTCCGCACAAAAGGTGTTGCGGTTGGTTGAAATGGTTGTTCAGTAAATTATTAAAATCCTTTAAAAGTTTAACCTCCTCGCCAAAAAAAGAAGTTACTCTAAAGTTTCGGATATCTCCTTTGATCACAAAAAAACCTACCGAAATACAAACGATTTTCCCGAACTCCGCCCAAATGCCAGCACGCTCATAAAATTCTTCTGCCGAAACTTCGTCTTTGCGTTGGTATTGTGTTTTTTGCTCATACAACATTTGCATTTCCGAATCGAGTTGGTTGTAATTTTCGGTTTCAGGAACGGTTTCTATATCTAAGAAAAGAATGTTGTTGAGGTTTATTTTTTCGATCATACAATTTTATTTTAAACACAAATTCCACTAATTAGCACGAATTCATTACACTTGAATAAATTCACGAACTTTTTTAAAGTTTTAAAATTAACCAAATTTATTATTCTACTATTTTAATTGGTGAAAATTCGTGCAATTCGTGTTTATCTACTTAGAATAAGCTTTGCTGTTTCGTAGGATTTTCATGTTCCAACAACCATTTTTTTCGCCACAAACCACCTGCGTAACCAGTAAGCGAACCATCAGTCCCAATCACTCTATGACAGGGAACAACAATCCAAAGCGGATTTTTTCCATTGGCCGAAGCTACTGCACGAATGGCTTTCACCTCGCCCAGTTTTTTAGATAATTCTAAATAAGACATGGTTTTTCCAAATGGAATTTCGAGTAAGGATTGCCATACTTTTTGCTGAAAATCGGTTCCTTTTGGATTGATTTTGAAATCGAAATCGGTTCGTTTGCCTTCAAAATATTCGTTGAGTTGCGAAACAGATTCTTGTAATTCTGACGGAATTTCATCGGAAACATTGCCATCGTCTAAAACAGAAATGGAACTCACTCCCATTTCGTCCCCAGAAATTTTGGCTATTCCTAATGGTGTTTTGATGTGAACCGTTATTTGATTGTTATTTTTCATGCTTTCTTTTCAGATTCATTAAAAATTCAATAGCTATTTTCGCTATTTCGGACAGATTCTCTTTTGGTGTTGCCAGCAAAATATCGGTAAATAGATTCGATTGTTTCAACTCGACAAATCCCAATTCAGGTTCTTGGTAATTTTTGGCCACATTGGCGGGTACAATCGAAATACCCAAACCGTTTTTGACCAATTGAATAATCGACGAAATATTATTAGATTCATGAACTACTTGGGGTTCAAACCCAAAGCGAGCGCAAATTTCCAATAACTGGTCATAATACCGCGGCGCATAATCTTTATTAAAAAAGACAAAAGTTTCTTTTTTCAAATGTACTAAATCCTCTTCTGAATTTATATCGTATTTATTTCGATCAAAAACCAACGAAAAACTGTCTTTAAACCACAATTGCGAATCGATTTTGGGTGAATGCAAAGGCGCACGAATGATTCCGAGATCTATTTTTCCTTCTTCGAGAGCTGCAATTTGTTTAACGGTTGGGACTTCGTACAAACGGAAATTCACGTAAGGATATTTTTCCGATAAAAACTGAAGTAATTTTGAAATATCTCCCGAAAAAGTAGAACTCACATAGGCAATTCGGAATTCACCGCTTTGGTTTTGACTGATTTTTTGGGTGGTCAAATTGATGCGTTCCAAATTTTGAACCAATTCTTTTATCTCTTTTTGATAATATTTTCCTGCATCGGTCAAAACTACACGCTTGTTGTTTCGTTCAAATAAAGTTGCTCCCAATTCGGTTTCCAATTCTTTGATTTGGCGACTCAACGGTGGCTGCGAAATAAACAATTTATCTGCAGCCCGAACAAAGCTCAATTCTTCGGCGAGTTTGAGGAAATATTTTAAATGACGTAATTCCATAAATACTTATTAGGTATTGATTATTGTAAAAATAAGTATTTTTAAGTCATATATAAAAATTTTAGGTTTGTGATATCAATATCAAATATGTCAAATCGAGCGAAGTCGTGATTCATGTTTTTTGTAAAAAAGAGTTTCGACTGCGCTCAACTTGACAATAGAACTTAAACCAAAAATGTTATGGAAAAATCAACAGTAACACAAATCAAAGAACGTTTTGACAACGATGTAGAACGTTTTGCCAATTTAGAAACTGGACAAGTAGCAACTATGGATGCTCAAATTTCGTTAGAATTGATTACGGCTGCCGCCAAAGCTATAAAACCCAATGCAACCACAGTTTTGGATATTGGTTGCGGAGCAGGGAATTATACGTTGAAAATACTTTCGAAAGTCCCCAATTTAAATTGCACTTTGATTGATTTGAGTTTGCCTATGTTGGAAAGAGCCCAAGAGCGTGTATCGGCTGTAACTACTGGAAGAGTACAAATTGTACAAGGCGATATCCGAGAGATTGATTTAGGTAAAAATCAATTTGATATTATTTTGGCTGGAGCCGTTTTGCATCATTTGCGTGATGATGCCGATTGGGAATTTGTTTTTGCCAAATTATATGATTGTTTGACTCCAGGCGGATGTTTGATGATTTCGGATTTGTTGGTGCAAGATCACGATGGCGTAAATGAAATGGTTTGGGGTAAATATGGGGATTATTTACATCAACACGGTGGAGCAGAATACCAACAAAAAGTGTTTGACTATATTGAAATGGAAGACACGCCACGTTCAATGACGTACCAATTGGATTTGATGAAAAAAGTGGGTTTTTCAAGCACCGAAATTTTACATAAAAACAGTTGTTTTGGAGCGTTTGGAGCGATAAAATAATGATTTAAAAATACAAAACCATCCCTGTTTTTGAGATGGTTTTGTGTTTTTAGCCCTGATAGAAGCGGCATCCTTTTGTGGCGGGGTTCGCCACAAGAGATATAGCGGATAGCAGGATTAAGCTCCTAATCCTTTGATAAACTCAGGATGATAATTATTTCAAATTTGAATACATATAAGCTTCTACCGCTTTTAATTCCTCATCTGTAAAGGTTTTGGTAATTTCCAGATTGGCTTGCATCACGGCAAATTGTGCTGGATCTACGATAGCTTCACTTTCTCCTTTAAGGAAATGTACCATATTCCCATTTTTCTCTTTATAGATTTTGGCAATTTCTTTGATGCTTGGACCAATTACTTTTTGGTCAGGCTGATGACAGGCGGTGCAGTTGCCTTTTCCCTCGAAAATTTCTTTGCCTAAAGCTTGAGGTGTTTGAGCTGCAACTTCTGTTTCAGTTGCCGTTTGTTCTGGTTTTCCAAAGGATTCCTGACTTTCTTTTTTACAAGAGAATGCAAGAAAAGCTAGAGTTATAAGTACTATTTTTTTCATTATTTCTGATTTAAAAGTATCGCTGCTTCTTTGGCAAAATAAGTCGAAATCAAACTAGCTCCGGCACGTTTGATACACATCAGTTGCTCCATCATGATTTTATCGTTGTCCAACCAACCTTTTTCAGCTGCGGCTTTGATCATTGCATATTCACCAGAAACGTGATATACGGTTACAGGAACATTGACTGCGTTTTTTACTTCGCGAACAATATCCAAATAGGCAATTCCGGGTTTTACCATGACCATATCGGCTCCTTCCTCGACATCCCAAAGGGCTTCTTTTACCGCTTCGATGCGGTTAGCATAGTCCATTTGGTAGGTTTTTTTGTCTTTTGGTACTTTGACATCGGCTTGTTTTGGAGCAGAATCCAATGCGTCACGGAAAGGCCCGTAAAAAGCCGAAGCATATTTAGCCGAATAACTCATGATTCCCACATTATGGAAACCAGCAGCATCCAAACCTTGGCGCAAGCGCAATACACGTCCGTCCATCATATCCGATGGTGCTACAAAATCGGCACCCGCTTCGGCATGCGAAACTGCCATTTTTACCAAAGCATCGTTGGTAGCATCGTTTTCGACATCGCCATTAGCGATAACTCCGTCATGACCGTAAATAGAATACGGATCTAAAGCCACATCTGGCATCACAATCATTTCCGGACAAGCCGATTTGATGGCACGAATAGCTTGTTGCATCAATCCGTTTGGATTCCATGCTTCTTTACCAGTATTGTCTTTTAGGTTTTCGCTTACTTTTACGTAGATATTTACGGCACGAATCCCAAGAGAAAATAATTCTTTTACTTCCTCAACTGTTAAATCTATCGAGCGACGAAAAATCCCGGGCATTGAAGGGATTTCAACCTTTACGTTTTCGCCTTCGGCAATAAACATTGGGAACATAAAATCGGATGGACTTAAAGTTGTTTCACGAACTAATGAACGAATGGATTCGTTAACACGTAATCTTCTACCTCTTTGTAATGGGAACATAATGATTATAGATTGTAGATTTAGATTGCAGATTTAGGATTAAAACAAATTGAGGGAATCAATAATTTCATAAAAAAGCAATACAAAATCAATAGTTTAAATAGATTTTTTTTGAAAGTCTCAAAGTTACGGATATTGGTCTAAATTACGGTGAGCAAATCTACAAACAAGGCTTACTTTAATAAAATTTTAGGCTTTTTTGATGGGTTTGGTTTTTCGAAATTTAATAGTAAATTCGCTATATGAAGAAAATTCTTATTCTACTTATTTGTTTTTTGTGTACAAGTTGTTTTGAAATCACCGAAAAAATCAAACATCACCGAGATCAAAGTGGCGAGTATTCGATTACTGTTGATTTTTCAAAATCTTGGTTAAAGACCAAATCGGCAATGCTATTAGAAGAAATTGACGGTACGAAAATTCCAAATGAAGACGAAATTACTCAAAAGCTTAATGATTTTAAACGTACGGCATCCAAGATTGATGGGATTTCGAATATAATAACCACCACTAATTTTGATGATTATATTTTTACCATTAGTCTTAATTATAAAAATGTAGCGGCATTGAATGCGGCAATGAACGCGGTTAACAAGCAAAACGAAAGAGTTTATGTTGTATCCAATAATGCGAACTCCTTTGAGCGTCGTGCCAATTATCCTATCCCAGAAAAACTCGCCAACGACCCTAAACGAAAATCGGATCTGGAACAAGCCAACGTTATAAGTATTTATACTTTCGATACCGAAATTGCAACTGTAAACAATGCGAGCAGTAAGATTTCTAAGAACAAAAAGTCTGTTTTCTTAAAGCACACGGTTTATAATGTTCTCAAAAAATCATCTTTGATGAATAATAGTATTCAATTAACCCATTAAACCCTATCATGAAAAATCTTTTTTTCCAATTTCTATTACTGTGTAGTTCTTTTGCCATAGCACAAACAAAACATCAAGCTCACGATTTTTTTGTACAATACAATGGAGATCAGCTTACTAAAAAAGTAAGTGTTGCTGAGGTTTTAAACCATTCATTGTTTAAAGAATACAATAAAGAAAATCAAGAATTTACTGCTCAAGAAATGGAATTGGTTTTTAAAATGAATGAAAAAATTACGGCTAATGGGGTTTTTGCCGATACACTTTCGTTTTATCAAATTACAATTCCTGTAAAAAATAGCTCGTTGTTAAAGGAAATTATGCTACGCAAAAGAAAGGTTTTTAAAGATTCTGTTGCGGTTGAAACAGTAAAAAAAGTCGAAGATTTTGGAAATTTTTCTATGGTACTCTCAGATACTATTTCTAAGAAAGCCACTATAGCTTGGAATCAGGATTATTTGGTTATTTTAGAATTAACCGACAAATATTCTTATGACAATTTTGCCAACATGGAAGTTCTTGAAGAAATAGATGCTGAGACCTCTGAGATAGATTCAACAGCTATAGAAGTACCCAACGAATCGACTGTGATTATAGAAGATGAAACTGTAGAAACGGATGTTGTAACGACAGAGGAAGATAATGCCGATACAAATTATTTTGAAAATAATGATTCGTATGACAATTATTTGGTTCAAAAAGCGGCATTCGAACGTTTACAAAGCCAAAATCAAGAAGAGTTTGTAAAATTGTTGTTTAAAGATGGTTTTGTGCCACCGCATTCCGATAAGGTTGATGGCAACGCTGATATTTCATCGTGGATTAGTTGTGATTCTTTTTTAAAAAATGCATACAAAACCTATGGTATTTCGAGTGTTACGGGTGGTATGAACAATTATTTTGCTAGAGCTAATGGCCTTGGTAATTTTATCAAAGGCATTAATGTTAATGCTTATTTTGATCCCAATAATGCCCGCATTGAAGAATTGATCGAGTATGATGAGGCATCAATCAAAATGGTTGAAAAAATAATGGATCGAAAAATCAATAAAAAAATCTATTCTTATTTTCCAACCGAAAAACCAATTGGTTTCTTTTCTTATCACATCGATACCAAAGAATTACTGACCAATTTCCCATCCTTTACCAACCAATTATTTAGTGGGTCATCTCTTTTTAATGAAGATATTACTTTGTTGACCGATTTAATTTCGACTATAATTGACGAAAAGGCTACGGCAACTTTATTAGATGGTGATTTCAGTTTTTTTGTAAACGATGTTGTTCAAAAAGAAATCAAAATCAAAACGTATGATTATAATGAGAATTTTGAAGAGATAGAAAAAGAAGAAATTGTAACCAAATCTATTCCTCTTTTCACGGCTGTTTTTACCTCTACACACCCTACATTTGTTGATAAATTAATGCAACTGGCTGTTCGAAAAGGAATGCTAAAACAAGAAAATAATCGATACTATTTTACAAAAACGAGTGAGTATGGAGATCTTTTTATCTTAAAAGACCAAGATGTTGTTGTGATTGCTAATGATCCCGATGCTTTTAATGGAACTTCAAATGGCACTTTCGTAAAAGACGTTAAAAGCAACTTGAAGAGAAATTCTTTTATTGCCAAAGTTGATTTTGAAAAAGTGATGAGTACCTATCTCCAAAATAAAGAGAAAACAATTTATGACGATAAATTTTTACGTTTGGGGCAACACTTCAATAGTTTCGAAATGAATTCTTCTAAAAAACTAAAAGACAATAAATATCGTTTTGAAATGAAGCTAAATTCTACTCAAAATGATAAAAATATCATTCTACAATTTTTAGATGCTATTCAAGAGATGAAATAAAAAATGGTTTAAAGAAGCTATCCGAAAAGTCATAATCTTGTAAGCTGAACTTGTTTCAGCTTCTTTAAATGCTTAACTATTGATTATTTTTAGATTCCGAAATAAATTCGGAATGACAAAAACAAGGCCTTTTGGATAGCAACTTTTTGTTTATAGACTATACCCAATCAATTGGGTTTTCTAATATTTTTACCAATTTTTCTTCTTCGCTTCCAGTTTCGGGATGATGGTCGTACACCCATTGCACGTGAGGAGGTAAAGACATCAAAATACTCTCGATTCTACCGTTGGTTTTTAAGCCGAAGAGCGTGCCTTTATCATGCACCAAATTAAACTCAACATAACGACCACGACGAATTTCCTGCCAAGTTCGCTGTTCTGGAGTATAAGGCAAATCTTTTCTGCGCTCTACAATTGGTAAATAAGCTTGTAAAAAGCTATTTCCTACTTCGGTTACAAAATTGTACCAGTCTTGCATCGAACGTTCTTCTGTGGCTTTTAAATAGTCAAAAAACAAACCGCCAAGACCACGAGCTTCGTTACGATGTGCGTTCCAAAAGTATTCGTCGCATTTCTTTTTGTACAACGGATAAAATTCGGAATTGTGCTTGTCACAGGCAGTTTTACAAGTTTGATGAAAATGTTTTCCATCTTCTTCAAACAGATAATAAGGCGTTAAATCTTGTCCGCCACCAAACCATTGATTGATTATTTCACCTTTTTGATTGTACATTTCAAAATAACGCCAATTGGCATGCACCGTTGGCACCATTGGATTCTTTGGATGGATAACCAAACTCAGTCCACAGGCAAAAAAATCGGCTTCGCCCACATTGAACATTTTTTGCATCGTATCGGGCAATTTACCGTGTACAGCCGAAATGTTTACACCGCCTTTTTCGAAAACGGCTCCGTTTTCAATCACTCGAGTTCGTCCGCCACCGCCTTCTGGTCGTTCCCAAATATCCTCACGGAATTTGGCTGATCCATCAATGTTTTCTAAACCTTTGCAGATTTGATCCTGAAGGGTTTGTATGTATGTGTAGAATTGGTTTTTCATTGTGAATGTATTAAGTATTGAGTATCAAGTATAAAGATTTTGTCTTGATACTTAATTCTTAATTCTTTGTACTAAGAGTTGTATTCCTTAACCGCCTCGATAAACGCCTTAGCGTGATCTACTGGAATATTTGGTAAAATTCCGTGACCTAAGTTTACAATGTATTTGTCTTTTCCGAATTCGTCAATCATTTCGTGTACCATTTTTTTGATGGTTGGAATTGGCGAAAGTAATCTCGATGGATCAAAATTTCCTTGTAAAGTGATATTTCCTCCTGACAAATAACGGGCATTTCTGGCAGTACAAGTCCAATCTACACCCAATGCCGAAGCTTTACTTTTTCCCATTTCGTTCAAAGCAAACCAACAACCTTTTCCGAAAACAATAACTGGAGTAACCTCAGCCAAAGCTTCAACGATTTGGTTGATGTATTTCCAGGAGAATTCTTGATAGTCTGTTGGAGAAAGCATCCCGCCCCAAGAATCAAAAATCTGAACTGCATTGACACCCGCTTTTACTTTTTCTTTTAAATATAAAATGGTTGTATCAGTAATTTTTTGCAACAAAGTATGCGCTGCAACTGGGTTAGAGAAGCAAAATCCTTTGGCAGTGTCAAAACTTTTTGAGCCTTTTCCTTCTACAGCATAACAAAAAATCGTCCAAGGCGAACCTGCAAAACCAATCAAAGGCACTTCATTATCTAACATTTCTTTGGTCAATTTTACCGCGTCAAAAACATAACCTAAAGTTTCATTTACATCCGGAACATAAACCTGATTTACCTGCTCCATTGTACGAATTGGATTTGGGATAATGGGACCTAAATTGTCTTTCAACTCAACGTGAATTCCCATCGCTCTTGGTACTACCAAAATATCCGAAAACAAAATTGCTGCATCGGGTTTTACTATTCGGATAGGTTGAACCGTAATTTCGGCAGCCAATTCTGGAGTTTCGCAACGGGTGAAAAAATCATATTTGTCACGCAAAGCTCTAAATTCTGGTAAATATCTTCCTGCCTGACGCATCATCCATACTGGTGGGCGTTGAACTGTTTCTCCTTTTAATGCTTTTAAAAATAGGTCGTTTTTTAACATTTTTGTTTTATGTATTTAAACCTAACCAGTTTTTAAGACCTGTTAGGTTTGTTAATTAGGTTTTTATTATAAATATTCTCCAAATACAGCTTCAATCACATCTTCAATGGTTGGTTCTTCAGCAATGATGATGTTTTTGGTTGTTTTTTCTAATGCTTGTGCTGTAGTTGTGCCAATGCAAAAACAAAATTCTTTTTTAATGGTATTTTGTTTTAGATAACTTTCTACGCCCGATGGACTAAAAAAAAGTATGGCTTGTACAGGATCTTTTATTTTATGAGGGGTAAGGGTGGTTTCGTACACTTCAATTTCATTGAAGACGATTCCAGCTTGTTTTAAAGCATCGGGTAAGGTATCACGGCGTTTGTTACCGCAAAAAAAAGTATATTTTTCTGTTTTGTAAATTAGCGTAATAATTTCGGCCAAATCAGCAGCATATCCAGTGTATGCTATTACTTCAAAACCATTTTCTTCGAGCAAACTTTTGGTTTTTAGCCCTACACAATATACTTTTTTGACTTTTAATTTTTCTAAATCAGGATGCTGTAAAATGCTTTCTACAGCATTTTGACTGGTGAAAATCAAACTTTCGTTTAGTTTTTTTAAATCAAAAGGTCTGTTTTTAGTGGCAATAAAATCTTTTTCAATGAGTTCGAAACCTGCATCGACAACTGGTTTTCTTTGATAATCAGCAAGTATTTTGGTAGAAAGTATTTTCATTTGTTGCTTTATTATTTTTTCAAAGTAGCTTTAATAGTTGCCATTAATTCGGTACCACCGTTTTCTAGAATTTCTTTAGCACAATTGAACCCTAATTTTTTCCAATCTTCAACTGGAACTGTTTTTTCGATTTCTAATTTTTGTTTTCCATCTATAGACAACAAAGCGCCTTTGAAAGTAAAAGTATCTTCTAATTCGCTATAGGTAGCTAATGCACCAATAGGCGCAGTACAACCTCCTTCTAGAATTTTTAGAAATTGTCTTTCGATATGAGTGCAAACTTCAGTTTCAACATCATTCAATTGCGAAACAGCATCTAAAGTATATTCGTCATTTGCCATTGCCACAACTACCATTGCACCTTGTGCTGGTGCAGGAATCATCCAATCTAGATTGATGAATTCGGTTGGTTTCAGGTTGATTCTTTCTAAACCAGCTGCGGCAAAAACAGCACCGTTCCAATCGTTGTCCTTTAGTTTTTGCATACGCGTGTTTACGTTTCCGCGCAAATCGACTACCGTATGCTCTGGATATTTGTTGAGCCACATGGCTTGACGGCGCAAACTTCCGGTAGCAATGATTCCGTTTGTTTCTAGAAAATTCAGATTGCCTTTGTGAACCAAAATATCTACTGTATTAGCTCTTTCCAAAACGGCTCCTTGAACAATTCCAATTGGTAAAGTCGTTGGCACATCTTTCATAGAGTGAACAGCAATATCCACTTGACCGTTAATCATGGCAATATCCAACGTTTTGGTGAAAATTCCTGTAATTCCCAGTTCATAAAGTGGTTTGTCTAGGATAATATCGCCTTCTGATTTTACCGCAACAATTTCTGTTTTATAGCCTAAATCGTTTAGTTTTTTCTCGACAGTGTGGGCTTGCCAAAGTGCTAATTCGCTATCGCGAGTTCCTATTCTGATTGTTTTTTGGGCCATTTTGTTGTTTGTTTTTTGCTTTACAAGTTGAGGATGATGTGTAGTTATTTTCTATTATAATCAAACTTATAGAGCTTATGTGCTTTTTAGAATTTTTAAGATGCTTTTATTTTGAAAACTTTTTCAATCCATTCGATGCTTTCATCGACCATGGTGTTGTCATCTTTTAAGTGATTTGCAAAATGTGTAGTGATTTTTTGAATAATACGATTGCTGATAATTTCAGCTTGTTCTTCGTTAAAATCTGCTATTTTTTTACTTTGAAAATCTAATTCTGAATTTTTAATAGAGTTTAATTTTTCTTTCAAAGCATTTATCGTTGGAGCAAATTTTCGAACTTTCGTCCACGCCAAAAATTCTTCTTTGATTTCTTCGATAATAGCTTCGGCTGCAGGAATGTGAGCTTTTCTGTTTTCTAAAGTTTCATCTGTAATTTGCGATAAATGATCCATGTGGATTAAGGTAACTCCATCCAAATCTTTTACATTTTCATTGACATTTTTTGGAATCGATAAATCTAATATCAATAATGGCTTTTTCAAATTCAAGATCGCTTTGTCAATAGTTGGATTTTGAGCACCAGTGGCAACAATAACAACATCTGCTTTTTGCAATTCAAGATGTAACTCGGAGTAATCTTTTACAATTAGATTGAGTTTTCCAGCTAATTTTTCAGCCTTGTCCTTGGTTCTATTGATTAGAGTGATGTGCTCGTTTTTGGTATGCTTTACGAGGTTTTCACAGGTATTTCTACCGATTTTTCCTGTGCCAAAAAGTAAAATATTTTTACTTCCGATATCTTCTACATTTTTGATGATATATTGTACTGATGCAAACGAAACGGATGTAGCTCCCGAACTGATTTCGGTTTCATTTTTAATTTTTTTGCTGGACTGAATTACAGCATTTACCAATCGTTCCATGTAGGCATTGGCTAAGCCCATAGCTTTTGCCTCTGCAAATCCGTTGCGAATTTGACTGATGATTTCAAAATCTCCTAGAATTTGACTGTCTAAACCTGTTCCTACTCGAAATAAATGCGAAATCGCTTCTTGATTTTTATATACGTTGGCTACTTTTTGAAAATCTTCGACAGTACCACTGCTGTTGTCACAAAGTAATTTGATTAATTGAAATGGATGTTCTGCAAAACCGTAAATCTCGGTTCTGTTGCAGGTTGAGGTAACAAATAAATTTTGAATTCCTTCGTTTTGGGCTTGTTTTAGTAAATTTGTTTTGGCAGTAGCATCTAAACTAAATTTACCTCTTATCTCAGCATCTGCCTTTTTGTAACTAAGGCCTATTGAATAAAAATAAAGATGCTTCGAAATAGTATGATTTTCCATATTTTCACTTTCACTTAAAAGTTCTACAAAATTATTATTATACTTTCGATAAAAACAACGCTAAAAGTTCTTTTTGTAACGCTTAGTGCTTTTTTGAATTTAATTCGTTGTTTTTTAATAAAAACAATTATTTTTGTAGCATTATCAAGGGTTTATTTTTGTTTTATTTAGAGTCGTTCTAAATAAAAACAATCTCCAAAAGTCTTTTTTTTATAAAAAAAATATCGCTATGGGTTCTCAAGAAATTATAACTATCGAAGATGATTTTACATTAATCCGTTTTCAAAATGATAGTGAAATAGGTTTTCAAGCGCAGCATCAGGTTAATAGTGGGTTGATTCAATTTCATTTTGGATTGAAAGGTCATGCAAAACTTTTGTTTAACCAAGGCAATTATACTTTGGAGTTAAATGATGAAAAATCATTACTCTTATACAATCCGCAAAAGGAACTACCGCTTAATTTGGAATTGGCACCCAATACTTGGGTAATTTCGATTTTGATATCGATTCAAAAATTTCATCGATTATTTTCTAATGATTCTGGTCATATTCCTTTTTTAAGCGAAGAAAATAAAGACAAAAAATATTACAAAGATGGTGATATCAGTCCATCGATGGCAATAGTTTTAAGCCAGTTGTTTCATTATAACTTAAATCCTTCGATCAAAAATTTATATTATAAAGGGAAAGGGTATGAGTTATTAAGTCTGTATTTTAATAGAACCGAAGATCCAAATGCAGAACAATGTCCGTTTCTTGTTGATGAAGATAATGTTTTGAAAATCAAAAAAGCCAAAGAAATTATCATTGCCAATATGGCTGAACCTCCAGGATTACAAGAATTGGCCGATGAAATAGGATTGACATTAAAAAAACTCAAAATGGGTTTTAAGCAAATCTACGGAGACACCGTTTATGGCTATCTTTTTGATTACAAAATGGATTATGCACGTCAGCTTTTGGATAGCGGATCTTATAACGTGAATGAAGTTGGTCTTAAAATCGGATACAGCACAGGAAGTCATTTTATTGCTGCTTTCAAGAAGAAATTTGGGACAACTCCTAAAAAGTATTTAATGTCTATTAATACAAATGTATAATCACTATCGATTTTACAAATCAAAACATAACTAAAAAATAACATTTATCATATTTCGAAAAAGGGGCATTGGCTACTTTTGACAAAAATTTATAAAACAGTTGCTTAAAGTCTAGAACTTAAAGCAAAAGCAAAAAAAAGAATAATGAAAGGCGTATTATTAGTAAACCTAGGATCTCCAGAAAGTCCAACTCCAAAAGATGTAAAACCGTATTTAGACGAATTTTTAATGGATAAATACGTAATTGATGTTCCGTATTTGTTGCGTGCCTTATTAGTTCGTGGTATTATTTTAAGAAAAAGACCGGAAGAATCAGCTCATGCTTACGCAAAAATTTGGTGGGACGAAGGTTCGCCTTTAGTAGTTCTTTCTGAAAGAATGCAGCAAAAAGTACAGCCTTTAGTAAATGTTCCCGTGGCGCTGGCAATGCGTTACGGAACTATGACCATTGAAAAAGGATTACAGGAATTGCACGATAAAGGCGTTACCGAAGTATTGCTTTTCCCGTTGTATCCACAATATGCGATGGCTTCAACACTGACAATTTTAGTAAAAGCAGAAGAAATTCGCAAAAAGAAATTTCCTCAAATGACATTTACGGATGTTCCTGCGTTTTACAATAAAGCAGATTATATTCAGAATTTGGCGGATTCGATGAAAAAACATTTAGAAAGTTTTGAATACGATCATTTGTTGTTTTCTTATCACGGAATTCCGGAGCGTCACATTCGTAAGACGGATGTGACCAAATCGCATTGTAAAATTGATGGTTCTTGTTGCAATACGCCATCACCGGCACACGAATTTTGTTACCGTCACCAGTGTTATGAAACCACAAAATTGGTAATTGAAAAACTTGGTATTCCAAAAGACAAATATAGTTTGACTTTTCAATCCCGATTAGCAGGCGACAAATGGTTGGAACCTTATACCGATGTTGAAATCAACAATATGCCGGCAAAAGGAATTAAAAAATTAGCTGTAGTAACTCCTGCTTTTGTTTCGGATTGCTTAGAAACATTAGAAGAAATTGCCATGCGAGCAAAAGAAGAATTTGAAGAAAATGGTGGTGAAGATTTCTTGGCAATTCCTTGTTTGAATGATGATGACGAATGGTGTCAAACGGTTGGGAACTGGATCAATGATTGGGCAAAATAGATTTAAGATTACTGAATGTTGATTAACGATTTCAGATTTAAATATTAAATTCATGTTTTCAGAATACATAATATCAGAAATCTAAAATCGTTAATCTGAAATCTAAAATTCTTTATGGAATATTACAACTACCTAAAATCGCTACATTTAATTTTTGTAATCACCTGGTTCGCCGGACTTTTTTATATTGTTCGCTTGTTTGTGTATCAAATTGAAGCAGCCGATAAACCTTCTCCCGAAAAGGAGATTTTGCAAAAACAATTCAAAATCATGAGTTACAGACTGTGGTATATTATCACCTGGCCATCGGCAATTTTAGCGAGTATTTTTGCTTTTTGGATGTTGTTTTTTACCCCTACGGGAAATGCCTGGTTGCAAATGCCCTGGATGCATGTTAAACTTGGCTTTGTTTTTGTGTTGTATTTGTATCATTTAAAATGCCACCAAATATTTAAACAATTGCAAAATGATGCCGTAAAATACACGACAAATTTCATGCGTCTGTGGAATGAAGGAGCTACCATCATTCTTTTTGCAGTAGTGTTTTTAGTGATTTTAAAAAATGCTGTTAACTGGATTTATGGTGTAATTGGGATTGTATTATTTTCGGTTTTAATCATGCTGGGTTTTAAATTTTATAAAAGAATCAGAGAGAGAAACAGTAAACAGTAAACAGTTTTTTAGTGATCAGATGTTAGAAAGGACTGAATACTCAGATACTGAATACTGAACACTCAAAAAATTGAACACAAAGAATATGTTTAGAAATTTTAAGATTCCATTAATTTCATTGCGTATTAGAATCTTCTTTTCGATGGTTATCATAATCATTGCTACCTCTTTTTTACTCCTAAGTATTTCGATTTTTCAATATAAAAATGTCGCAAAAAAGTACAATCAAAGACGAATAGAAAGCATGGAAAGTTATGTAAAAAAGCATATCGATTACATGCTTTCAACCATTTCTTACCCTCTTACAGATGATAATATTAAATTAATTTTTAAAGATAAAATTCATGAAATCTCGGATATTCAAAACGCCGAAATTCAAATTTATTCTTTGGATGGGAATCTAATAAAATCCTCAAAAGAAACTTTTTTAGTTGAAGAAAAATCACCAAAGGTTTCTAAATTCATTCTTCGATTAGTTAATGCCTCTATCGAAAAAAGATTTGTCGAGGTCAAAACCATTAACGGAATCAAATACCGTTCTTCCTACAGTTTGATTAAAAACAAAAAATTCAAACCCATTGCGATCCTAAAATTACCGAACATTCCCGATGATGGTTATTATGAAAAGGAACTCAACAATTTTTTGGTTCAGTTAGCACAAGTTTATTCGTTGATGATTGCAATTGCATTTGGTTTGGCGTATATTCTTTCGTCTTTTATTACCAAACCAATATATGATTTTGCCGAGAGATTAAGAGAAACTAGTTTGAATAGGAAGATCGAAAAAATTCCATTTTCGACCAAAATCAAAGAAATCAATATGTTATTGTTGGCTTATAATAGAATGACCGAAGAGCTGGAAAAAAACGCTATAGTTTTAGCTCAAAACGAACGCGATTTGGCATGGAGAGAAATGGCAAAACAAGTAGCACACGAAATCAAAAATCCACTTACGCCTATGCGTCTCACGATTCAAAGTTTTCAACGAAAGTTTGATCCTGCGGATGCTACTATCAGACAAAAACTCAATGATTTCTCCGAATCTCTTATTCAGCAAATCGATACGATGACTTCTGTGGCTTCGGCATTTTCGGACTTTGCTTCGATGCCAGTTCAGCAAAATGAAATCTTGGATGTAGTTGAGGTAGTCGAATTGACATTGGATATTTTTAATGAAGATTATATCGTATTTGAATGTTCCGAAAATGAGATTATTACCAAAATAGATCGCACTCAACTCATACGAATTGTTACCAATTTAGTCAAAAATGCCACTCAAGCCATTCCTGATGACCAAGAAACAAAGATGGTTTTGGTTGCCATTACCAGAGAAAATGATCAATTTACAATCATTGTCAAAGATAACGGTACGGGAATAAAACCAGAAAATATGGATAATATTTTTGAACCCAAATTTACTACTAAAAATAGCGGAATGGGCTTAGGATTAGGAATTATCAAAAACATCATAGAAAACTATAACGGAACAATTACCTTTGAAACTAAATTCGGAAGAGGAACTATTTTTACCGTAACACTTCCAATAACTCACAACTAAAAAAATAACGATGAATTACGAAAATCTTTTAATTACAATTGAGAATAACATCGCTACCGTTGTTATTAATAGACCTGCAAAACTCAATGCGTTGAATATTGCAACTATAAATGATTTGCACAAAGCAATCAAGGTATTGGGGAAAAACAAAGAAATTCAAGTCATTATACTTACTGGAAGTGGTGAAAAAGCTTTTGTTGCTGGGGCAGATATTTCGGAATTTGCTCATTTTACTATAGAAGAAGGAGCACAATTGGCTTTTCAAGGTCAAGAATTGCTTTTTAATTATATCGAAAATCTAAAAACTCCTGTAATTGCGGCCATTAACGGTTTTGCATTGGGAGGCGGTTTAGAATTGGCAATGGCTTGCCATTTTAGAGTTGCTTCCGAAAATGCCAAAATGGGACTTCCAGAAGTTTCTCTTGGTGTTATTCCTGGCTATGGAGGAACACAACGATTACCACAATTAGTGGGTAAAGGACGTGCCATGGAAATGATTATGACGGCCGAAATGATTACGGCTGAGCAAGCCAAAAATTTCGGTTTAGTGAATCATGTGGTTCCGCAATCGGAACTCTTAGCGTTTACGACAACAATTGCTGAAAAAATAATGAAGAATTCTCCTTATGCCATTGGTAGAGCCATAAAATCGATCAATGCTAATTTTGCCGATGGTAAAAATGGATACGAAACCGAGATTAAAAACTTCGGACGTTGTTTTGGGACTGCTGATTTTAATGAAGGGACCAAGGCATTTTTAGAAAAAAGAAAAGCAGTTTTTAAGGGGAAATAGGAATAAGTATTCAGTAGGCAGGAATTAGTGTTCAGTTGTTAATTAGCCAATTCTACATTAGATCATTTTTCACGCAGATTCCGCAGATTCACGCAGATTTTTAGATCGCTAAAAAACAAAAAATCCGTGTTTGTCAGTTTAATCCGTGTCATCCATGGTCTATTGCATAATCTTGGATTAATTGAATTCTCTTTTCAAATATCATATTATTATACTTTTTTGATATCGTAATCTCATATTATTATATTTTTGTAAACTTTCAAAATATAACTCCATAAAAAAACTAACGTATGTCCTTCCAACCTGTATTTGCCGAATTCTGGGAAAAAGTAAAAGAAAGCATCGAAGATAAAACCTTTGCTAAGCTCACTTTGGCCAAAACAATTGGTAACACCGAATTGAAAAATATTTATGTTCGTCCGGTTTTATTAGAGAATGATGAGGTTAAGATTTCTATAATTGCCCGATATAGAATGGAAGAAATAGAAAGTTTTCATTCGCTGGAAGAAGCTTTTTTTGTTTTAGCGCCTTATATGAACAATCCATTTTTGACAGCAATATTGTTTACTATTGAAAATGATCTTACTTTCAAAATCAATAAAAAAAGAGCTGGGAGTATTATAGAACAAGCTCCAACTTTTCTACATGCCTCAGATGTGATTTTGGAAATGAAAGAGAAGGGAATGTAAGAAGATTTAAAACAACATTATAAAATAACAAAGCCACTTAACTAGTGGCTTTGTTGCTTTAAAAAGAGAATTTAAAAAAAACATCAAACGTAAAAAAATGATTTTAATTCCATCCTCCACCTAAAGTTTTGTACATGTTTACCCTAGCAGTCATTTGGTCTTTTTTGGTTTCTACTAATTGAATTTTCGATTCCAAAGCATCGCGTTGGGTTAATAAAACTTCCATATAATCAGCTCTTGCTGCACTAAAAAGTTTGTTGGTAATTTCGATAGAATTGGTCAAAGCTTCGACCTGATGTTCTTTTTGGTCGTAGCTTTTCTTCAGATTTTCAATTTTAGACAATCCATTTAAAACTTCAATATGAGCATTTAAGATGGTTTTTTCATATTCAAAAACAGCCTGTAATTGTTTATCATTAGCATTGTAATACGAAGCTTTGATAGCATTTCTGTTAATCACTGGTGCAATCATATCTCCAGCCAAATTATAGATTAGTGAAGTTGGTGATTGAATAAGATATTTTAAATCAAAAGCTTCAAAACCAACACCTGCTCTTAGAGTAAAGGATGGATAAAAATTGGCACGAGCGACTTTGGTATCTAATTTAGCTGCTTTTAATTCATATTCTGCTTTTCGGATATCAGGGCGATTGGTCAAAAGTTGCGAAGGAATCCCCGAGTCTAATGAACCAATTTGTTTATCAATAAAACTATCCGAATTTCGATTGATATGCTGTGGTGAACGACCAATTAAGAAATTAATTTTATTTTCCATTACTACAATTTCTTGTTGCACATTGTATAGTTCAGCCGTGTTTTTATATACTTCGGCGCTTAATCGCTGTACTCCTAATTCGGTGGCGTGGGCAGCTTCTTTTTGTAAACGAATAGTTTTTAATCCGTTATTTTGAAGTTCTAAATTTTGATTTAAAATTACTAATTTGTTATCCAAAGCTTCCAATTCATAATACGAATCAGCAATTTCAGCAATAAGATTAGTTACCATAAAATGCTGCCCTTCTACAGACGAAAGGTATTCCATTGCTGCCGCTTTCTTAGCATTGCGAAGCTTTTTCCAGACATCTAATTCCCATGTGGCATAAGCTCCTAACGAATAATTTGGCAAGGGTTCTGGGAATTCTTTACCCGGTTTAATTTCGGTATTAGCATCATTGGCACCTTGACTGGTGTAACGACCTACTTTTTCAACTTCGGCAGCAGCACCAATCCCAACAAAAGGAAGGTATTCTCCTTTTCGGGCTTGTATTTCATTTTTAGCGATGTCTATTTGTTGCAACATAATATTCAACTCTTGATTGTTTACCAAGGCAGAATCAATTAGTGTTTTCAGATTTTCATCATTAAAAAAAGCTGTCCATTTAATTTGTGCCGAATTTATAGTGTCATTGCTGGCTACGTTTTGATATTTCTGAGGTAATGAAACCTTCTCATCACGTGTTTCTCTTGTAGGGACACAGCTTTGCAATGCGATGGTAGATAAGGTCAGGATTAGTCCTGACCTTATGTTTATATATTTGAAAATTGGTTTATTCATTTTCATCTCTTTTCATTAATTTTTTCAATTGTTTGTTCATTTCTTTCAATTTCAATTTGAAATTGCTTTCGTTTTCACTAGCATGCATAAACTCTTCGGATGCTGGCTCTTGATGTTCTCCTTGAATCAACTTGCGACCATCGGCCATTTTGGCAAAAGTGTAGTACAATCCAGGAATAATAAAAACCCCAAACAAGGTTCCAATAACCATTCCTCCCATAGCCGAACCACCAATAGTTCGGTTACCAATTGCACCAGCTCCAGTAGCAATAACAAGCGGAATTAATCCAGCGATAAAAGCAAATGATGTCATCAAAATAGGTCTGAATCGCAGTTTAGCTCCTTCTATTGCCGCATCGACAATGCTCATCCCCTGAGCGCGTTTCTGGACGGCGACTTCTACAATTAATACGGCATTTTTACCCAGTAATCCAATAAGCATAATGACTCCAATTTGAGCATAAACATCATTAGATAATCCCATCAATTGTAACAAAGCGAATGAACCAAAAAATCCTACTGGTAATGAAAGTAATACGGCAAGAGGTAATAAAAAGCTTTCGTATTGAGCTGCTAAAACCAAATACACAAATACCAATACAATACCAAACACATACAAAGCATCATTTCCTCGGTTGGCTTCGTCATAAGACAAGCCTTCCCAAGCAATATCGTATCCTCTAGGTAGTTTTGCTTTGGCAACTTCTTTAATGGCATTAATTGCATCGGCACTGGTATAGCCTTTGGCGGGTAATCCGCGGATAGATGCCGAGTTGTATAAGTTGTATCTCGTGATCTCATTAGGGCCTAATTTCTTTTCAATTTTCATAAAAGAAGAGTAAGGGACCATTTCGCCTGCTTCATTTTTTACAAATAATTTCTCCAAATCCGAAGGGATTTTTCGATATTCAGGAGCTGCTTGAGTATAAACTTTAAAGAACTGACCGAATTTAATAAATCCTTGTTCGTAAGTACTTCCGATAAGGATATTCAAGTTATCCATGGCCTTGCCAATTGAAACTCCTTTTTGCATGGCTGCTTGGTTATCAATATTCAGCTTTAACTGAGGATAATTGGCAGAATAAAAAGTAAAGATTCCTGTTAGCTCCTTGCGTTTTTCCAACTCAGCCATGAAATCGTTGTTTACTTTTTGAAATTCCTGATAATCCGTTCCATTGGTTTTATCTAATAAACGCAAAGAAAATCCTCCAGAAGAACCAAAACCAGGGACAGCAGGTGGTTCGAAATACTCGATAACGGCACCTAGATTTTTGGATTTCTCTTCTAATTCTTCCATAATTTCATGTACAGAATGCTTTCTTTCGTCCCAAGGTTTTAAATTAATTAAACAAGTTCCCGCATTTGATCCTCGGCCTTCGGTCATAATTTCATAACCAGCCAAAGAGGATACCGAAGATACTCCATCAATTTCCTCACAAATGCGTTGTAGTTTTTTGGCAACATCATTAGTTCGTTCTAAGGTTGTTCCTGGGGGTGTTTGGATAATGGCATAA
Organism: Flavobacterium adhaerens; assembly: GCF_040045115.1. Classification (NCBI taxonomy): domain Bacteria; kingdom Pseudomonadati; phylum Bacteroidota; class Flavobacteriia; order Flavobacteriales; family Flavobacteriaceae; genus Flavobacterium; species Flavobacterium adhaerens. The sequence goes on along the minus strand of NZ_JBDLZX010000003.1, from coordinate 315,273 downwards.
ATCATTCCTTGATCCTCACTTGGAATAAATCCAGCAGGAAGAGCTTTGTTTGTAAAATAGGTCGCAAAGCAGAATCCAATTAAGATTCCGAAAGTAATTACTCTTCGGTTTACAATGTGCTTTAATATACCAGCGTAATGGCCAGTTAATTTCTCAAATCCTTTGTTAAACCAATCAATAAATCGATCCATAGGCGATTTTTTCTTGGTTTCGCCATGGTTGTGTTTCAGTAACATAGCACAAAGTACTGGCGTAAGTGTTAAAGCAACGATGGCCGAGATGATGATTGATCCTGCCATTGTAATTGAAAATTGACGATAAAATACTCCCACAGGTCCTGTCATAAACGAAATAGGAATAAATACAGATACCATTACCAAAGTGATGGCAATAATGGCTCCTCCAATTTCACCCAATACTGCTTTTGAAGCTTCAAAAGGCGTGAGATGTTCTTCCTGCATTTTTACATGGACGGCCTCGACGACGACTATGGCATCATCGACCACAATACCAATAGCTAATACCAAGGCAAATAGCGTGATTAAGTTAATCGATAAACCAAACATTTGCATTACAAAAAAGGCACCAATCAAGGAAACGGGTACTGCAATAACTGGAATAAGAGTCGAACGCCAGTCTCCTAAAAACAAGAATACTACAATAGACACCAATACGAAAGCATCTCTAAGTGTATCTAAAACTTGTTCGATAGAAGCATCTAAGAAACTCGATACATCATAACTAATTTTGTAACCTACTCCTGGAGGAAGGTCTTTTTCTAATTCTTTTAATTTGGCTTTTACATCTCGGATTACATCACTACCATTAGTCCCTAAAGTTTGTTTTAAAACGATAGAAGCCGATGGTTTTCCGTCCAAATTATCATAAATGTCATAAAACTCACTTCCTAATTCTACATTGGCAATATCACCTAATTTGATCATTTCCCCTTGAGCATTGGATCTAATGATAACATTTTTGTATTCTTCAGGTTCGCTAAAACGATCTCTAAAGGTTAATACATACTCGAGTGCTTGTGATTTTATACCCGAACTTTGCCCAAGCCTTCCTGGTCTTGCTAGGATACTTTGTTCTTGCATGGCTTTCATCACTTCTTCAGCAGAAATATTATAAGCACGCATTCTGTCAGGTTTCAACCAAATACGCATAGCATATTTACGGCTTCCTAAAATTTGGGCACTCGCAATTCCGTTGATACGCTGAATTTCACGAAGCATATTGGTATAGGCATAATTATAAAGGAACTTTTCATCGACTTGATGTCCGTTTTTGCTATACAAATCCACATACATTAGCATACTTGGCTGAACAGGTGTAATGATAACCCCTTCACGTTGAACCAAATCAGGTAACAAAGGCATCACTTGATCGACCCTGGTCTTGACCCTGATAACGGCGACATTTGGGTCGGTTCCGGGTTCAAAAATAACGCGTATGGTTCCTTCTCCAGCACTAGTAGCATCTGAAGCAATATAGCGCATTCCAGGAACTCCGTTAATCGCTGTTTCTAATGGAATTAAAGTTGATTTTACTAATACATCTGAACTTGAACCAGGATAAGCAATAAAAATATTTACTGTTGTTGGCGCAATTTCAGGAAATTGAGAAATGGGTAATTGTTTGATGGCAAGCATCCCCATAAATACAATAATGACCGAAATAACAATCGCTAAAACGGGTCTTTGGATAAACTTTTTAAACATTTTGTTGTGTTTTAAAGGGGTTTTTACTCAGCGTAAACATCAAGCGTTTTCATTACCTTTTTAGGGTCTTCAACATGATATTTCAGTTTTTCATTGGCCTTAACCAATCGTAGTCCATCCAAAAGGATATGATCGTTTGCGTCTAACCCTTTTTTTACAACAAAAAGATTTTCTAAAGTGGTCCCAATTGTAATTTCTCGTTGTCTAACGATTCCGTTTTTATCAATTACAAAAACATAGCGTTTGTCTAAAATTTCAAAAGTGGTTTTTTGAGGAATTAGAAGCACATTTTTTAGCGGAACGGTCATTAAAATGGTTCCTGTTTCACCGTGTCTCAAAATGCCTTTCGGGTTAGGAAATGTGGCTCTAAAGGCAATATTCCCGGTTTCATTATTAAAATCGGCTTCGATGGTTTCTACAATTCCTGTTTGATTAAACTCCATATTGTTAGCCATTCGCAAGCCTACTCTTTCTTTTTTGTTTTTGCCATTACTCATTATGTAATTCAAATATTCTGCTTCCGGAACATTAAAATAAACCCACATTTTACTGTTGTCTGAAAGGGATGTTAGTAGTTCTCCTTCTTCTAACATACTTCCTTCTCTAGCCAATAAATGGTCAATTATACCATCAAACGGAGCTTTGATATTGGTAAAACCAAGATGGGTTTCGGCGAGATTGACTTCGGCATTTGCTTTTGCCAATTTTGCTTTTGCTAATGCTAATTCGTTTGGAGAAACTACTTTGCTATCTGCCAATAGTTTTGTGTTTTTGTATTCAATTTCGGTGGCATTGGCTTCTGCTTTTGCTTTTTGTAAATCTGCTTGATAAATATTTTGCATGATTTCAAATAACGGCTGTCCTTTTCGAACTTTTTGTCCTTCATCTACGAAGATTTTTTGCAGGTAGCCTTTCTCCATAGATCGCACTTCGATGTGCTTTATAGAATGTATTTGGCAAACATATTCTTTGACAATGGCAGTATCCATAACAACAGGATTAGTCACTTCAAATGTCCTTTCTTCTTTTTTTTCTTCTTTATGAGATTGGCAACTTATGGCGCATACAATAACCATAAGACCAATGAAAAAATTGATTTTTTTCATGATATTTTTTAAATTTTAAACGAGAAAATAATGGTGATTTTTTTTAAATGTAGCCATAGAATGAAGGTATCGTTTGTTTATAAACAATATCAAAAATGCTACATAGCTGATGTTGAAACCTAAATTCTGAAAAATCCGAAAACAGGAATATACTTAACTTCAATATGAAGTTAAATACAGAATATTAGGTGTGTTCAGGGTATCAAATTCGGAAAACCTCGAATAAAATGTATAAAGAATTGGAAGGAGAAATAGAGATTCTTTTATCATAAAAAGAAGCCCTATTGGTAGTAGTTGAAATGTGTTTAGGAGAGAGTAGTGTAAAAAAATTGGATACCAAATTGCTTTTTTCAAAGCTTTTTTTGGTAATCATTACCTCTTCTTCTTCTATTTCGTTGTCAGTGTTTTCTATTCCTTTTTTTAAATCCTCTTTTACAGGACTTTTTACTGTTACAGTAAAAATAGTATCATAAAGAAATTTAGAAACGAACGTGCTATTTTCTTGGTGTAGATCTGGATGAACTTTATGAGCTAAGAGTGAACCACTATTTAAAAACAGTAGAATGCCCAAACAGATTATATATTTTAATTTTATGTTCATCAGTGTACAAAACTAATTAGCAAAATAGTTTGGTACAAGTTGTCAGTCCTAAAAAATTGTTAATAATCCAGCGCTAACTTTATATTTATGAATTTGATAATGTAAGTCAAAAAAAAAGCAAATTCAATGAAAATCAATACTAAAAATTATGAATTTAAAAGCCACAAAAATAATTTACTTGGAAAATGTTTATATCTCAGATATCGGTGTTATGGAATAAAAATTGCGATTATTTTACTATATTTATTCATTAAATTTTGTTTTGACAATTCAGACTCCTTTTTCGATGTATTAAATGATAATATTTAATTTTGGAAGTAAGTGGTATTTGAGGTGGAAAAAAAATCAATATCGTAAATAAAAAGTCAGTATGATTACTAAAAAAGTAAATTCAGTACAAGAAGCACTCCAAGGAATTGAAAACGGTATGACTCTCATGCTGGGAGGATTTGGTTTGTGCGGAATTCCAGAAAATGCTATTAATGAGCTGGTCAGCAAGGGTACTAATCAATTAACGTGTATATCAAATAATGCAGGAGTTGATGATTTTGGACTAGGTTTGCTTTTGCAAAAAAAACAAATCAAAAAAATGATATCTTCCTATGTGGGAGAAAATGCTGAATTTGAACGTCAGATGTTATCAGGAGAGCTCGAGGTAGACCTCATTCCACAGGGAACTTTGGCTGAGCGTTGTAGAGCGGCCCAAGCTGGTATTCCTGCATTTTTTACACCCGCTGGATACGGAACTGAAGTAGCCGAAGGAAAAGAAGTACGTGAGTTCAACGGGAAAATGCACATTATGGAAGAAGCTTTCAAAGCCGATTTTGCAATTGTAAAAGCTTGGAAAGGAGATACGGCTGGGAATTTAATTTTTAAGGGAACTGCCAGGAATTTTAATCCCTGTATGTGTGGTGCAGCTAAAATTACTATTGCCGAAGTCGAAGAACTTGTCGAAGCGGGTGCACTTGATCCCAATCAAATACATGTTCCAGGTATTTTGGTAAAGCGAATTTTTCAGGGAGAAAAATTTGAAAAAAGAATAGAACAGAGGACTGTTCGCAAAAAGTAGTGCTCCGTTTTAGTATTCAGTTTAAATCATTAGATCATTATGTTAGATAAAATAGGAATTGCCAAACGAATTGCACAAGAGTTAAAAGATGGTTATTTCGTGAATTTAGGGATTGGAATACCAACACTCGTAGCCAATTATATTCCAAATGGAATTGCAGTTGAGTTTCAAAGTGAGAATGGAGTCCTAGGTATGGGGCCTTTTCCGTTTGAAGGAGAAGAAGATGCTGATATTATTAATGCAGGGAAGCAAACCATTACCACTTTGCCTGGGGCTTCTTTTTTTGATTCAGCTACAAGTTTTGGAATGATACGAGGACAACATGTTGATTTGACTATTTTGGGAGCAATGGAAGTTTCTGAAAATGGTGATATTGCCAACTGGAAAATTCCTGGAAAAATGGTAAAAGGAATGGGTGGAGCAATGGATTTAGTAGCTTCTGCAGAGAATATTATCGTTGCAATGATGCATGTAAACAAAGTAGGTGAGTCCAAAATACTTAAGAAATGCACCTTGCCCTTAACGGGAGTTGGTTGTGTAAAAAAAGTAGTCACCGAATTGGCCGTTTTAGAAGTCACTCCAAAAGGTTTCAAACTTATTGAGCGTGCTCCTGGTATTACGGTTCAACAAATTATTGAGGCTACCGAAGCAAATTTGATCATTGAAGGTGAAATCCCAGAAATGATAATTGATTAGTATTTAGACATATATAATTTTTTTTAACATTTTATTTGTAATAATTTTATTTTTTTAATTTTATTTTTTTAATTTTATTTTTTTAATTTTATAGAAACAAACTAAAGAAAGTAAACTATGAAAAATTTAAAATTATTTGTAATTACATTTCTGTTTTCAGCCGTTGGTATGATGGCTCAAGATAGAGGTTCAGTTGTTCTTAATGCGTATGGGACTTATACCTTTTCGAATAATATTAATTTTGATTATGGTCATCTAAATGTTGGAGATGGTTTTACGTATGGAGCTGGATTGGAATTCTTTCCTCAAAAATCGAGTTCTATAGAGCTAAAGTATTTAAGATTAGACACATCTGTGAATGCACACGCACCAGGGGTAGCTATCGATCCAAAATTTTTGAATGGTGACGTAGCTTTTAATTATATCTTAATTGGAGGAAATTACTATTTTGATTCAGGAAATAGTGCAGTGCCTTATTTAGGTGGAGGAATCGGTATGTCTATTACTGATGGCCCTAATGGAGGCGGTGATACAAACTTTGCTTGGGAGATCAAAGGAGGTGTTAAAATTAAAACGAATTCTAGTGTTTCTGTAAGCCTTCAAGCTAATCTTATCTCAACAGTAACACCTGCTGGAACCGATACTTATTGGGGTTATTGGGGGCCTGTAACGTTACAAGATTATGCTTATTCTTATCAATTTGGTTTAGGAGCGATTATTGGTTTCAACCTTAAATAAAAATATTTCTTTTAGAACATAAAAAAGAGTTTGCACCGCAAACTCTTTTTTTGTGGTTCAAAGTTTTTTTCAAACTTTATCATTTACCGAGTAACATAATTTCGTTAATAAGGACCTCGGTTATATAGCGTTTTTCGCCATTTTTATCATCATAACTTCTATGGGTTAATTTTCCTTCTAGTGCTATTTGTTTGCCTTTGGTGACAAATTTTTCAATAATCTCAGCTGTTTTTCCCCAAGCGATTACGGTATGCCATTCGGTTTGTTCGACACGCTCTCCTTTTTCGTTTTTATAACTGTCACTGGTAGCGATATTTAAACTGGCTTTCTTTTTACCTCCTTCAAACGTTTTGATTTCTGGTTCGTTTCCTACGTTACCGATCAATTGTACTCTGTTTTTCATTGCATTCATGGCGTGTAAAATTTAAATGTTAGTGTATAAATATTTTTTTGAAATGCGTTATTTGATTTCAACAAGGCAAAGTTGCGACAGCTTTCAAAAGATATTCGGTTGCTAACTATTTACTTTCGGTTGTAACTGTTTGTAACCGTTTGTAAACGGATACGTTTTGATAGAGGGGAGCAATACCCTTTTTTTAGAGATTAAAACTTTTCAATCGCAATGAGTTCAATATTACCGAAACGGAACTAAAACTCATAGCTACTGCAGCGACCATTGGTGATAATAACCATCCCCAAAAAGGATACAAGATACCCGCTGCAATAGCAATTCCTAAAACATTATAAACAAAAGCAAAAAACAAGTTTTGTTTAATGTTTTGCATCACAGCATGGCTTAGTTTTTTTGCTTTTACAATATCTTGTAAATCACCTTTAACTAGAGTGATTTCGGAGCTTTCTATTGCTACTCCTGTTCCAGTTCCCATTGCAATTCCTATATTGGCTTGAGCCAAGGCTGGAGCATCATTAATGCCATCGCCAGTCATGGCTACAATTTTGCCTTTTTGTTGTAGGTTTTTGATGGTGTTTAACTTGTCTTCGGGTAAGCAATTGGCAAAATAATTGGTAATTCCCAATTCATTGGCAACTGCTTTGGCTGTATTTTCATTATCGCCAGTGAGCATAATCACATCAATTCCTAATTGTTGTAATTGTTCACAGGCTGATTTACTGGTTGCTTTTATTTTATCGGAAATAACAACAAATCCAACCATAATGGTATCCAAAGCAATATATGAAACGGTTTTGCCGTGACTTTGTTCTTCTTTTATTTTGGCTTCCAAATCGGCTGGAATAATTATTTTTTCATCGGTCATTAATTTTAAATTACCCAAAATGATTTTTTTATCATTTATCCAGCCCAAAACGCCTTTGCCAGAAATTGCTTCGAAACCTTTTACTTCTAACGGAGGAAGGTTTTTTACTTTAGCAAATTCTACGATGGCTTGAGCCAAAGGATGTTCGCTGTGTTGATTTAATGAGGCAATATTTTGCAATAACAGTTCTTCATTATGATTTATTGAAAATATTGTATCAACTGAGGGTTTTCCTTCGGTAATAGTCCCTGTTTTATCAGTCAGTAAAACATCGATTTTATCTAGGTTTTGCAAAGCTTCGGCATTTTTTATTAAAATTCCTGATTGAGCTCCTTTGCCAACACCAACCATTATAGACATTGGGGTTGCTAACCCTAAAGCACATGGGCAAGCAATTATTAATACCGCAATCGCATTGATAAAGCCGTACACTAAAGCTGGTTCTGGACCAAATTGAGCCCAAACCCCAAAAGTAATTATTGAAATTCCGATGACAATTGGAACGAAATATTGTGCAATACTATCGGCTAATTTTTGGATTGGTGCTCTGGAGCGACTAGCGTTATTAACCATTTTTATAATCTGCGAAAGTAACGTTTCGGATCCGACTTTTTCGGCAATCATTTCAAAAGATTTATTCCCATTTATAGTTCCAGAAATGACAGTATCATCTATTGTTTTATCTACAGGAATGGGTTCACCAGTAATCATAGATTCGTCTATACTGCTTTCGCCTTTATAAATTTTACCATCAACAGGGATTTTCTCTCCTGGTTTTACACGTAGAATATCGCCTTTTTTTATATCCTGAATATCGATTATTCTATCGACTCCATCAACGATTAAAGTAGCTTCTGTAGGGGCAAGTTTTAATAATTCTTTTATAGCAGCGTTTGTTTGGCCATGAGCTTTGGCTTCCATTAATTGACCAATTAAAACCAATGTTAAAATCACTGCAGTAGCTTCAAAATAAAGAGCCACAGAACCGTGATGTTTAAACTCTTCTGGGAAATAATCTGGTAACAAAAGCCCAACTACACTAAATAAAAAGGCGATACCTGTTCCTATCCCGATTAAGGTAAACATGTTTAAATTCCAATTGACAATTGATTTCCAAGCTCGCTTGAAAAAAATCCATCCCGAATAAAATACTACAGGTAAGGTTAGCAAAAATTGAATCCAGTTCCATTTTTGAATGTCTAACAATACCGTTAATGGATTATTCGGGATCATTATGGTCATGGCAATTGCAAAAATAGGAATTGTAAATACCAATGCTATTTTCAATTTGTGCCATAAATCAGAGTACGCTTTATTTTCATCTTCAGTTTTGGGCTGTATCAAAATCAAACCCATTCCACAAATCGAGCAATCACCTGGTGTATCTGAGATAATTTCAGGATGCATAGGACAAGTATATTGCTTTTTGGCAGTACTTATCTCTGGAGCTTTTACTAAATCCATACCGCAAACAGGGCAATCACCAGGTTCATCATAGACCTTGTCGCCTTCGCAAAACATAGGACAGTAATATTTACCGGAAGCCGACTCGGGTAAATTAACCGTAGTTTCTTTTGGATTATGGGTATGGTAAATCGAATGGGAGTTTGAATTGCCGCTTTCGCTAATGGTATAATTTCCAGCAGTGTATAAGGCTTTTTGTAATTTGAAAAAGGAAATTGGTTTTTCTGAAATTATTGTCGCTTCGGGTGGATTCAACGTTACACTAGCCTTAACACCATCGATAGTATTCAATGAGTTCTCTACTTTTGTTCTGCAACTATTACAGGACATTCCATTAATCGTATATTTTTTTTCCATGATGACTTTAGAATGATTTACAATGCAAAGTTCATATTAAAGGGGAAGATAGAGGTTGCACAATTCTGGAAAAGGTTTGTATAATTATAAACGATCGATCGGTTTTCTTTTTATTTGCTTCATTTTTTTAAAATTTGATGGAGAGATACCCGTTACTTTTTTGAATTGATTGCTCAAATGCGATACCGTACTGTAATCAAGTAAAAAGGCAATTTCGCTCAGGGTCATATCATTATAAAACAATAATTCTTTTACTCTTTCTATTTTTTGAGCAATGAAGTAATGCTCGATGGTAACTCCTTCTGTACTTGAGAAAAGAGTACTCAATGCACTGTAATCTTGATTGATTTCGGAGGTTAAATAAGCCGACAAATTGATTTTTAGTTTCTGATTTTGATAATAAATAAGATCAATAATTAAATTCTTGATTCGCTCTATTGTTTTACTGTTTTTATCGTCTAATAATTCAAAACCAAGATTCAAGAGTTTTTCCGAAAATTGATGTTTTTCGTTTTGCTCAAAATCTCTGCCAGTTGTTACTTCACCAAGTTTTATAGAAAGAATGGGTATTTCCATTTCTTCGAGTATTGTTTTTACAGCCATTTCACAACGACCACAAACCATGTTTTTTATGTGTAATTTCATCAATTTTAATTCTCTTAGGTGTTATAAATGTAAGGAATTAAATTTTAGAATACCACATTATGGTTGGTTGTCAGGTGGTTTTAAACATATTGAAAATAAATCCTTTTTTGTGTTATTTGTAATCGTTTGTAAATGGAAATTTATTCGTTATATTTGATGTAAATCAGCTACTTATGCAAACAAAAATCAAGAAGGTCGAACTGCGAAATCTTAAGATTGAAGATTATAAAGAATTGAAAAAGTCTATGATTCAGGCTTATCCTGGTATGGAAGATCCCTATTGGGAACAAAAAGACATAGAGAATTTGTTAGAGATATTTTCGGAAGGACAATTGGTTATCTTGGCCGATGGGAAAGTGGTAGGTTCTGCATTGTCATTAATTGTCGATGAGGTTTTAGTAGATAAAAACCCCAATTATGCTAAAATTACAGGCAATTATACTTTTTCGACACACAATCCCGAAGGCGAAATTTTGTACGGAATAGATGTGTTTATTCATCCAGAATATAGAGGATTACGATTAGGTCGCCGATTGTATGATGCTCGCAAAGAGTTGTGCGAACAACTGAATCTTAAAGCAATTGTTTTTGCAGGAAGAATTCCAAACTACAGCGCTCACGCCGATAAGTTATCTCCCAAAAAATATATCGAAAAAGTCAAAAAAAAGGAATTACACGACCCTGTGCTTTCTTTTCAATTGAGTAATGATTTTCACGTAATCCGAATTATGAAAAATTATCTCGAGGGTGATACAGGCTCCAAAGAATTTGCTGTATTGCTCGAGTGGAATAACGTTTATTATGACGAAAGTCCTCAATTGATAAACACCACCAAAAGTGTCATTCGACTGGGACTGATTCAGTGGCAAATGCGTCCTTTGTCTAATTTGGATGCCTTATTCGAACAAGCAGAGTTTTTTATTGATGCCGTATCGGGTTATAAAAGCGATTTTGCATTATTTCCAGAGTTGTTTATTGCGCCGCTTATGGCCGATTACAATCATTTAAATGAATCTGAAGCTATTAGAGAACTAGCGAAATATGCAGATCCAATTCGTAAAAAATTTCAGGAGTTTGCCATTTCTTACAATATCAATATTATTTCGGGTAGTATGCCCTATTTGGAAAACGGCAACTTATACAATGTTGGGTTTCTTTGCAAAAGAGATGGAACTTCGGAGATGTATTACAAGATTCATATTACACCCAACGAAGTACTGCATTGGGGAATGAAAGGCGGTTCGCAGTTTAAAACCTTTGATACCGATTGCGGAAAAATTGGAATAATGATTTGTTATGACGTCGAATTTCCAGAACTCTCCAGACTTTTAGCAGACGAAGACATGAATATTTTGTTTGTACCATTTCTGACCGATACCCAAGGAGGATACACTAGAGTCCGACATTGCTCCCAAGCACGAGCTATAGAAAACGAGTGTTATGTTGCCATTGCTGGCTGTGTGGGGAATCTCCCGAAAGTGAACAATATGGACATTCAATATGCCCAAACAGCCGTTTTTACTCCTTCGGATTTTGCTTTTCCTAGCACTGGTGTAAAAGCTGAAGCCACCCCAAATACCGAAATGACTTTGATTGTTGATGTCGATTTGGATTTACTAAAAGAGTTACACGAACACGGAAGTGCCCGAATTCTAAAAGACCGTAGAACCGACTTGTACGAAATCAAAAAATTAAAATAAAATGGAAATACAGATTGACCTTGAAAAATTAAGATTTCCAATTGGTGAATTTCAAAAACCTGATATAATTACATCCTCTGATTTAAATAAATGGATTGCTACTATTGAAAGTTTTCCCAAAAAAATAAAATCACTAACCGAGAATCTTTCAGCAGAACAATTAAATTGGATTTATCGACCTAATGGGTGGAAGATCAAACAAGTAGTGCATCATTGTGCCGATAGTCATATGAATAGTTTAATTCGTTTCAAATTAGCTTTGACCGAAGATATTCCTGTTATCAAACCCTATGAAGAACAGCTATGGGCAGAACTCATTGATGGCAAATCGGATGATGTTTCGGCTTCTATCAAAATAATAGAAGGTGTTCATGCCCGATGGGTTTTGCTTTTGAAATCCTTTGGCGAAACAGAATTGAAGCGACAATTTACGCATCCAGCCAATCAAAAAACTTCGTGTTTAGATGAAATAATTGGTATTTATGCGTGGCATTGCAATCATCATTTGGCACATATAGAGCAGGCACTATCGTATAAGGGGGAGTTTTTGTAAAAGTTACAATTCAAAAAATGACAATAGTAAATAACAATCGAGTAGTATCCATTGATCTTTTGAAAGGGTTAGTGATGGTGATTATGGCCTTGGATCATGTTAGAGATTATTTTCATTATTCGGCCAATTTTTTTGACCCAACCGATCCTACCCAAACGACATTTCCAATTTATTTTACCCGATGGATTACCCATTTTTGTGCGCCCACATTTTGTTTCTTGGCTGGAATTTCGGCTTTTTTGGTTGGTAAACGAAAAACGCCAAAAGAATTGTCGGTCTTTTTAGCCACTAGAGGACTTTGGTTAGTGCTTATTGAGTTAACTGTGGTAAACTTCGGCTGGTTTTTTGATCCCGAGTTCAGAACATTTGGTTTATTGGTTATTTGGTCTCTAGGGATATGTATGATAGCGTTGTCTGTGCTAATCTATCTTCCGCCAAAGGTATTGTTGTTGTTTTGTGGTGTACTTATTTTTGGACATAACCTATTGGATTCGGTAGATTTAGATAATAATGTATTGTGGAATATACTGCATCAACCTACTTTGATAAATGTAACACCGCATACACAATTGTTTATTGGTTATCCTGTTATTCCTTGGATTGCTGTTATGGCTTTGGGGTATTATTTTGGGCAGTATTACGACCAATCATTTGATAGCTCCAAGCGAGAAAAATTATTCAACGCAATAGGATTTGTTTCGATCATTCTATTCTTAATTTTAAGAGGAACCAATTTTTATGGCAATCCAACACCATGGCTGGATTATGAAGGTTTTACCAAAGATTTATATTCTTTTTTTAATCCTAATAAATATCCACCTTCTTTATTGTATTTATTGATGACTTTGGGAGTTGCTTTCTTGTTTTTGGCTAATTCAGAAAATTTAAAAGGGCGAGTGGTGAATTTCTTTTGTACGTTCGGGCGAGTTCCTTTCTTTTATTATATACTGCATCTTTACGCCATACATATCACAGCAATGATTTTTGCAGAAATTTCAGGACTTGGTTGGGAGCATTTTATTTTGCCAACTTGGATCGGGTTTATCCCAGAAATAAAAGGTTACGGATACAATCTTATTACTGTTTATTTGGTTTGGTTAGGAATCGTTGCTATACTTTATCCTATTTGCAAAAAATTTGATGCTTATAAACAGAATCATAAACCGAAGACTTGGTTGAGTTATTTGTAAAACTGATTGACAAATGCAAAAAGAAGACGATCGTTTGGCTGTTCGATAAAATATCTAATTGTTTGTTCGTGCCAATTTAGCTCAACTATAAACGCAAAAATACGATAATAATTAATTCATTTTTTAATTAAAATTACATACCGATATGAAAACCTGCCTCGAATGCGGAGATACCATTGTGGGTCGAGAAGACAAGAAATTTTGTAGCGATGGTTGTCGAAACGCCTATAACAATAAAATAAATAAGGACAGCACAAATTATATGCGAAATATCAATAACAAATTGAGAAAAAATTACCGAATTTTGTCCGAGTTAAATGTTGATGGAAAGTCCAAAACAACCCGATCTAAGTTGGTGAGCAAAGGATTTGATTTTGAGTTTTTCACTAATGTTTTGAATACAAAAACAGGTAATGTTTATTATTTTCTGTATGACCAAGGTTATATGGTTTTGGATAATGATTATTATATGCTCGTAAAAAAAGATATTTAATACCCAAATTTTTAATAATGAAAAAAAATTACGCTTCCCTAATAACTGCTGTTATTATTCTTGGGATTTTGGCCTTTTTATTTGGTACTTTAACACCTTCTTGGTCTTCGGATGAGGATGAAAAAGTTACGGAATTTTCGACCAATAGAGCACTCGAGCATGTTGTTGCTATGACCGAAAAACCACATTATGTAGGTACCAAAAATCATGAAGTTGTTGCTAATTACATTATTAAAGAGTTACAAAAATTGGGATTAGAGCCTTTGGTTCAAGAAGGTTTTACTTTGACAGAATGGGGAAATTTGGTGAAATCCAAAAATATCATGTGTCGTATTGATGGGAATAAAGCAGGCGGTAAAGCATTGTTGCTTCTTTCTCATTATGATAGTGCGCCACATTCAGTTTCACATGGCGCTAGTGATGATGCTTCTGGGGTAGCGACAATTCTAGAAGGGATTCGCACTTTTTTGAATGCCAAAACCAAACATCAAAACGATATTATTCTATTATTTACAGATGCCGAAGAATTAGGACTAAATGGTGCTGCGCTTTTCGTGACCCAACACCAATGGGCCAAAGAGGTAGGATTGGTCTTGAATTTTGAAGCTCGTGGTACTGCTGGACCAAGTTATATGCTGATGGAAACCAATAAAGGTAATGCTGGCTTGGTCAAAGAATTTGCCAAAGCCGATGCTTCTCATCCCGTTTCGAATTCCTTAATGTACAGCATTTACAAAATGCTTCCTAACGACACTGATTTGACCGTTTTTAGAGAAAAAGGAGATATTCAGGGTTTTAATTTTGCTTTTATTGATGGTCATTATAATTATCATACGCAACAGGACGATGTGGCTCATTTGAATAAAAATTCGTTGAAACATCAAGGCACTTATTTGATGCCATTATTGAATTATTTCTCTAATACAGATTTAAAAAATACAATTGCAGCCAAGGATGATGTTTATTTTACAATTCCGTTTACGTTTATCAGTTATCCTTTTGATTGGGTAATACCAATGACCTTAATTGCGGTTGGAGTTCTTATATTTTTGGTATTTATCGGAAAAATCAAGCGTGTATTGAAGTTGAGCGATATTATGAAAGGTTTCTTTCCTTTCTTGGGGGCTTTGATACTGGCAGGATTGCTTACGTATTATGGTTGGCAAGGATTACTTTTGGTAAATCCACAGTACAACGATTTGCTTAATGGATTTACCTATAATGGGCATGATTATATTTATGCTTTTATATTGTTGAGTCTTTCTATATGTTTTTTCTTTTATCAAGTAGCATCGGCTCGAAAGGTTACTATGAATCATTATGTAGTTCCGTTGGTGTTTTGGATCGTACTCAATGGTTTTTTGGCTAACAGTTTGCCAGGAGCAGGATTTTTGATTATTCCAGTGTATTTTGGATTATTTGCTTTTGCCGTTTTCATCTTTACTCAAAGATCCAATTGGATAGTAAATCTTATTTGCGCAATTCCGGCAGTATTGATAATAGCGCCATTTATCCAAATGTTTCCTATTGGTTTAGGGTTAAAAATACTATTTGGAACCGCAATTTTAACAGTGCTAACTTTTGCTATTGTATTGCCTATGTTTGGCGATTTTCGTCAAAAGGGGGTTTGGGCTTTGATACTGTTTTTAATCTCAATTTTATTCTTTGCTAAAGCACAATACCAATCTGGTTACGAAGTAGGAAAAGCAAAATCCAATAGTTTGGTTTATCTCTATAATGCTGATAAAAACAGAGCTTACTGGACTACATATGACACAAACCTGGATTCTTGGACAAAAACGTATTTAACCGAAAATCCTAAAAGTGCAAGAACTTTGAACGATTTGACTTTGTTTAGTAAATACCATTCTCAATTTACGTATGCAATTGAAACGCCAGTCAAAGAAATAGCCAAACCTACTATTTCATTCTTAAAAGATAGTGTTGTTGGACATAGAAGGTTTTTGAAAATAAAAATCACACCTAATAGAAAAGTAAATCGTTATGATATTTTTGCTGCCGAAATTATGAGCTTCTTTAATTTTAAAGCAAATGGAGTAACGGCAATAGACCAAAAAGGAAACGAATTGGAACGAAACGGCCGAAAATTATTAAGTTATTATGTGGTAAACAATGAGCCATTGGTTTTGCAATTTACCATCAATAAAGCGACTGTTTTGGATATGGATCTTATGGAAAGTTCTTTTGATTTAATGGTTAACCCTTTATTTAATATCAATCCAAGACAAGATTGGATGATGCCAACACCATTTGTTTTGAATGATGCTGTTGTTATTACGCAAAAAATTAAAAGAGCCCGAAAAGTGGTAGTTCCTGTTGTTGATCCTAATTTGGTTAAACCAATTGTGAAAGATAGTTTGGGTGTAGTTAAGGATAGTTTGAAGGCAAAAGAAGTGAAACCTTTGTAAATACAGATAGATTTTTTTCTAATTGTAAAACAAAAAAAGATCGTTAATGCGATCTTTTTTTGTTTTACAGATTCTCTACAGAAGATTTTTTTTGATAATAACAAATTGACAAACGAGCTTGTACAGGAAACATAAGAGTTTCCCAATTGTTTTCTTTTTCGCTATTAATAGAAACGAGATAGTTGTTTTCGACTATATCAATCAATGTTAGTAAAGGAGAAAAAAATGTAATGCCAATTTTGTGTTTAGAAGGATCGGTAATGTCTGTATTGATAATATCTAACTGATAGTTAATAAAAGGAAAGTAATTGTTTCCCAATACGTCTGTTACTCGGTGTAATTTTCCTTTTAATTGTAGAACATAACTATGAGCAGCAATTCCAACTAAATAATGCAATTGTGTTGCTTTTTCATTTTCGGTCAATAATTCTCTGAAAGTGTTTTTTGGGTTATCGGTGTTATTAAATTGTTGTTGCTGCATCAAATACTCTTTATAGGTGTCTTCCCAAACGTATTTGTCCCAAAGAAAAGTAGCCGAATTATCAATGACTATTCGGTACGCCAGTCTTATTTTGGCCTTGTACATAGGATTAAAAATTTTCGGCAGGAATTTCTAAAACAATCAAAAGAGCATTCTCCGAGAGTGCTTCCCATTCTATGATTCCTGTATTGGTTAGACTCAACCCATCTTTGGCTTCCAGTAATCTATTTTCTACCTCAAAAGCACCATTAACCACAAAAACAAAAACACCGTTTAAGTGTTTTTTTAACTGGTAATTGCCTTCTCTTCTTCCGTCATAAAGGCCAATGAAACCTTTTGCGTTGGTAAGACTAAAAAGCGAGTATAATTTATTTCGTTCTGATAAATCAAATTGAAACGGATGTGCATTCGAATTATAATGAAATGATTTTGGGGTGAACCAAATTTCCAAATAACTTACATTTTCTTCATATGTATTCGAAATTTCTATAGTCATCCCTTTTTGTGCAGAGATGTGTTTGATTTGATCTACTCGAATGAAATCTTTATCACCTAAATTGTCCAAATAATCGATACCGCCAAAAAGAGGTAATAAAAAGATGTCTGTATCGGTATCTAAATAAGTGAATTTTTTTCCTGAAGGAGCTAAAATAATTTCAGTGAATAGCTTCAAACTGCCAAAAGTTTTTGGTTTGCTATTTAGTTTCTCCTCATAATTAAGTGTAGATACAGCCATAACAAGATCCGATTTGGTAATGGTACGCAAATCGGATTTGAAAATTTGAGCAGGATTTTGACGAATCATTTTTAGCAAATAAAAGAATTAATTAGCCACTTTAATCGTATGGGTCAATGCATAACCATCGGCGATGCTTCCAGTTATGGTTGACATTTCGCTAGAAAGTGAATCCGAGAAAATATTGTCTGAGGCATTATACGTATATCCGTTAAGCCCTTTTGTATAGCCATTGGCAGTAGATGCATTTACAAGACTAACTGCGCTATTGCTGCCTTCTGGAAATGCTATTTGTGTTACCAATAGCGATTTCCCTGATGAGTTGTATATGTGTACGTGAATATGTGTGGCTCTACCTTGGTACCATCCTGGAAAAATAGAGGTAAATTGAACTAATCCATCAGAATTGGTTGTTTGCCTCCCTCTTAAAAAATGAGCCGAGGTAAAATCTGCTGATTGCATAGAAGTTCCTCCGTATTCTGAATAATAACCGTCTTTGTCACAATGCCAAATATCTACTATAGCTCCAGCGAGTGCTTCGCAATTAGCATTGGTGTTCTGAATCGTAATCGCAACACTTAGAGCAACGCCTGTTCTATCACTAACAATGTTGGATGTAATTAAGGATGTTGGAGATTTTGTGGGGAAAGGACCTTCTGTCTCTGATGGAGTTACAGAACAACTCCCAGAACCACCACTAGTATCTGTTGAGGAACCATCTGAATTGTCTGTTGATGACAAATCGCTATCATCGCTACTGCAGGAATTAATCATCGGGATTATGGATAATGTGCCCAATCCAACCAAACCAATTCCTCTTAAAAATTCTTTTCTTTCCATAATAAATACATTTTTCAGTTTATGTATGTAAAAGTATTTAACGACAATTAAGCATAAAAATTTATGAGGTAAGGGGAATATTTTAAGAGGTGAATGTGTTAAAAAATTGATTTTTTGTTTTTTTATAATTCAAAATTGAGTGTTATTCTTTGTTTAATAAGGCAAAAAAAGTGATTTCATAACTCGTACTTACTGGTATTTCGTTCTGATTAATATAAATTATTTTGTTTCGTACTTTATCTATTTTAGTAATTGCCACAATATAGGAACGGTGAACCCGTATAAAATCAGATTCTGGTAGTTTTTGTAAAAGTGCTTTCATTGTCATTCTGGCAACAATGGTCTTTTGGTTTTGGATATGGATTTTAAGGTAATCATCTAAACCTTCAATATATAAAATATCCGATAATAGAATTTTAATTAAGCTGTAATCGGCTCGAACAAAGAGATATTGCTGTTCCGGATTTTGATTTTGTGTTTTCCATTGTATATAGGCCTTTTCTACAGCTTGTTCAAAACGAATAAACGAAAATGGTTTTAATAGATAATCTGTTGCACTCAAGGTAAATCCTTCTACAGCATATTCAGAATAAGCGGTTGTAAATATTACCATAGTTTTATGGGGCAGATTTTTATAGAAATCAATCCCAGAAATGGCAGGCATATTGATGTCTAAAAACAATAAATCAACAGGATATTTTTTTAAATATTTGAGAGCATCTTCAGACTTTGTAAAAATTTTTTGCAAATCGATATGCTCAATTTTAGAACAAAAACTTTCTAAAATATAGAGTGCAGGTGGTTCATCGTCTAGTGCAATCGCTTTTATCATCCTACTTTTATAGTTAAGTTTATCTGATACGTTTCCGGCTTATCTTCTATAGATAAAATATGGTTATGAGAATATAAAAGATTAAGTCTTTCTATTGTGTTTTGCAATCCAATACCACTGTCGGATTGAATAGATTGCACTTTATTGTTAGAAACAAATAAAGTTAAATAATCTCCAATTATGGTGATTCTTATACAAATTACGGAATTTTGATTTGGATTTACGCCGTGTTTGAATGCGTTTTCTATAAAAGATATCAAAATCAAAGGGGTTATGGCTTTGCCAATTGGTTCTCCTTCTAAGCTATAATCTATTGCAACGGTATTCCCTAATCTGGTTTTTTGCAATTCTATATAGTTGGTTATGTAATTGATTTCTTTTTCTAAACCAATCACATCATCATTGGCATTGGTAATGATATAACGCATTAATTCGGATAATTGCACAACAGCATCGGCAGTTTTGTCGTCTTTTTTTATCGCTAAAGAATAAATACTATTCAACGTATTGAATAAAAAATGGGGATTAATTTGGGCTTTCAAAAAAGATAATTCAGATTTCATTCTGTCTTCTTCAACTTTTTGTAATCTAATTTTTATCGCAAAAAACAAACTAGAGACAACACCAATCAAATAAACAAAAAGGGTATGACTGTATCGAGTAGGCGGACCTCCAAAATGGGTAATCGAATTAAAATTTGATGGAGCAGGTCTATGTGGAAAGGGAGGGTTTTGGTGTTCAAAACCAAGTGGATTAGGTGGGCGCATACCGTTTAATGGCGGTTGTTGGGGTTTGTTGAAATCTAGAAAATTTAGTGACGGATTATCGAATAGGGTCGAAATTAGAAGGAAAAAGAATAAAAATCCAACCAATATAACGGCATATTTAATTTGTTTTTCTTTAAAATAAAACTTTGGAATTAGAACATAGTAATTGAAATAAAAGAAAATAAGCAATAGAATATAGATGAAAAAGTAAATTCGGTCATGTGGATTCGTTGCTAATTTGGGTAAACTAAAAATGCTACCTGTGCTAGAAAAGGAATAGGGTAGAAACAGAAACACAAAGCATAAACCTAAGTGCATGGCATAAAAGGAAATGTTTTTTTTCATAGTAAAAGAAATTACTCAAAAATATGGTTTCTAAGGTTTCGAATAAAATTAATACGGTGAAATCCCGGTTTTTTAAGGTAGTTTTTATTTTTTAAAAGGATTAACCCAAATGCGAATCTATTGCATGTAAATTTTAAATCATTTCTGAAAACGAATCAAATGCCCATTCGAAAGACCGTGTATCTACAATCTGAAAATTAAAGGTTTGTGTCTTTTTTTGATATTATGATCAAATTACAACGTTTTCGTTAGTAAATTCATATTTTTTTTAGATTTTTAAAATTTAATACTTATTTAAAAATTATATCTTTGACATTCTTTCAAAACCAATTAAAAAAAAGATACTAATGAAAACTTTAAATAATTTTGATTTCAACAATAAAAAGGCAATAATAAGAGTTGATTTTAATGTTCCTTTGGATGAAAATTTTAATGTAACCGATACAACTCGTATCGAAGCTGCAAAACCAACTATTGATCATATTTTGTCTAACGGCGGAAGCGTTATTTTGATGTCTCACCTTGGAAGACCAAAAGGAGCTCAAGATAAATACTCTTTGAAACACATTCTAAAAACAACTTCAGAAATTTTAGGAGTACAAGTTCAATTTGCCGCAAATTGTATTGGGGCTGAGGCTCAAGAAGCTGCCAAAAATTTACAACCAGGTCAAGTATTGTTGTTGGAAAATTTACGTTTTCATGACGAAGAAGAAGCTGGAGATGTTGCTTTTGCAAAAGAATTGGCTTCACTTGGAGATATTTACGTGAACGATGCTTTTGGTACAGCACACAGAGCACACGCTTCAACTACAATTATTGCTCAGTTTTTTCCAGAAAACAAATGCTTCGGAACATTATTGGCTAAAGAAATCGATAGTTTAAATAAAGTATTGAAAAACAGCGAAAAACCAGTAACTGCCGTTCTAGGTGGTTCTAAAGTTTCTTCTAAAATTACGGTTATCGAAAATATTCTTGATAAAGTAGATCATATGATTATCGGGGGTGGAATGACTTATACTTTTATAAAAGCTTTAGGAGGTAATGTTGGAGATTCAATCTGCGAACTTGATAAATTAGACTTGGCTCTTGATATTTTGAAAAAAGCTGAGGAAAAAGGAGTGCAAATTCATATTCCTGTTGATGTTGTAGCTGCTGATGATTTCGCTAATAATGCGAATACTCAAGTGGTTGATGTTCGTGAAATTCCTGATGGATGGCAAGGTCTTGATGCTGGTCCAAAATCTTTGGCAAACTTCGAAAAAGTAATATTGGATTCTAAAACAATTCTTTGGAATGGGCCTCTAGGAGTTTTTGAAATGGAAACTTTTGCCAAAGGAACAATTGCTTTAGGTGATTATATTGCTGCAGCTACTGCAAATGGTGCTTTCTCACTTGTTGGAGGAGGAGATTCTGTTGCGGCAGTGAAACAATTTGGATTCGAAGACAAAATGAGTTACGTTTCAACCGGTGGAGGAGCGATGTTGGAAATGCTTGAAGGAAGAACATTGCCAGGAATTGCTGCCATTTTAGACTAAGATACTATTGGTAACTATCTTTTTTGTAAAGATATAGTTACCAGATTATAACAAAGTAAACTCTCTAGTTGTTTAGTTATGACTAGAGAGTTTTTTATATTAACATTTTTTTTTAAAAACCATTGCGCTAATTTTGAAACCATTTACTCACAAATGTTTAAAAATTAGGTTAATTGTCGATTTTTTTTGTATATTTAACATTCTTTATGGATTTATTTAGAAAATAGATTCTAAGTTTGTATATCTTTATTTGTAAATAATTGAATAATAGCAAATTAAATTACTGTTATGGCAATAAAAAATACCGCACTCTCATTTTTTCTGATGTTTACCATTTTTGCATTTTCTCAGGCTACTGTAGAAAATTCAGAAGTTGTAAGTAATCCAAAACCAATTTCGTACTTAGATTCTATAAAAAATTCTTTCGTATCCTATGATAGAACAGTAAAATTGGATAGTTTATGGATGAATCAAATTGGAAATTCACTTGAAATTTATAATGATTTAGCATCCGAAATCAATACCGTAAATACGGATAAGGATATCGATAATGAATTACCAACCGATTTACTAAAAGAGCGACTGGCAGCAATGGATGCGCAATCTCCATTTGATATAGAATACAACCAAGGATTAGAAAATTTGATAAAATCCTTCCTTAAGAATAGAAAAAAAGCTTTTGCCAACCAAATGGCAGTTGCCCAATATTATTTCCCAATATTTGAAGAGGCACTAGCAAGACAAAATATTCCTTTAGAAATTAAATACCTAGCCGTTGTAGAATCGGCATTAAATCCAAAAGCAGTTTCTAGAGTTGGAGCTACTGGTTTATGGCAATTTATGTATCATACTGGGAAACAATACAATTTACATATAGATTCTTATATTGATGAACGTTCAGATCCTTTAAAAGCATCGGCGGCAGCGGCACAATATATGACCAATATGTTTACTATTTTCAACGATTGGAACTTGGTATTGGCTTCCTACAATTCTGGACCAGGGAATGTAACCAAAGCGATTCGTCGTTCTGGTGGACAGCAAAATTTTTGGAATATCAAAAGGCATTTACCATTAGAAACGCAAGGTTATGTACCCGCTTTTTTGGCTACGATGTACATTTATAAATACCACAATGAGCATGGTATAACCCCAAAAGAAGCATTGGTAAGACATTTTGAAACGGATACCGTTATGGTAAAAAAAGAGATGTCTTTTGATCAAATTTCTAATTTATTAGATGTTCCAGTAGAGCAATTGCAAGCTTTAAACCCATCCTATAAACGAAATGTTATTCCAAATTATGATGGTAAGAACCATTTCTTAACCCTCCCGTTGTGCAAAGTAGCCGTTTTTACATCTAATGAAGATAAAATTTACGCTTATGTACAACATGAGTTAGATGCAAAAGAAAAAACAAATCAGTACAAAAAACCATCCCTAATAAAAGATAATACTGCTTTGGCTTCTAATAGTAAAGTAAAATACTATAGAATAAAAAGAGGTGACAATCTAAGTGAAATTGCTAAAAACTATGATGTTGCCATTTCGGATTTGAAAAAGTGGAATCGAATTAAGGGTAATGCGCTGGTTGCTGGCAAATCATTAAAAATAATTATCGAAAAAGAAACCACTCCTACCGAGGCAATTGCTTCAAAAACCGCTGTTGTAAAAGAGAATGTAGTGGTTACGACTGAATCCAAAACAGGTAAAAATGATACTTTAGTTACCAATAGCACTAATTATTACGTGGTTCAAAAAGGAGATAATCTAAACACAATTGCCAAAAAACACAATACTACAGTTGCTGAAATCAAAGAATGGAATCACTTAACTTCATCTAGTATAAAATTAGGAGCATCACTACAAGTAAGTAATAGTGTTGTTGAAAACAATGAAGTTGCAGCTGTCGTTACTCCTGTTTCTGAATTAAAAAACATCGAATATAGAGTACAAAAAGGAGATAATTTAGGTAGTATTTCTAAGAAATTTGGATCTTCAGTTGTTGAATTGAAAGAGTGGAATAATTTACACTCAAACAATTTGATTGTTGGAAATGTTTTAGTTGTAGCCAAGAATGAAGTGGCAATAAATACTAATAATGTTACAGTAAGTTCTTTTAAAAAGAAAGATGCATCAAAAGGTACTGAAAGTAATTATTTAGTACAAAAAGGGGATTCGCTATTTAGTATTTCTAAGAAATATCCAGGTGTAACCGTTTCTGATTTAAAAAAATGGAATAATATCACGGGAGACGATTTAAAACCAGGAATGGATTTAAAAATAAAAGGATAAGTTTCGTGAAATTTTCTCATTAATGCTTCAAAAAAACAGCTTTGTTATTGCCCTTTTAGTGCTTACGGCTTCGTGTGCCGTTCAGCATAATGACTTTTCAGAAAAAAATTGGTATGCTTTTACCAAAGCCAACAAAGAACGAATAGTAAAACCTTCCCAAGTTTATGAGTTTTCCGAAGGAATGATTCGGATGTATGGGGATAATATTGGTTATTTGATGACCAATAAGAGTTATAAAAATTTTGAATTATCACTGGAGTTTAGATGGAATATCGATGAAAAATGGAATCCCAGTAAAGCCAAAAAAAATAGTGGTTTGATGTATAATATACCAACTGATTCTCCTGATAATATTTGGCCAAAAGGAATTCAATTTCAAATGAAGGAGCATACTACGGGTGATTTCATTTTTTTGGATAACATTACGGCAGTTGTCAACGGAAAATTAGTTGCAGCTGGAGCAAGTGTCACTTCTGCTAAATTTTTGGCTAACGAAAATCCTTATGGGGAATGGAATACCGTTGTTGTACGTTCATTTAACGGAAAAATTACTCAATATCTCAATGGTAAGTTGGTGAACCAATGTACCGAAGCTTCTTCTACAGAAGGGAAAATTTCGTTAAATTACGAAGGATCTCCTATCGATTTTAGAAATATCAAACTAAAATCCATTTCCAAAGACAAAAACTAAAAGTATATCAAAAGGCTTTTTTATTTTTGATTATTAATTATCCAATCAATGAATAAAATTTTCTTTTTCTGTTGCCTATCGTTTTTATTTATTTCTTGTTTTAAGAAAGACGAAAATAATTCCAAAAACTCTATTGGAGCTATTAATACCATTTCACTAGTGATGGACGATCAGTTATGGAATGGAAGTATCGGTGATAGTATTCGAAATAAATTTGCCCGACCAGTTGAAGGGTTGTCCAAAGAAGAGCCTTTATTCGATATTAATCAGTATCCCATAAGTGTTATGGAAGGTTTTGTCTCCAAAGCCAGAACAATTATTGTAGTCAAAAAAGGGGCAACTAACCATTTTGAAATTCAAAGAAATGTTTATGCTACACCGCAAACCCTAATACAGATTACTGGGAAATCACTTACCGATTTATTGAATACGATAGAAATGAAGAGTCCATTAATCATTAAAATCATTCAAGAAGGTGAAATTAAGGCACATCAACTCTTACTGAATGATTCATTAAATAATTCGAACGAAATTCCAAAACAATTTCAATTAGATTTAAAAGTTCCAAAACACTATTCTATAGACTTTAACGGTCACAACTTCATTTGGCTTAAACATGAGTTTCCGTATGGAAACACCAACCTTTTGTTGACCCAATATCCTTTAAAGCCCATACAATCTAATGATGAAGTGATGAATTTGGTCACGAAAGTGCACGATTCTATTAATGCTTTTTATATAAAAGATAAAATGCCTTCGTCCTGTTTGTATATTGATAAGTCATACCCATATTATGTTTCAAAAATAAAAATCGATAGTAAACCAGCCTATGAGATTAAGGGGATTTGGAGATTAAGTGATAGTTTTATGTTTGGTTCTTTTGTCACCTATTTGATACTGGATCCTAAAAACGACAGAATAGTATCTCTTGAAGGATTCAGTTATGTTCCATCTAGAGAGCGACGTGATTATATGCATGAATTAGAGTCGATCATCAAAGGGGTGAAATTGAATTGATTTTTTAGCTCGCTTCATAACTTTTATCTTTGTTGATTATTTTAAAAATGAACAATGTCTATAGAATGGAAAATTAAGTCTTTTGAGGCTTTAACGGTGAATGAGTTGTATGATATGCTTCAATTGCGAAGTGAGATCTTTGTGGTGGAGCAAAATTGTATCTATCTTGATATTGATGGAAAGGACAAACAAGCTTTGCATCTTTTGGGAATTTATGATTCTAAAATTGTTGCCCATGCTCGACTTTTTGAGCCTGGAATTTCGTTTGATACAGCTTCGATAGGAAGAGTAGTGGTCGATGCGGGTTATAGAGATCGAAAATGGGGGGATGAATTGATGGAGAAGGCGATTGCTGCAATTTTGGAATATTTTGGCGAAAGCCAAATTACCATTGGAGCGCAATTATACCTCAAGAAATTCTATGAAAAACATGGTTTTGTACAGACTAGCGAAATGTATCTAGAAGATGGTATTCCTCATATCGAAATGCTGAAAGATTAATTTTTGATTTGAAATCTATTGACAAACTATTTTGATGACACAGCCAAAGAAACAGTATAAATTTGTATTGATCTTTATATCAAATACATAATCATAAAATTGGGGTAATTGTATATTTTTAGCTAACGATTTATAAAGGGAAAATCATGAAAAAAGAATTGTCAATAGCAAATAGAGAAGGTTTGTTGAAGACCCTTAAAGGACGTTTTGAGAAAAACACCAACAGGCATCAAGACATCGATTGGAATACAGTACAGGCAAAATTAGAATCTAATCCTGATAAATTATGGTCCCTTAATGAAATGGAAGCTACAGGAGGGGAGCCAGATGTTGTTGGTTATGATGCAAGTAAAAACGAATTTCTTTTTGTTGATTGTTCCGCCGAAAGTCCATCGGGGCGAAGAAGTTTTTGCTATGACCGAGAAGCTTTAGATAAAAGAAAAGAAAACAAACCCAAAAATAATGTTCTTGATGTAGCCACCGAAATGGGAGTTGCATTATTGTCTGAAGTCGAATATCGAGATTTGCAAAAATTAGGAAAGTTTGACAGCAAAACTTCAAGTTGGATAGTGACTCCAGCGGCTATTAGAAAACTCGGTGGTGCACTCTTTTCAGATTTTAGATATGAAACTGTATTTGTATATCACAATGGAGCCGAATCGTATTATGCTGCCCGAGGATTTCGGGCTTCTCTAAGAGTATAATTTTTTTAGAACTTGCAGGTTACACAGTTTTGGCGATGCCTGCAGGTTCATAAATATTGGTGGGTGTGTGAACTAAATTTTCAAAATAGCATTGTACTCAGCAGTAGAGTTTAGGATAGAAACGGCTTTCTTAATCTCAGGATTGTTTTTGATATAATAATCATAAAGTCCTTCTTGATATTGATAACGTTTGATGATTTCGTCTAGTAATAAGCCTTTTATTTCTTTTTGGTTTCGATCTAATAATGCATTTTCCGATTTTTGTAAGGCAACCAAAAGTTGTTGATATTCTATTGTGATAGCTTCATCTAGTTTTTCTTTTTTGGCTACCGCCAAAGTGTTCTTCAATGCTACTTCGGTTTCTGTATCAAAAGTAAATTTTTGAGTTTTTAAAAATTGCTTAAAATCGGCATAATCAGCATCTGAAAGAACAGGGATTTTAGAGCCTAAATTCGGATTTTTATAATAATAGTGAGTTGCATAATCAAAAATACCGTCGTTTTTTAATAAAGCATTGGCAATTGGACTTGTTTTGGTTTCCTCCATTTCAATGTCTGGCAAAATACCCCCGCCATCATAAACAGTTCTTCCTTTTTTGGTTTTGAAAGCATTGTAATTTTTTGCTTCAGTTCTGGTTGCCGCACCGTTTTTGTCTTTATGAGCATAATCTAGTGCTTGAATACATCTTCCAGAAGGAGTATAATAGCGAGATATAGTAACTTTTAGTTGTGTCCCGTAGGTCAATTCTATGGGTCTTTGTACCAATCCTTTTCCAAAACTACGGCTTCCTAAAATCACTGCACGATCCAAATCTTGTAAAGCTCCAGAAACAATCTCCGATGCCGATGCACTTCGACCATTAACTAAAATTACCAATGGAATATTAGTATCTATTGGTTCTTGAGTAGTTTTATAGGCATTGTTGTATTTTTCAACCTTTGATTTTGTGGTTACAATAATTTCGTTTCGAGGCACAAAAAGATTACAGATGTTTACAGCTTCATTCAATAATCCACCTGGATTTCCTCTTACGTCTAGAACGATTCTTTCGGCACCTTGTTTTTTCAATTGTTCCAATGCTTCTCTGGTTTCAGATGAGGCTTTTCGGTTAAAATGGGCAAGAACGATGTAACCAGTTTTGTCGTCAATTTTGGCATAGTAAGGAACCGATTTGATTTCAACTTCATCCAATACAATTGTAGCTGTGTTGATTTTTCCTTGTCTAATGTATTTGATGTCAATCTTGGTGTTTTTAGAACCCTTCAAAAGTTGTGAGGCATCATCTTGAAAATTAGCAATGGGTGTATCGCCTATTTGTATAATTTCATCTCCAGGTTTAAATCCAGCTTTGTCGGCAGGAAAATTTTTGTACACTTCCTTTAGAATTAACTTGTCTTTTTTACGCGTAATCATTGCGCCAATACCAGTATATTCACCTGTATTATTGATTTTAAATTTAAGTACCTCTTGTTCGTCAAAATAAACCGTGTAAGGATCAAGAGAATTCAACATTCCTTTGACACCGTTGTTCATCAGTTCGGCAGGATTGGTCTCATCTACATAGTTTTTGTTCAATTCCTTGAATAATGTCGTGAAAATTTCCAATTGTTTCGCGATTTCAAAATAGTCGTCTTTAAAACTGACACCAATGAATAAAAAGGCAGAAGCAACAATTGGTATAATGATTTTTTTTTGGAAAATTTTCGTTTTCATCTTCAGTTTGAATTGATTTTAGTTTACTAAAATAAGAATTTAATGTAAAAGATATTTACTATAAAGCAAAAGAGCCACAGATTCAAAAGATAAAATAATTAAAAATTTTGAAATAGGACTCCATTGTTATTGGACATTATTATGTTTTTCGTTTTCGTTTTTAATGTGACCAATGAATTTTTCAAATAATTGAATGGTCTTGGTATTGATTTCGTCAAACGTCAGACGATCTTTTGTTTGGTAAAAAAACATGAAGGTGTATGACTGTTCTAGATTGTCTATAAGCAAATGTTTATTGAGTCTATAGGTTTCTCTCAAAACTCTTTTAAAATAATTTCGATCAACAGCTTTCTTGAAGTATTTTTTGGAGACAGAAACGCCTATTTTTATTTTTTCATCCTCATCCAAAGTGCCAACTTTATAAACTAAACGCAAAGGATATTTGGCAACAGATTTACCTTCGGTGAAAAGTAATCCAATGGTAATTTTGCTTTTTAGTTTTTCGTTTTTAGGATAAGTAAATTTCATTTTATAAACAGTCGTTGTAATTTGTACAAAGGTACAATTAATGTAATGCGGTACAATAATTCGTTTTTAATACTTTGTTTAGGATAACTTATAGTCTGTTTTATTGCTAAACTTTATAACAACGTAGAAAAAAATATGGTTTAAATTATTGTGTTGTAGTTAAATAGATATAAATTTGTTAATTGGAATAGTTATAAATAGTGCTAAAAATATATTTACTACTTTTGTCCCAAACTAAATAGCATGCAGAAGTTAATTTCGTACCCCTTATCTTTAATAGTTTTAGTACTAATATTGTTAACATTGTCGATTTTTCATCCAATTCAATGGATATGCTTGAACGTTTTTGGTTATCAAGCTCATAAAAAAAGTGTTGATTATTTGAACTTCATTTTATTGAAGATTGTTATTATACTTGGGACAACATTTCATTTTGAAAACAGAGAAAGTATCCCAAAAGGAGTACCCATCATTTTTGTTGCTAATCATCAGAGTTTATACGACATCATTATGTCAATCTGGTATTTAAGAAGATTTCATCCGAAATTTGTTAGTAAGAAAGAATTAGCCAAAGGAATTCCTAGTGTTTCTTATAATTTGAGACATGGAGGATCTGTAGTTATCGATAGAAAAGACCCAAAACAAGCAATTCCTGCAATCAAAAAAATTGCAGAATATATAGAAAAATACAACAGATCAGCTGTAATTTTCCCAGAAGGAACCCGCAGCCGCAATGGTAAGCCAAAAGAGTTTGCCCAAACAGGTTTGAAAATTTTATGTAAGAATGCTCCATCAGCCTATGTAGTGCCAATTAGTATCAATAATTCATGGAAATTGGTAAAATATGGAACTTTTCCTTATGGTTTAGGAAATCATATTACCTTTGTAGTGCACGAAGCATTTGCTGTTAAGGATTTTGAGTTTAGTGAAATTATGCAAAAGACAGAGTCAGCTGTCGTAAACGGAATTAAAATTTAATTAAATTATATATAATGTCAATAAAAAACATTCGTCTAGAAGTAATGCAATTTCTAGAAAATAAAGTAGAAGGATTTATGGAGCAGTATCTTATTCCTGTTGAAAAGATATGGCAACCTTCTGACTTTTTACCTAATTCGGAAAGTGATAATTTCCTTGAAGAAGTAAAAGAATTAAGAGAAATCTCTAAAGATTTGCCTTATGACTTTTGGGTAGCTATGGTTGGGGATATGATTACCGAAGAAGCTTTGCCAACATATGAAAATTGGTTGATGGAACTGGAAGGAGTTGATAACGAAGGAAGAAATGGTTGGTCTAAATGGGTTCGTGAATGGACTGGTGAAGAAAATCGTCACGGAGATTTATTGAATAAATATTTGTACCTGTCAGGGCGTGTTAATATGCGTGAAGTCGAAATGACAACTCAACATTTAATCAATGATGGCTTTGATATTGGAACAGGACGCGATCCTTATAAAAACTTTGTTTATACTAGTTTTCAGGAATTAGCAACTTATATTTCACATAATAGAGTATCACAATTGGCTAAAAGCTATGGGGATAAAAAATTATCTAAAATGTGTAAAATGGTTGCTGGAGACGAAATGCGTCACCACCATGCTTACAGCCATTTTGTAACCGAAATCTTCAAATTAGATCCTAGTGAAATGATGTTGGCTTTTCAATACATGATGAAGCAAAAAATCGTGATGCCAGCTCATTTCTTGAGAGAATCAGGGCAAAAAATCAGTTCGGCTTTTGAGCTTTTCTCTGATTCAGCACAACGAATTGGTGTTTATACAGCCAACGATTATGTTGATATCATGCAAAAATTAATTGATAAATGGGAAATTGATAAGATTACGAATTTAACAGCCGAAGCTGAAAAAGCAAGGGACTATTTGATGAAATTACCGGCCAGAATGGCTAGGATTTCTGAGCGTTTGGTAATTCCTGCAGAATCATATCAGTTCAAATGGGTAGAGCCAGCGAGATTGTAATTTAAGATAGCAGATTTTAAAAGGCAGATTTTAGATTATTTCTATTGCCATTTGAAATTGATTTTTGAAATAAAATTAATACTGCTGATTTTTGAGGTTTAGGCTTTAAAAATCAGCTTTTTTTATAAACGAAATTACATATGAATAATCCAGATTTAATAAATAAAACGATTCTTTTTGTAAAAGATAAATTGGCTAATGCAGAAGGAGGACACGATTGGTTTCATATTCAACGTGTATATAAGAATGCTATTTTAATTGCAAATGGTGAAAATTGTGATGAAACCGTGGTCAAATTAGGTGCTTTGCTACACGATATTGCCGATAGCAAGTTTTATGAAGGAGATGAAACGATTGGGCCTAAAATCGCTCGTGAATTTTTAGAAAATGAAGCTGTTCCTGAAAACATAATTACGCAGGTTGTTCAAATCATTACTAATATCTCTTTTAAAGGCGGAAATCACGAAAAGGTATTCTCGTCTGTCGAATTGGATATCGTGCAAGATGCGGATCGTTTAGATGCTATTGGAGCCATTGGAATCGCCAGAGCGTTCAATTATGGAGGATTCAAAAATAGAGCGATGTACAATCCTGAAATTGCTCCCAAATTGAACATGACAAAGGAAGAGTACAAAAATAACCAAGCTCCAACTATAAATCATTTCTACGAAAAGTTATTGTTGTTAAAGGATAAAATGAATACTAAAACTGGTAAACAAATCGCTCAAAATAGACATGAATACATGCAAGGGTTTCTTGCTCAGTTTTATGCCGAATGGGAAGGCGAGAAGTAGTATTCAGATTAAGGAGTTGAAATATTTTGTGATGCTATTTTAGTTCATTTCAATTATTTAGACGTACTAAAACTAAGAAGCCAGAATAGCGTGTACCTTGCTATTCTGGCTCTTTGTTTTAGGATGCTTTTGAAAAAGCTAAACTGTTATAGTGAGAACTCTTCGGTGTCGTGTTCAGGAGTTGCAGTAGTGTCTTTGACAACTGCAGCTCTTGGAGTATAGCAGTCCACTTTGATAGAAAGGTTTTTAGGTCTTTCAAAGGATTCTTTCGAAATATTTAAATTTTTATCATCATAGCATTTATTCATGTAATAGCCCCAAATAGGTAAAGCCATAGCAGCTCCTTGTCCGTAAGTAAGGCTTTTGAAATGCGCAGAACGATCTTCGCATCCTACCCAGACTCCAGTTACAAGATTAGGAACCATTCCCATAAACCAACCGTCTGATTGATTTTGTGAAGTTCCTGTTTTACCAGCAATCGGATTCTTAAACATGTATGGGTATCCTGTCCAGCGTTTGTCACCATTTCCTCCAGATTGTGTTCTTAATCTTGCTCCCGAACCACTTTCGGTAACACCTTCTAATAGTTTGATGATGGCAAAAGCAATATCTTTATTTAAAACGTCATGAGATTCTGGAATTGGTTCATAGATGACCTCGCCACTTTTGTTTTCTATTTTACTTAAGAATTGTGGTTTGGTATAAACTCCTTGATTAGCAAACGTACTGAAAGCCGCTACCATATCTTCTACAGTAATTTCTACAGCTCCAAGGGCAATAGAAGGTTGTGTGATAATTTCTGATTTTACTCCAAGTTTATGGGTAAGTTCGATTACAGCTTCTGGGCTAACTTTGTCTATCAATTTTGCCGAAACCGTATTGATTGAATAGGCCAATGCTTGTTTTAAAGTAACCATTCCGCGATAATTATTGTCAGAGTTTCTAGGTTCCCAGTCTTCTGTTACGTGATGGCGACCTTTACGAATCATAAACGGACCGTCTAATATAGAATCGCAAGGCGACATATTCAATTGTTCGATTGCAGTAGCATAAACAAATGGTTTAAAAGTAGAACCTACTTGTCTAGCACCTTGTCCTACGTGGTCGTATTGAAAATATTTATAATTAATTCCACCAACCCAAACTTTGATGTTACCTGTATGAGGTTCCATAGACATTACACCCGCTTGTAAAAAGTGTTTGTAATAGCGAATAGAGTCCATCGGTGTCATAATTGTGTCTCTTTCCCCTTTCCAGGTAAAAACGGTCATTTTGGTTTTTACATCAAACGATTTAATGATTTCCTCGTCACTCTTATCTTGGTCTTTCATCACTGCCCAACGATGCGAAGTTTTCATCGCTTGATTGATGATACGTTGTGTTTCTGCTTCAGAAATATTTACAAAAGGAGCATTTTTGTTGTCTTTCGATTGAATAAAGAACTCTTCTTGCATATTGGCCATATGGGCGGCAACCGCTTCCTCAGCATAAGCTTGCATTCTAGAGTCGATAGTTGTGTAAATTTTTAGCCCATCTTTGTAAATATCGTAGCTACTACCATCTGGTTTTTTATTGTCTTCTACCCATTTTTTCATGTACTCACGAAGGTATTCTCTGAAGTAAGTTGCAGTTCCTTCTCTGTGGCTTTCTAATTTAAAACGTAAGGTAATTGGTAAGCTTTGTAGTTGTTTTTTTTGACTTTCAGTAATCAAATGTGCTTTTTCCATCTGGAGAAGTACTACATTTCTTCTGTTTTTTACACCAACTGGATTTCGAACAGGATTATAAAGTCCAGAGTTTTTAAACATTCCAACTAAAATGGCCGACTCGTCTATTGTTAAATCTTTTGGTGCTTTAGAAAAATAGGTTTGCGCTGCCGAACTAACTCCAACAGAATAATTACCAAAATCATAAACATTGCAATACATAGCAATGATTTCGTTTTTGGTATATTGTCTTTCCAATCGGATAGCGATAATCCACTCTTTGATTTTTTGAACGATACGGAAAGGTAAAAATTTAGAACCTTCGCCGTGAAATAATTGTTTGGCTAATTGTTGTGTTAAGGTACTTGCTCCTCCGCTTGTTCCTAAACTGGCTATGGCTCTTAGAGTTCCTCTGCCATCTATACCAGAATGTTCGTAAAAACGAGCATCTTCGGTGGCTATTAAGGCTTGAACAAGATTTTGAGGTAAATCTGAATATTTTAATTGTGAAC
Source organism: Flavobacterium adhaerens (assembly GCF_040045115.1). Taxonomy (NCBI): domain Bacteria; kingdom Pseudomonadati; phylum Bacteroidota; class Flavobacteriia; order Flavobacteriales; family Flavobacteriaceae; genus Flavobacterium; species Flavobacterium adhaerens. The sequence goes on along the minus strand of NZ_JBDLZX010000003.1, from coordinate 281,255 downwards.
GGTTTTGTTTGAAATATTTCCCAAGAACAACTCCGTCAGAGGAAATAACTTCGGTAGCTAAATTAGAGTCTGGATTTTCTAGATCTTCAAAAGAGGGCATTGATCCAAAAAGACCCCACGATGCAAATAAGAAGAATAAAGCAATTGTACCTAATCCGTAAAAGAAAATTTTCCAAAACTTTTTGGAATAATATTTTACATCTTTATTGACGTTTTTTGCTTGAGAATTATTTTTTTTAATAGCCATAATCTAGTGTTCTAATCTTTATTTTCAATTCTAAAACCAACTTCTGTAATTCCATCTAAAAAAGTAACTCCAGGAACTTTTCCGTTTTCTCTAACCGCTTGTTTGATGTGTACTTTGTATTTCCCTCTAAAACGCACATTTTCTTTGTAATACAGTTTACTTTCTTTGATGTCTGTAAACCCATCACCTAGTAATGTTCCATCTGGTGCTGCCATTTGATATTCCAAGGTATCCACTTTGGTATAGCCATTTGGACTTTCTAAAGAAACAATTAAGAACAAATTGTTGTATTTGTAATTGTTATTGTCTCTCAAATTTATAAACAAATTGTATCTTTTGGTTGAGTCCAAAACTGGTAGGTCGAAACTAACAATACTGTCTTTGTTCCAGGCACTTCCTACTGATTTATACTCATCGAAAACTCTTTTTTTGTCACATGAAAAAAGAAGTATGGTCATAAAAAACAATAAAAGACTATTCTTTATTTTCATTTTTTTTATTGATTATTGGTTTTCTAGGTTGATCTGCTTTGTTTTCTGTTGGAGCAGGACGGTTATTGTTGTTTTTATTGCGATTCTTGTTTCGGTTACGATTCCTGTTTGGATTATTGGAGTTAGTGCCTTCTTTTACAGGATTGTCCTTGCTAGCGTTATTGTTATTTGCATTTGGATTATTCGATGCATTATTTTTTTGGTTCAAAGGTTTGTTGTTGTTAGGGGTAGCAACTTTTTCTCCAGCTGGCTTTGGTTTTTTGTTTGGTCTTTTTTTCTTTTTAGGTTGATCAAAACGAGTTAAACTTTCTTGTCCTACAGCATTATTAAAGTTTTTCTCTGGTTCGGTTACAACTTCTAAAGCATAGTCCTCTAACGATGAAACTTTGTTTTTTAGTTTATTCTCGGCAATAATTTCTTTGACTTGGTCTATTTTTAATACATGCCAATTCGCAAAATTATTGGTGTAAGCAAACCACATTAGCCCTTTGAAAATATCTTGTTTTTGGCAAACTGCGTCCCCTTTTTCGGTAATCAATTTGGTTTCAAACTCAGGAAAGTCTTTCAAAGCCTCCAAATAAGTATCCAGTTCGTAGTTTAAACAGCATTTCAATTTACCACACTGACCAGCTAATTTTTGTGGGTTTAAAGATAATTGTTGATAACGTGCCGCCGAGGTGTTTACACTTCTAAAATCGGTTAACCAAGTCGAACAACATAATTCTCTTCCACAAGAACCGATTCCTCCTAAACGAGCTGCTTCTTGACGAAAACCTACTTGTTTCATCTCGACTCTAGTGCCGAATTCTTTGGCAAAATCTTTGATTAAAAGTCTAAAATCGACTCTGTCGTTGGCGGTATAATAAAAAGTCGCTTTAGAACCATCACCTTGAAATTCGATATCCGAGATTTTCATTTCCAATTGTAGTGCAATGGCCAATTCTCTGGCGCGAACTTTCATCGGTTCCTCTCGGTTTCGGGCAGTTGTCCAGATATCGATGTCTTTTTGGGATGCTTTTCGGTATATTTTGGCAATATCGTTACTAGAAGGATTTACTCCTTTTTTCTTCATTTGTATTTTTACCAATTCCCCTGTAAGGGTTACTATTCCAATATCGTGTCCTGGAGAAGCTACTGTTGCAACGATGTCTCCAATGCTTAAAGTTAAATTTTCAGTATTGCGATAAAATTCTTTTCTACCATTTTTAAAACGGACTTCCACACAATCAAAAGGAGCTTCGCCATTTGGCAAACTCATATTCGAAAGCCAGTCAAAAACAGTTAATTTATTGCAGCTATCGGTGCCGCAAGTCCCATTATTTTTACAACCCTTTGGTGCGCCACCATCTGAGGTTGAACAACTTGTACATGCCATAATGCTATATGTAGTATTGCAAAAAAATGCAATTTAAGTTCGTATTAGGTTTAATGGGTAAAGATACTACTTTTTTGCTTTAAGTAACAAGACCAAAAAAAAGCAAAAAATCATAAAATTATATTAAAGAAGATTTTTGGAGTAAATGCCAAAAAATGTTGAAAAAAAATAATCATGCAATCATAAAAATCCTTATTTGTCTTGCATAATCGAAATAAAGCGATTGATTTTGAAAAATGGAGCCTAGGTTTCTTTTACCGTAATAATCTTTACCGGACAGGCTTTGGCTGCCAATTCACAGCTCTCGGTTATAGTATGATCGGGTGATTTTAAAGTGTAAAAACCTTTGGAATTTACACTTTTAATCAATACCGATTTTCCATCTTTTTTAGACATCTGGAATTGTAGGGGCGCCATTTCTACACAGTAGTTGCATCCGATACATTTGTCTCGTTGTAATGTTATGATAACCATTAGGCTTCAACTATTTTGTATAATTTGTCGGACATGCGGATTCTGAACGGTAGTTTGAAAGTGCAGTCGTCACCTTTGGTGGCTTTATCAGCTATAACATCATTAACATACATTTCTTCAATAACCATTTCTTGTGCACCAGTGCTTGGTCCAGTTACTAATATTTTATCGCCGACTTTGATGTCGTAGGCTTCGATTTTGAACTGACCGATTTCGGCTTTTGGGAAAAAATGGGTTCCTTTCCCTACATAGACTTTTTTCTGGGTCGCCATCGATCCTGGAATATCACTCCATTCTCCTAGTTTCTGTCCTAGATAATATCCTGACCAAAAACCACGATTGTAAACGGTACTTAAGGCTTCCATCCAAACAGTAACTTTTTCTTTGGTAAAAGTAGCTTCGTAATAACTGTCTATAGCTTCACGATATGTTCGGGTTACGGTGGCCACATATTCTGGTGCACGCCCTCGTCCTTCGATTTTCAAAACTTTAATTCCCGTATCGATTACTTGATCTAGAAAATCAAGCGTGCATAAATCTTTTGGCGACATCATGTATTCGTTGTCCAATTCGATTTCGAAGCCACTTTCCTGATCGATTACGGTGTATTTTTTACGGCAGTTTTGTTTGCAGGCACCCCGATTGGCCGATGAATTATGAGAATGCAAACTCAGATAACATTTTCCCGAAACCGCCATACACAAAGCGCCATGACCAAATATTTCAATCTCAATCAAATTTCCGTTTGGTCCTTTGATTTGTTCTTTCTCGATTAGATCGGTAATTTTTTTTACCTGACGCAAACTTAGCTCACGGCTTAAAACCATAGTATCGGCAAAAAGGCTGTAGAATTTTATGGTTTCGATATTGGTGATATTCAGTTGGGTCGAGATATGAACTTCCATTCCAATTCCTCTTGCCATCGCAATAACAGCTTGATCAGATGCGATAACAGCAGTAATATTGGTTTCTTTGGCTTTGTTCAGTAAGGTTTTTACGACCGATAAATCGTGATCGTAGATAATGGTATTTAGAGTCAAATAGCTTCGAACGTTCTTGGTTTCGCAACGGCGGGTAATTTCTGGTAAATCATCTATAGTGAAATTTACCGTGGCACGGGCACGCATGTTTAATTGTTCTACACCAAAATATATAGAATCGGCACCATTGTCTAAGGCTGCCTGTAGGGATTCAAAATCACCTGCTGGAGCCATGAGTTCTATTTTGTTTGTTGTTGTCATGTAAGTCTATTATTTTGACAGAAATTTTGTGAATTAATCTGCGTAAATCTGCGCTCTCTGCGTGACATTTTTTTTCACGCAGATTTAGCAGATTTCAAAATTAATCTGTGGTAATCTGTGACCCGAGTCCCGATAATTATCGGGACGAATAGGCGAAGTAAATCTGTGTTTTAATTTATTCGATGATTTTATAAATCTTATCCGATAATCTGATTCGGAAAGGCACTTCAAAAGTGACTTTATCTCCAACTTTGGCTGTTGTAGTTTCGGCTCCGTTAACGATTAATTTTTCTAAAACCAATTCCTGGTTTCCGGTTGTAGGCCCAGCGATTAAGATTTTGTCACCACTGTTCAATTCGTGATTTTCTATTGTAAACTGTCCAACTTGAGCTTTCACATAATAATGTTCCGCTTTGCCAAGAAGTACTTTTTTAACTTTTATTTTTTGACGGATGTCTGCTTCTTTTTGAACTTCGCCTAAAGCAGTATTTGGTAGTTCGCCTGAGTGTTTGAATTTTAGGTTTTCGGATTTTCCTTTTCTGAAAACTTTGTTTCCAACCTGTTTTCCGGTTCTCAAACGAACCTGATCTACCAAAGGCATATGAATAATATCAAGACATTCGGTAGAGCAACAGTTTTCCATAGCCGATTTACATTCATCACATTGAATAAAAAGCAAATGACAACCGTCGTTTTCGCAGTTGGTGTGGTTGTCGCAAGGTTTTCCGCATTGGTGGCATTGCGAAATAATATCATCCGTAATTCTTTCGCCCAAGCGATTATCAAACACAAAGTTTTTCCCGATAAATTTACTTTCCAGGCCTTCTTCCTTGATTTGTTTGGCGTAGTTAATGATGCCGCCTTCTAATTGAAAAACATTTTTGAAACCTTGGTGTTTAAAATAAGCACTGGCTTTCTCGCAACGAATTCCTCCGGTACAATACATTACCAGGTTTTTATCTTCTTTGTGGTCTTTCAACTGATCGTTGATAATTGGCAAACTTTCTCTAAAAGTTTCCACATCGGGAGTAATGGCGTTTTTAAAATGCCCCACTTCACTTTCGTAGTGATTTCTAAAATCAACCACGATAGTATTTGGGTCATCTAGAATTTCGTTGAATTCCTTGGCTTTCAGGTGAACGCCTTTATTGGTTACATCAAAAGTATCATCGTTCAATCCGTCGGCAACGATTTTGTGACGTACTTTGATAGTCAGTTTCAAAAACGAATGATCATCGTGCTCTACGGCTTCATTCAAACGAATACCTTTCATAAAATCATACACTTCCAGAGTAGCTCTAAAAGCCTCCAAATTTTCGGCAGGAATACTCATTTGAGCATTAATACCTTCGGTAGCAACATAAATTCGACCAAGCGCATCGAGTGTGTTCCAGGCTACAAATAAGTCGTTACGAAATTGTTGAGGGTCTTGAATTTTGGCATACGCATAGAAAGACAACGTTAGGCGTTGTTTACCCGCTTGATCAATTAGTTCGGCTCTTTCTTCTGCGCTTAAGGTGTTGTACAGTTGCATGCTATAAACGGTTTAAGTAAGAAAAATGTATAGTGATTTTTTAAATCGTTTGCAAAAATAGGGAAGTTTTAATGATTTTTGATGCTTATTAGCGGAATATTATGATTTATGGGCTTTTGAAAATTGATAAGATTAATTTTTTGGAGCAGAAAGATTGGGCTTTTTCAGGAAGATGGGTCCCGCTTTCCGTTACAATCTCTTGTGCCGAACCCCGGCACAAAAGGATTTCCACTGCAATCGGGGCTAAAGGGAGAGGTTTTTGCTTTTTTGCCATAATTCAAAAAAGGATAAAATAATAATTGAATTCGGACAAGTAAGTCATATCCGAGCCATTAAGATTATTATGATGAGGTGGTAGTGAATGAAAATAAACTTGAATATTTTATTCATTGTAGACAAGTACGAAAACTTAGCACTAATCGGAGGATGTTTTTCATTCTTCCAGTTCTATTCTGATGTGGGCTAATAATCCTTTTAGCCATTTAGCTACTTTTTCAGAATTATCAATACAATGAACGTGGGTTTGATCATTTTGCCAATTTCCATTCATTGCGAAATGGATTTTTTTAACATCAAATAATTTTGACTTTTCTTCTTCTAATAATGTTATAAAATCCCCATTGTCAAAATGATTAGAATATTCTTCAAAGGTTTTTTCAATTGCTTGGCTTGAGGTTATATGCCAATGTGGTTGTGAATGTTTCTCAGAGGGATTATTCATATCATCCCATTCAGCTCTAAATAACTGAATCTTTCTTTCATCATAATCATCTCCTTCATATACAGATAGAGAAATATTGGTATGTGTGGTTTCTATAAATTTATTTCCAATTTTTGATTTCTCTACTATAAATTTAATCTCTATGAATAACCAAAATTTCCCAAACCAACGTAAAACTTTTACAGGTTCAGAATCATATCTATTTAGTGCGTAAGAACTACCTTCAATTCTAAATACGAAGATGTTATGATGTCCTGTAAATGGAGTTAATTTAAAGTTTTCAACAAATAAGACCTTACACTCTTTGTTAACTCTTTCAACTATTCCTAAAAAATCAGTCATATTCTAATAATTAGGATAGAAATAAGATTTTAAAATATCATCTATGACTGGTTTTACAAATGAATTTCCACTTTCTAATTCTTTTCCAAGTTCTGCTAACTTAAAATAAGCATCGTTTTGTTTTAATTCATTTTTGTGAACGTTTGGTATAGGAATATTTTTAATCTGAATTTTGCCTAAATCAAACCCTGACATTATTGGTTTTGAATATATTGACAATAAGATGTCAAAAATGTTGCTACTAAAACAGGCTAGATAAAAGTAATAGTCAGATATTTCGAATTCTTTTTTAGGAATAAAAGCATTTCCTTCTTCTATTACAGTGTCTCCTTTTTTATCAAAAGCAAAAGAGTTTGAATTCCCAAATCTATTAGAATATAGCCTTGGCTCTTTTGTAAACTGCCAATTCCTAGGCCTTGTCAATGACCACCAACTAGTAATACCTTTTCTTTTTTTTAGTAATTCTTTATTTTCTAGTAATTTAGTATTGTAAAAATTCAATTCAGTTAATGTGTTCTCTTCTTTGAAAATTAAACCATTTTTATTGTAAGGAAACCAAACATATTCATAGATTGTTATTTTTCCAGTTTTTACAGAATTATTAGTTATAATTGGTCTGAAATATTTTTTTTCATTATCAGGTAATGATTCATATTCTTCATCAGTTATTTTAAAAACATTTTTTACACCTAATAATGCACCTTGATTAATACTGAAAATATCCGAAATGGCTGATAATTTACCAGCTTTGTAATATATATCTAACTCTTTAATAAATTCATTCTCACTCAAAGAAATAACTTTCCAGCTATCGTGTAGTATTGGAAAGTAAGAGGGGGTGTAAATACTAAAATTTTTATTATTAATAGATTGCTCATTATTTGCAGTCATTCTTCTGAATTCCCTTAAAGTATCTTGAACAATTCCTTTTTCATTTTTAGTCCAAATTAATTTGGGCAATAAAGCAGATTTAGTATTTGATGCTATAAATAAACTAACATCTGTTAGCGCATCTTCAAAAACGTAATTCCCTAATTTAGCTAATACTTTAAATGATAATTCTTGATTTAATTTTGTCCGTAAATCAGAATATATTTCAGAATAAAAAATAGAGGTTGGCAAAACGCAACCAATCATTCCTCCTTCTTTTAAAGATTGACAAGCTTTATAAAAGAAAGCGGTTGCTTGGTTTGGCCTAGAAAGTTTAACAACATTGTTCAGAATAGATAACACATTGTCTCGACTATCTTTGCTTTTCAATAATTCCCAAGAAATAAAGGGAGGATTCATTAGTATAATATCATTACTACCCCAATCTTCTACTAAAGAATCTTCCACTTTTTTTACCGTAATTTCGAGAGAATTATCCCATAGTTTGCGGTTCTCATATCCTAATAAAAAATTTGATGTCATTATTGCACTATCAGAGGAGTCAAATCCCTTGATTGTAATTTTTCCAGTATAATCTAAATTTTTTAATTGTTTCAGGATTTCTATTAAGAATTCAGATGAGCCACACGAAGGATCAAGTATATTAATTTCTGGACTTTTGAAATCTAAAGATTTCAAAACGTTTTCAACAATAGTTCTTGCAATATACTGTGGCGTATAATGAATACTTGAATAAGCATCATTTTTTGTTTCCAATTTGCTAGAAACACCACCAAATAAATCCCTTTGTGGGTTAAAATAAATTACTTCACGATGAGCTTCTTGAAATAATATGCCAGCTGTATGTCTTAATACTAAATCTAAATTTGGTTTAATATTTCTAACCCCTTGATTGATTAATTCAACAAAGTATTCAAATTTATCTGGAAATTTTGAAGGAGATATATGCCATTTATAAGTATCTATTTTTGTGTGATCTTCCTCTAGACTTATTAGCAAATAAAATAAGAGATTTATTGCTTCAGAAGAATCTTGTTTTTCAAATGTTAGATTCCTAAGCTGTCTAAAAATATCTAGAATAAATGGGACGACATCATTTTGGGTTTTGTATGACTTGGATGATAAATATTTATAAAACTGGTTTAAATTATACTCAATTTTATTACTTGAAATTTTTTCTACTTTATTATCATGCCAGTTTGTAACTTCAATAGAATTTTCGTCAATGAATAAAAAATTTTTAGTATTAGTTGACCAAGATTCTTGATAAATATTTTCTAAATTTTCATTTCCTAATGAAGATGTTTTTAGACAAAAGTCACCAAGCCCACCATTCAACATAAGGAATTTGTCCTCTTGAAAAAGAGGATTTAATTTAATTGGTAGAAGTCCAAAATTGGACTTCCAAGTTTCTATATTTTTTAAATCGTTCACTTTGCAAAAATAGGATTAGTTTTGGATTACACAATCTTTAGTACGATTATTAATACAATTACAACCTCGTTTGTGTATGTTGAGTATAAAGCTCTCTAAAATATAGTTAATTAGTGTTTGTTTGTGTTGTTAGATGACTGGCTTTGAACCGCAGTAACCACCAAATCATCCACCGAAACAGTTCGGCTGATATGTCCCAAAAGGACTTCCAAATTTTCAGAACGGAGAATATCTCGAACTTCGGATCTGGCTTCGGCAATTTTCAAAGTAATTGATTTTGTTTTTAAATCGATGAAAAGTTGTTTTAAAAATCGTGCACCTGCAATATCTACATTTGGAGAAGAACTCAAATCCATAATTACAGTTTGGATTGGTTTGTTTTCGTTGTTGATTTTTTCCCATATCTGTTCTTTAATATTTTCAACATTGAAGTAAAGAATGGCAGATTCTATTCGAATGATCAGTACGCCGTTGATGATTTCATTGTCGGGATGACGTTCTAAATCAGAATATCGTTTGGTGCCCGGAATTCTCCCTAAAAAAGCCACATTGGGTTTCGATGCTGCTTTTATGAGCAACAATAATGTTACAATTGCTGCAAACAAAACACCTGTCAATATTCCCCAGATAAGTACCCCGATAAGTGCAGTCATGGCAACACCAAATTCCTGTTTGTTTATTTTGTACAGATGTTTGAGTTCTTTTATGTCAAATAATCCTCTTATGGCAACCAAAACTATCGAGGCTAAAATTACAGTTGGTAAATTTTGCAGGTATCCTGTCAAGAACAATAGACAAATTGCAATTGCTCCCGACGCAAATACCAATGATAGTGGAGTTTTGGCACCTGCTGTATCATTTACTGCAGATTGTGATAATCCTCCAGCAACAGGGTAGCCTTGTCCCATTGCAATGGCAGCGTTGGTAACTCCTAATGCTAAGAGTTCTTGGCGTGGATCTATGGCATAACCGTTTTTTTGAGCCAATGTTCTGGCCGATGAAACGCTTTCGATATAAGATAATAAGAAACAGGCCAAGGCAAGAGGTAAAACACCATCAATATCCCTAACTCGAAATGATGGTAAATAAAATTCGGGTAAACCATTGGGTATGTTACCAACTGTACTAAACCCAACATGTTCTAATGAGGTTGTAGAAATGAGTATAATGGATAAAACCACAATCAAAATTGCGATTGGTTTTCCGGGAGCCATTTTTTCACCAAGTAGTAAAATGATAATTGCGGTAATACCAAATATAAAAACAGTAATATTCATGTCTGGAAGCTGCTCAAAAATTGTGATGATGCGATCAACGAAATTTTCGCCTCCTCCTTTTATACCAAATAGTTTGGGTATTTGTGTTAATCCAATTGTCAAAGCTGCACCCGCTTTGAAACCTACCAAAACGGTTTCGCTTATGAAATTGATAATACTGCTTAATCTCAATAAATAAGCTATAATCGCCATACCTCCAAAGACCAAAGCCGAAAGTGACGCAATCTCAGCCCAGCGTTCTGGTTGCCCATTTGCCATACTAGTAATTGTTGTTCCGATAAGTAACGAAATTGCCGATGTTGGTCCAATGGCTAATTGTTTGCTTGTGCCAAGAATTGCATAGAATAAACCTCCTATGAGATAGCTGTAAATTCCGTATTGAGGAGGTAATCCTGCAAGAGAAGCATAAGCCATCGATACAGGAATTCCATAAGCCGCTAAGGTTATTCCGGCAATAAAGTCTTTTTTTATATTTTCTTTTTTGTATGCTTTAATCCAAATTGCAACTGGAAATAATTTAGAGATCATAATCAAAGTTCCGTTTTGCATTAGTCTTTTTCGTCAAGTAGCTCTTTTTTAATGGATTGTAGTTCGGCTCTTTTTTCGTCGCTAACCGTTGGATATTCTAAATCCAATTCATCTAAAGCTGTAATTATTGCCGAAGCAATGGCGATACGGGCATACGATTTATTATCGGCAGGAATCACATACCAAGGTGATTTTTTGGTTGATGTATTTTTTATTAATTCTTCATAGGCATGCATATAGTCATTCCAATAGCCTCGTTCTTTAGCATCGGAGGCACTGAATTTCCAGTTTTTGTCAGGATTGTCAACTCGTTCGATGAATCGCTCTTTTTGTTCTTTTTTGGATACGTTTAAAAAGAATTTCACTACGATAGTTCCGTTTCGGTTGAGGTATTTTTCAAAGTTTCTAATATCTTCAAATCGTTCTTCCCAAATCTTTTTGGTGATTAATTCTTCTGGAAGTTTTTGGTTTTTTAGAATTTGTTCATGAACTCGAACGACCAGAACTTCTTCATAATAAGAGCGATTAAAAATACCTATACGACCTCGCTCGGGTAAATGTTTTTGACATCTCCATAAAAAATCATGGTCCAAATCTTCGGAACTCGGAGCTTTGAATGAAAAAACTTGACAACCTTGTGGATTTACACCCGACATAACATGTTTGATAGCTCCGTCTTTTCCAGCAGCGTCCATCGCCTGAAAAACAAGTAACAAGGACCATTTGTCTTGGGCGTATAGTACATCCTGCATAGTCGCTAGCGCTTCAACCCCTATTTCTAAAGTTTGTTTTACTAAAGGTTTTCCTTCGTCACCTAGATCAAAACTGGCTTTGGTTTCGTAATCCTTTAATTTGAATCCCTTGCCATCGCCAACACAATATTGTTTGGAGAATTTTTTAGCTTTTTGAATCAATTCTTTTTTGCTTAATGAATTCAAATCAATCACTTTTTCTTCAAATTCTTCTAACTTTTTTTCTTTAGATTTTGACATGATTTTAGTGTTTTTTGAAATTGTTAAAAATTTGAATTATTGTCAATTTCTTGTTTTTAATAAATACAAGTAAACTGTGTTTTATTATACTGAATTTTAAACTAATAAATATAGTTTAATTTTTTATTAGAATTTTAGTTCGAATTAGAAAAGATTATTTATGTAAGAAATTTTTTAAAATTTAATGATTAATTTTCTTGCAACAAATGTTAAAGTTGTGATAATTATTTTGTAGTTTTGACAGCGAATTCTTAAACAAAATAGTAACGTATTATCGAAAAATTATTAATATGAATAAAACTTATTTTTTGTTAGCAACATCATTAATGCTTTTACTATCGTCTTGCAAAAAAGAAACAGTTGCAGAAGCGAAACCTTTGGAGATTCCAGTAATTGAAATATCTAGTCAAGATGTAAAAATTGAATCCGAATATACAGGAGAGACCTTTGGTCAATCGGATATTCAAATCAATCCAAGAGTTGATGGGATAATAGAAAGTCTTAATTTTAGAGAGGGTAGTTTAGTTACAAAAGGACAACTGTTATATACAATAGATCCTTTACCTTACCGAGCAAAAGTAAGTCAATCCGAAGGAGATTTGGCAACTTCGCAAGCGAGTATGGCAAAAGCCAAGTCAGATTTGGATATGGTTGCGCCTTTGGCAAAGATAAATGCGGTAAGCCAGCGAGAATTGGTTTTTGCAAAATCATCTTATGATGCTTCTCTAGCTCAAATACAAGCCTCTAAAGCTTCTTTGGAAAATGCAAGAATAGAATTAGGCTATTGTAGAATTGTTGCTCCAATTTCTGGATTGATAGGAATATCCAAAGTAAGGGTAGGAGATTATGTCCGACCAGGTGCTATATCGATTTTAAATACCATTTCAGATTTGGGTGACGTAAGAGTTCGATTTACAATCAGTGAGCAGGAATATCTAAGACTTTTTAGAGAAGTAAATAAACCGAATTCAAAATTGAAAGGAACTGGGCAATCTATTTCTTTGAAATTATCCGATGGTTCGATGTATCCGCAAACTGGGAAAGTTAGTTTTGCAGATAGACAGGTAGATCCTTCTACGGGAGCTATGACTTTTGAGGCTGCTTTCCCAAATCCAGATCGTTTACTTCGTCCAGGACAATATGTAAAAGTTGGTGTGGTTAGAGATGTGCGCGATAATGCAATTGTTATTCCTCAAAGAGCGGTTATAGAATCACAAGGGATTTTTCAGGTTTATGTATTAGATAAAGATAATAAAGTACAAATGAGAATCATTACTCCTGGTCCAGCTTATAAAAATGGTTATGTTATAGAAGACGGATTGAAAGCGGGTGATAAAATAGCTATTGGAGGTACTTCATTGTTAAGAAATGGAAGTCCTGTTGTTCCAAAAATGATCAGTTGGCAGCCAGGTCAAACAGATGTAACTACACCACAAACCAAGTAATTTATAGTTATTATGGGAGAATTTTTTGTCCGAAGACCAATTGTCGCAATTGTAATTAGTATTATCACAGTAATACTTGGATTGTTGGCATTACAAAAAACACCAATATCGCAATATCCGGATATTAACCCGCCTGTTGTAAAAATTACGACAAGTTTTACAGGAGCTAATGCATTGAATGTTGAACAAGCAGTAACAACTCCTATAGAACAAAAAGTAAATGGGGTAGAAAACATGTTGTACATGAAATCTATCAATACATCAGACGGAGCGTGTACGATTGAAGTAACTTTTGACGTAGGAACTAATTTGGATAATGCCAATATGCTTACCCAAAACCGTCAGGCACAATCGGCTCCTTTTATGCCATCGAGTGTAAAACAACAAGGGGTGGTGGTAAAAAAATCATTATCATTTCCGATGATGTTATTTACATTGACTTCCAAAAATCCAAAATACGATTCAAAATTTTTAAACAATTATGCTAATATCAATATTGTAGATCAATTGGCTCGTATCAAAGGAGTTGGAGAGGTCGCTCTTTTTGGAGGTAGCGACTATGCGATGCGTATTTGGTTAAAAGCCGATATGATGACCAAATTAGGAATTACAGTTGATGATGTAAAAAATGCATTGAATGCCCAAAATATGATTAGCCCTGGAGGAAAATTTGGTGCAGAGCCTGCTCCTCAAGGAACTGATTTTACGTATAGTGTAACACTTCAAGATCGATTGGTAACTGAGAAACAATTTGGAGATATTGTTGTTCGTAGTAAAGGAGATGGTTCTCGTGTTTTAATGAGTGATATTGCAAGAATCGAATTGGGTACCGAAAATTATAGTTCGAATTCTCGTCGAAATGGTTCTGCGAGTGCTGCAATTACTGTTTTCCAAATGCCTGGAAGTAATGCGCTTGATGTAGCCGAAGCGGCAAAAAATGCTATGAAGGAAATGTCAAAGAAATTTCCTCAGGATATCGAATATCAAGAATCATTAGATACGACATTAGCCATTACGGCTGGGGTAGATGATATCGTTCATACTCTTTTTGAAGCGGTTATTTTGGTAATTCTAGTGGTATTTATCTTTCTTCAAAACTGGCGTGCTACTTTAATTCCGTTGATTACAGTGCCTGTTTCATTGATTGGAACCATTGCGGTATTCCCAATGTTAGGATTCTCCATCAATACACTTTCACTTTTAGGTTTAGTATTGGCAATTGGAATCGTGGTTGATGATGCGATTGTGGTAGTCGAAGCAGTAATTCATCATATCGAACATGGAAAATCCCCTAAAGATGCCACGATTCAGGCGATGAAAGAAGTGTCAGGCCCAGTAATTGCAATTGCGCTTATTTTGATTGCGGTATTTGTGCCAGTAGCGATGACACCAGGTATAACGGGGCGTTTTTACCAACAATTTGCCATAACCATAGCTGTCTCGGTGGCTTTCTCTGCTTTTAGTGCCTTGTCCTTGAGTCCCGCTTTATGTGCGATGCTTTTGAAACCCACAAAACCCATTGAAGAACAAACAGGCTGGTTAGCTAAGTTTTTTGCTGGATTTAATAGGATTTTCGAAAAAGTTACGGGTAAGTATTTAAATGGGGCCAACTATTTCGCTAAAAAGACTATCCGAATGGTTTTATTATTGGGAATAATTATGGTAGCTGTGGCACTTTTAGGTAAAAAAATACCAGTAGGCTTTATTCCAGAAGAAGATCAAGGCTATGTTTTGGTTAATATTCAATTGCCACCAGCTTCTGCTCTTCAAAGAACAGATGAAGTGTCTAAAAAAGTAGATAGCTTTTTAAAAGAAGAAGAATCGATATTATCCTATACTACCATCAATGGATTTAGTATGTTAACGAACTCTTATCAGCCGAATAATGCTTTTATTTTCATCTCTTTAAAACCTTGGGAAGAAAGAACAGAAACGGCAAAAGAATTAGTGGATCGTTTGAATAAAAAATTATCAACTCAAATTACTAATGCTACAGCATTCGCTTTTGGTCCACCAGCGATTCAGGGGTTGGGTGCTTCGGCAGGATTTAGTTTGATGTTGCAAGACCGTGGAGGTAATACTGCGCAATATCTGGCAGAACAAACACAACTTTTTATTGCTGCTGCACAAAAACGTCCTGAAATTAAAAGGATTTACACCACGTTTAATGCAGGTACTCCGCAGATAAAATTGGATATTGATAACCAAAAAGCAATGAAATTAGGAATTCCAGTTTCAAAAGTGACAGAAGCCTTAGGAGCTTTTTTGGGAGGAAGTTATGTGAATGATTTTAACCGTTTTGGTCGTCAGTATAAGGTATATCTTCAAGGGGAAGCTGTTGATAGGCTAAGACCAGAAAATCTCAATAGTATTTTTGTTCGAAACGATAACGGAGATATGTTGCCTATATCTACTTTGGTTACAGCAACTAAGGTTACAGGACCTGATTTTACGAATCGTTTAAATCTGTTCAGATCTGCCGAAATTGGCGGAAGTCCAAATGATGGTTACAGTAGTGCCCAAGCATTAGCAGCATTAGAAGAAGTGGCCGAGCAAACATTACCAGCCGATATGAGTTATGATTATATTAATTTAACTTATCAAGAAAAACATTCGCCAGGTGGAGCAACTGTGTTTTTGATGGCCTTAGTATTTGTGTTTTTAATTCTTGCAGCACAATATGAAAGCTGGAAATTACCATTTAGTGTATTGCTTGGAGCCCCTTTTGCAGTGTTTGGAGCCTTTTTAGGATTATTTTTAGCGCGTTTTGGAAGCGATGCTTATGTGAATAATGTATTTGCTCAAATTGGTCTCGTATTGCTTATTGGACTGGTAGCCAAAAATGCTATTTTGATTGTAGAGTTTGCTAAAGAAGAATACGAAAAAGGAACTCCTTTGTTTGAAGCTGCTATGGTAGCTGCCAAACTTCGTTTTCGTCCAATTTTGATGACTGCATTCGCATTTATACTTGGAGTTGTTCCTTTGCTAACGGCCACAGGAGCTGGTTCGCAAGCACGTATTGTAATGGGAATGGCAGTTTTTAGTGGGATGTTAATTGCTACTGTTCTTGGAGTTTTGATTGTACCTGGTTTATTTGTTATGATCGAAAACATCGGAAAAAAGAAGAATGAGGTTCTAGCAACTGAAAATAATATGGATTCAAAAACTACTGATCATGAATAAATTCAAAAGGATAGTAATCATTCTTGTACTTGCAGTACTTCCTGTAGGTTGTTTAGTAGGGCCAAAATACAGCAGACCCGAAGAACAAAAAGCGGAATCGTTTCAGATCGAAAGGAACTTAGATACTGTGGCTTCTGTTGTTAATTTGAAATGGTTTGATTTGTTTAACGATGATGTCCTGAAAGATTTGATAAAAAAAGGATTGGAAAACAATTACGATTTAAAAATGGCTGTTGCCCGAATTGATCAAATGAGAGCTGAATTGGGTTATGCCAAATCTAATTTGTTTCCACAAGTTGGTTATGGAGCTACGATCAATAGTAACAAAGAGGTTTTTCCTCCTTCGAATGCGGGAGTTAGTGCTTCTTGGGAATTGGATTTTTGGGGAAAATTTCGTCACGAAAATAGAGCGGTACAAAGTGAACTTCTAGCTTCAGAAGAAGGCCGTAAAGTGGTGCTTTCTGAGATTGTAAGCAACATTGCCATTGCTTATTTTAGACTAAGAAGTTTTGATGATCAGTTAGAAATTGCTCAACAAACCTTTGAAAGTAGAAAAAAAGCTTACGATTTGATTAATTCTAGATTCCAAGGAGGCTATGTTTCTGAAGTTGATAAAGTGCAAGTAGAACAGCAAGTTGCCATAGCCGAGGCTACAATTCCAGCACTCAAAAGAGAGATTACCTACCAAGAAAGTATAATTTCGATTTTGACGGGTCAGTTTTATGGTGTTATCCCTAGAGGAAAATCCAATACCGAATTGCGTATAGTGAGTGAAATTCCGTTATCTATTCCTTCGGCTTTACTAGAAAACAGGCCTGATGTAAAAGCGGCTGAGTTACGATATATGGCTGCCAATGAAAGAATAGGCGTTGCACAAGCCATGCGTTTTCCGTCTATTAATTTGGCTGCAATCGCTGGATTTGCTAGTGCCAATTTATCGGATATGTTTTTAGGAAGTTCGTATTCGCAAAATGCTGCTGCAGGAATTGCAGGACCTATTTTCGCATTCGGAAAAAACAAACAACGAGTAGAAGTAAAAAGACAACAAGCCGAAGAGTTTAAATTTGCTTATCAAAAATCATATATTTCTGCAGTTTCCGAAGTCGAACAATCGATACAAGATGTAAAAACGTATAAAGAAGAATGGGAGGCTCGTAATAGACAAGTGCAAGCGGCTACGACCAATTATAAACTATCTTACGAAAGATATAATAGCGGTTATGTTTCTTACTTAGAAGTGCTTGATGTGGAAAGAGCTTTGTTTCAAGCCCGATTAAATTTGGCGCAACTTTCCGAAAATCAATTGAGTTCTATGGTTCAATTGTATAAAGCTTTGGGAGGTGGATGGAATTAGTTTTGGCTGAAATTTTTAAATGAATGATAAAAACCACTCTAATTACGGAGTGGTTTTGTTTTTTAATCCCAACTATAATACTTTAAGTTATTCCAACCATAAATGGCAATTGTTGCTCCAGAATTTTTTTCAATATTCTCAGCCGAAAAAGCATTGAGCTGATTGTTGATGTTTTCAAATTGGGTTGGATTGGAATAAATGAAAAATTTTGAAGGGTGATTTACCCAATTTCCAGTAGAAGTTGTTGGATACGGAATTCTTCCTTCACCTTTAAATTCATGCTCTGTGAAACTTGTATTTTGCTTTAAAACAGCTAGAAAGTTATCGTAAATGGCGGTGTTGTTTGTATTGGTTCCACAAACATAAGCAAATGAGTTTTCTGGAATTCTAAAAGTTTTATTGTACAATGAATTTGTAAAATCAGTATGAATAGGTTCTATGGTAACCTTTTCGTTATTAATTTCTACAGTATATTGATCGACAACATTTCCATTGAGTAAAGTTAGTTTTTTGATGTTTGTTGGTAAATCTACATAAGTAATGGCAGGGCCAATGGCTGTTAGACAAATTACCTGATCTAAAATACCGTCCATTCTTATGATCAATTCATTACCGTTAACAAATTGAGTAGTTTTTATACTGAAGTTAAAACAAGGAAATTTTTCTTCGGTACTTAATTTTAGTTTTAAAGATGGATTTTGAGGAGAAGTTGAACCATTATAAATTTCTTCTGGCATGAAATTGATATCTGTCGCAATCGAATTTTCCGACATATATTTTGCATAACTAGAAGTGTTGGTTACAGTATCATTTGAGTCACAGCTCATAATGGTTAAGCCAATTAGTAATAGGAATATTTTTTTCATAATTCAATTTTCTTAATTAGATGCAAATATGTTGATTAGGTTGCTTCAAATTCTTAAAATAATTTGAATTTGATTACTTTTTAACAATAAGGCAAATAATAATGTTGGGTTTTTTTGGAGCTATTCACTTTTAAGTTTGCTTTGGATCAATCCATTTCCCGACAGTCGGAGCGACATAATTTTTCATTTTTTCTAATAAATCTTCGATAGTATCACTTACCAAAAGCATCTCACGATTGACATTTTTTAAAAGACCTTTATCCGTCATAGTTTTAGTTAATTCAAATAAAGAATCATAAAAACCATTTACATTCAGAACAGCAATTGGTTTTTTGTGTAAACCCAATTGTGCCCAAGTAAGCATCTCAAAAAGTTCATCAAGTGTGCCAAAACCCCCTGGGAGGGCAATAACGCCATCGCATAAATCATTCATCTTGGTTTTTCTTTCGTGCATACTTTCGACCAATATTAATTCGGTTAGACCTTGATGTGCGATTTCTTTCGCTCTTAAAAAATTAGGCAAAACACCAATTACTTTTCCTCCTTCGTTTAATGCGCCATCGGCTACAGCTCCCATCAAACCTACATTTGAACCGCCATAAACGACATCAATATTTTGTTTGGCTAATGTTTGTCCGAGCAAGGTTGCTTGTTCGGTGTAAATTTTGTCTGTCCCGGAGCTGGAACCACAAAAAACGGTGATTCTTTTCATAACTATTCCTTTTTCAATTCATATTCATAATGAAGAATATCGACTCCATTATGAGGGAAATTCATTTCTCTAACCTTGCTTGCTCCCAATTTTAAAACTGCTTTTTGGGAGCGAATATTTTCAGCACCTACATGAAAAAGGATTGAATTGACATTTTGAAAGGCATAATCAATCAATAATTTTTTGGTCGATTGATTGTAAATTCCGCCCCAAAATTCCCTTCCAATAAAAGTAAAACCAATGGCAACACTTGATTTTTCTGGCATGTAATCATAGAAACGAGTTGTGCCAATAGTTTCATTTTTCTTTTTATCCAAAATTAAAAAGGCTCCTTTTGAGTTGATTCCTGCTTCAAAGAAAGGTTTGAAAACCTCTATTTTATAGCGGTCTTTGATAGGGTGTTGTTCCCAAAGTAAAGGATCTGAAGCAATTGTATAGAGTTCTTCAAAATGATTTTCCTCTAATGGGATCAATTTTACAAACTCATTTTCTAAAACTACGGGTTGCAAATTTAAAAGACCTAAATTCATTGTTTGATTATATTTTTTTGATTTGTACACAAGAAACGTTTTCTAGTTTTACTTCGGTTCTAGTATTTTCTAATAATCCAGTCACTAAATTTCTTTTAAAAACAACAACATTTCCTGTTTTTACGTTGGATGCAATTAAAAATTTACCCGATTCATCAATCGCAAAAACTCTAGGATGATTTCCTAAAGTAGATTGATAGCCAATGTTTTTTAAAAGCCCTTCTTCATCAATAGAAAAAATTGCAATATTGTTTTCTGTTCCTCTATTTGTAGCATACAGAAACTTCCCGTCAGGTGATACATGAACATCTGAGCTTTCAAAACCTTCGGTAATCGTATCAGGATGCGTATTGATGCGCTGAATTTTATTTAGCGTTCCGCTTTTGTATTGATACACACTTACAGAACCTGACATTTCTTCAATACAATAGGCAAATTTATTGTTCGGATGAAAAGTCATATGACGAGGCCCAGCTTCTAAATCGGTTTTAATAAAGGGTGTATTGGTCTCAACTAATGGCCTTTTTAAAGCTTCATCAAACTCATAACGGCGTATTTTATCAGCACCCAAATCAGGGAGAAATAAATAATCGAATCTTGGCGAAAAGATTGCCGAATGAACATGTGAACGGGATTGTCTCTCTTTATTAACACTGCCATCAGTGTATTGAAAATTTTGAGCGAGCGAATCTATCTGGCCTTTCTTTGATAAGTGATGAATGGAAACGCTTCCTTCTGTATAATTAGCATTTACCAACCATCTACCACTTTTATGTACCGAAACATACACTGGATTTTCGCCACCACTTGGTTGCTTGTTCAAGAAAACCAGTGATTTATTTTCGGGATTAAATTCAAAACTACTCACACTTCCTGCTTTTGGAGTTTTGGTATCTGTACAGGCATAGACATATTTTCCGTTTGGAGAAACCGTCAAATAGGAAGGATTGATTAGGTCTTTGGCAGAAGCTACTTTGGTTAGTTGTCCGTTTGAAAGATTTAATTGATACACTAAGATAGATTCTTTCGAAGGATCAGCGCAATAAGACCCCAAAAAGACATAAGTGTTTTGAGAGAATAACTGGAAAGAAGCCAGTAAAACGATTAGTAATAAATTGGTTTTTAGTTTCACTTTTTTAGCGTTTAAAAGTTATTTTATGTTTTTCCACCATTGTTGGAATTCTTGTTTTTCATTTTGTAGTTCTACCAATTCGCCAATTTTTGGAGTCACTAATGGGAATGGATTCTCTAGGGCAGAATTCAATTCGGTTATTTTTTTCAAAGGCTCGTTCCAGGCATGATTGGCCAATTTAAATTTACTGGAATGGATAGGAAAAAGTTTTTTGGTTTTTAAATCTTTTGCAGCTTGAATGACTTCTTCGGGCAAGTTATGAATGTATTTCCATTTGATGTCGTATTGTCCGTTGTCAATTAGTGCCAAATCAAAAGGACCATGTTTTGCCCCAGTTTCGGCAAAATGGGTGTCATAGCCACTATCTCCGCCAAGATACATTTTAAAATCTTTGGTTTCTAAAATATAAGCGAGCCAAAGAGTGTTACAACGATGTAATCCTCTACCTGAAAAATGCCTAGTTGGAGCAGTATAAAGTATGATATTCGAATCTAATTCTATCGTTTCATACCAATCTTTTTCGATTATATTTTCAATAGGAAATCCCCAAAAGTCAAAATGCGAACCTACACCGAGACCGCAAATCACTTTTTTGACTTTGTTTTTTAATTTCAAAATAGTTTTATAATCTAGATGATCGTAATGATCGTGAGTAATCAATAAATAATCAATTTCGGGTAAATCTTCGGTGGTATAAATATCAGCTCCATCAAAGGATTTTGTAGTGCCAGGAATTGGAGAAGCATTACCACTAAAAACAGGATCTACTAATATTTTTTTGCCTTCAATCTGGATAAAATAAGAGGAATGACCAAACCAAACGAGTATGTCTTTTTCTATTGGCAAATTCAATAAATCTGTTTTAACTGAAGGGATTTTTTCTATAGGACTTCTGCCTTCTATTTTCTTAAATAAAAATTCAAACAAAACACCAGCCATCGTATAACCTTCGGTCAAATCAGGAGTAAAATGTTCGTTTTGGAATTTCCCGTTTTTGTAGTTTGGAGATTTTTGTATTTGCAAAAGCCTTTCTCCAGATGGTTTTTTTCCGAATTGAGGATGCTGTAAAAAAAGAAATAATGAAATTCCTAAAATGATAATAAGTAGTAAAAGTGTAAACATTTTGTAATTATGAAGGGTACAATTCTTTTAGATATTCAACAGATGTGGAAATCATCTTTTTTAAAACTTCAACATCGATGTCCGCCATTTTTTTGATATAAATACATCCTTTTCCCGCTTTGTATTTGCCAAATTCGGAGAGTAATTTTTCTTTATTTTCAAAAGATTGATAAAGGTATAAGGAAATAGCATCTTTTCTTGGAGAAAACCCAACGAGTGGAGCATCGCCTTCATGACCGCTGGCATATTTGTAATGATAACTTCCAAAACCGATAATACTTGGTCCCCACATCTTGGGCTCAAAACCCGTTTGGTTTTGCATGATTTCAATCAATGCTAACGAATCGTTTCTTTTCGTAGCATTTTCAACAGTATTTATAAAATCGGATACACTGTTTTTGGTTTCGGTTGTTTTATTTTTTACCATTTTATGCTTTTTTGAAAATGGAACGCTATCTAAGATCAGAACGTTTTTTGATTTTTTTTAAAACGTAGTCTAAGTTATGGAATTTAGCAATGTCTTTTGAGGCAAAAAGGCTGGTAAAATTGATTTTTTTTGATTTTGATTTTTTTTTTTTGAAATAGGTAGAAAATGGGGTTT
The DNA here is from genome assembly GCF_040045115.1 of Flavobacterium adhaerens. Taxonomy (NCBI): domain Bacteria; kingdom Pseudomonadati; phylum Bacteroidota; class Flavobacteriia; order Flavobacteriales; family Flavobacteriaceae; genus Flavobacterium; species Flavobacterium adhaerens. Next base: position 258,763 of record NZ_JBDLZX010000003.1, on the reverse strand, counting down.
TATAAAAATAGGAAAGTCCTAAAATAGAAAATCCTGCAAAAAGCAGGATTTTAACAATTTTGATAACTCGAATTTAGCAAAATTCGTTGAAAGCGTCTTGTAAGTTTTCGGCGATCATTTCAGCAGGACGACCTTCGATGTGGTGACGTTCTAGCATGTGAACCAATTCTCCGTTTTTGAACAATGCCATACTTGGTGATGATGGAGGAAAAGGAAACATATGTTGTCTTGCAGCATCTACAGCCTCTCTGTCAACTCCAGCAAAAACGGTTATTAAATGATCTGGTTTTTTAGCCCCTTTTAAACTCATTGCTGCTCCTGGGCGCGCATTTCTTGCTGCACAACCACAAACAGAGTTCACAACTACTAAGGTTGTTCCTTCGGCCTTAATTGCATTATCAACTGCTTCTGCACTATGTAAATCTTGAAACCCTACAGCTGTCAATTCAGCTTGCATTGGTTTTACCATTTCTTCTGGATACATATCTTTATGTTTTTACGTTTAAATTTTTAAACTACAAAGGTACAAAGTTTAGTTACATGAATTTTATTTGAAACATAAAGTTTTGTTATAGTTGGGTTTCAAATTATAGCTTCATTAATGCTTTTAATAACAAACGAAATAACATTATATTTGAATTTGATTAGCCATGTTAAAAAGTTTCTTATGCACAAACTCATTATTTTTATTAAAACATATCAGCCAGATTTTGAAACCGTTTATCAACTATTGGACTCAATTGATAAGTTTAATCGGGATAATATTCCAGTTGTAATCTCTGTTAATGATGACCATTTTGATTTTTTGAAGCCAGATTGTTTTAAGAAATATAAAGTGATTCGTGATTCTGAAATTACGACAACATCAATAACAAACGGTTGGCGCTACCAGCAGATTATAAAATGTAATGTGTACAAATTGAATATTTGCGAAAATTACCTTTCGATAGACTCGGATTCTATGTTTATAAAAGATTTTTATTTTTCCGATTTTATGTATGATGATAATACGCCTTATACTGTCATGCAGGAATCTAAAGATTTATTAGAAATTGATGAAAGACTTGGAATGGATTCGGATAATGTTTTCTTTAAAAGAGCTTTGCGAGACACTCGTCCTTTTTTTGGGAATAAAGGAAAGGAATGGGACTATGGGCCTTCACCATATATTTGGAGTTCTAAAGTTTGGAGGCATTTTAACGAGGTTTTTTTAAAAGATCTAAATATGACTTTTGAAGACTTTTTTAATGAAATTGACAAAAAGAGTTACTCTCCTTCCGAATGTGTGATATATGGCGAATATTTATTGAAAACCAAACTAATTACTTTATACCCAATAGGAAATTTATTTAAAGTATATCATTATCAAAAGCAATATTCTATTGAAAGGAAACAATTATCGATTGAGCAATTAAGTAAAATTTACTTTGGGGTGATTTACCAAAGTAATTGGAAGCAAATAAAGAAAAAATGGTTTTTTTTCTAAAAGGATATTCCTTAATCATGAACAGATTGATTTTTAAAATTTGAGTAAATGAAAAAAACGAGTAGGGTATTTTTGGTATTTCTTAATGGGAAATCAAATGCAGGTGGAGCCGAACGGATGGTGCATTATTTGGATGAATATTTGCAAGCTAGAGGAGTTTCAACTAAAATTATCGATGAAGATTATTTAAAAAACAGTTTCTTTGGAAAATCGTATTGGAAATTATTTAACTACAGGCATTTTCAAAAGAGAAGAGATAAGTACATTGCAAGATACACGACAGCTTTTCTTTGGCTAAATTATCGACCAAATAATATCGTGATTAGCAATGGTGAGCCTACAGCTTTTTATCCTACAGATTATATGATTTCTCATGGCTGTTATCATAAAATGGAATTAGATTATGGAAGAAAGGGTAATAAATTAAGTAGAGTGGCTCGATTGCAAATGAAGGCAAGTCAAAATGCCAAAAAAATAATTGCAGTAGAATCTAATGTCAAAGAGCATCTTATCAAATATTATGGTATAAAAAAAGACAAAATCAGTATTGTGCCCAATTGTATTGATAAGAATAAATTTTATCCAATTGAGAAGGAAAGAACAGATTATAAAACAGTAGTTTATATAGGGCGATTAGAATATGGTAAGGGTATTTCCGAATTGCTAGAATTAGCAAAACTTACAGAGGCTCAAACGAACTGGAAACTTCTTATTGCTACAAATAATTCTAATAATTCCGAATTGTTTAAAAATTTAAAGAATTCAACTCTTTTAGTGGGACTTACTATTGATAACATTAATGAGCTTGCTTACACTAAAGCAGATATCGTTTTCTATCCATCTTATTCTGAAAGCTTTGGAATGGTTACCATTGAATCACTTGCCTGTGGAAGATCAATTGCAGGAACTGCTGTTGGAATTTTGCCTAAATTGGTAGCAGAAAAACAGCCTGGAGCATATTTACTCCCAAAGATTATAGAGGAATCTATTTTTGATTTTTTTGATGATTGTATTAAAGACGCGAGTAGATTTACTCCTGAAGAAATTCATGAAGCGGCTATGGAAAAGTTTAGTTGTGAATCCTATTTTGAACAGATGGACCAACAATTTTTTTCTAAGCAATAAGCACAAGATTAACAGTACAAAAAAACACTATACGAATTAATTTATGAAAATTTTATATTTCTATCCTGAAAATCCATTACTTAAAACGCAGGGGAATAATGCAAGAGCCTTGTCTTTACTTGAATATTTTAAAAACAAAAAGATTGATGTGGATTTTGTGGGTTTGGATACGGATGAGTTTACCAGTAAGGAAATAGAGCAACTTGAAAAAGAAAAACTAGTTACAAAAGGCTATTTATTACCTCGTTTTATCCGAAAAAAAAATAAGCTGAAGTATTTTTTCTATTTTTCACTTCCTAATAAAATTGGAGCCAAAATAGGGACTAAAATAGGATTGTTTGATAGAACTCGTTTAGGGCATATAGATTTCTTTACTACTATTTTAAAAAATAATGAGTATGATATTGTTTTGATTTCATATATCTATTGGGCAAAGTTGATTAAAAATAAGAAGGATCTGAAAAATGCCAAATTAATGATTGATACTCATGATTTTATGACGTCACAATTTCAATTAAAAAAAGAATTTAACCTAGGTGATTTTTTTGCCAAAGAAATTGATATTCTGAAATCATTTGATAAAATTTTGGTCATTTCTATTGAAGAAAAATATTTATTTTCTCAGTTTGTTAATAAACCAATAGAATTGCTTACTCACGTTTTGCCTCAAAAAAAGCAGACTGAAAGAGTTGACAAGTACGATTTGCTTTACGTAGCGAGTGATAACGACCATAATATAAAAGGAGCCAAATGGTTTTTTAGTGCAGTCTATCCTTTGTTCGACCAGTCTTTTAAAATAGCCGTGGTGGGTAAAATTTGTAACTATATTGAGGATTTTGATAATGTAGAAAAGATTCTTTTTGTTGAAGATTTAGATTCAGTTTATCAACAAACCAAAGTTGCAATTTGCCCCATGTTGAGTGGAACTGGTCTAAAAATTAAAGTTATTGAAGCTTTATCCTTTGGACTTCCTGTGGTTTGTAATGAAAGAGGTGTTGATGGTTTGTTGAATAAAACTCATAATGGCTGTTTGATAGCCTATGAAGAAAATGAGTTCGCAAAACATATTGTTCAATTGCTATCAGATTCTGATTTTTATGATAAAGTTAGTTCTGAAGCGATTTCTTTTTTTACCGAAAATCATACTCTTGAAAAAAATTACAAAGTATTAGATAAGATCTTTAACTCTTGAAAGATTGGAAGTTGTCATTTTAAAATTAGGTAAAATACAAAACCGTTCTAAGTAACTTAGTATTTTACTTTAATTTATAGCTAGTACTTTTGCTAGTACATAATTAAGTCAAACTACTTAAACCTTACAATTTGTTCTTTGATTTTATCTTTAGAAAAAGGTTCTAAACTTTGTTCTGAATTGTCGTGAAATTTTTGCCATAGTTCTTTATGGTTATATATTTCGATAATTGCATTGGCAAATCCTTCTTTGGTATCATCTATTATTGCATTTTTTTGATGTACCAATTGCATTCCTTCGGCTCCTACAGTAGTAGTGATAGTTGGTAAATAATATTCGAATGCCTGACCTATTTTTCCCTTTACACCAGCACCATAACGCAAAGGAGCTACCATCATTTTAGAATGAGTAAAATACGATTCGACATCTGGGACATAACCTTTAAAAACAAATCTTGAATCGAAAATACAATTGATTTTTTTATTGATGTTGCCTATGATATTTACCTTGATATCTGGTAACTTTTGCCAAACAATTGGCATTATTTCTTTGTAAAGATAATAAACGGCATCAATGTTAGGATCGTGAGTAGAACCTATAAATAATAAATCTTTTCGTTGTTCAAAAGGTAAAGTATTTTCTTTTTTAATTTTAGGATAATGAATATTCGAAATTGTAATCAATTTGGTTGGGTCGATATACTCTTCCATGATTTTTTTTTCGATATCCGAAATAGTGATGACATAATCTGTATTTTTAGCCAACTTTGTTTCGATATGCAAAAATTTTTGATGCTTTTTTCTGAGCGAAATTCGGGTAGGTTGTATTTTAATGGCTCGTTGATAACGCAAAAAATGGAGATCCACCATATCAAAAATAGTTTTTGTTTTTGGTAAAGCTTTTGAAACTTTTTTAAAAAAATCATTTAAAGCATTTGGGCCTCCGTACCAAATAAAATCTACATTAGGAATAGCTTGCAAAAAAGACAAATAATTAGGATACTGATTGGTTTCTACAAAAACGATAATTCCTAAATCCGAAAAGTACTTTGCATATTTGTTTTTTCTAAAAGTATTTTCAACACAAACAATGCAATTGTAGTTTTGCTCTTTAAAGGCTAATATGATCTCCTTAAGTCTATTGGAACCCGAATCTTTATCTGGTTTTGGAATATCTGTGTGAATAAAAACAATGGTTTTAAGTTCAGAATTGTATAAATGAAAATTTGGAATAGACTGATCTAACTGCCTTTTAATTACATCTTTTTTTTTAAAATAAACTCTTATTTTTTTTAATAAATTCATTGTTACTATTTGATAGACAATCTTGTAGACTGGGATAGGGGACAAATCAGGTTTACAAGAATTATTTTGCAAACTTAGTGTAGTTTTAGCAACACTCCCAATTAAAATAAACTTAATTTGTTTTTAATATTAGATTTAAATTTTTTTTGATTATTGTTGGTTTTTTTAAGTCTATGCTAATGATTTTATATCTTTTTTGAGTTTAATGAAGGTTTAAGTAAACTTATAAACAAATTATGTCTCGATTTATTGTAGAAGAGATACTCTTTTCTTAATTTAAAATAGTTTCCAAAATAATACGGAATTCTTTAGGATTACAATAGGATTGTTTTTGAATATTGATAGTATAATTTGAAGCTAAAATTGTAACTGTAGGAAAGACAATTTGCGACTCAATAGAGGCAAGTGCTATAGCCAATTCATGAGCTCCCGTGTTTTGACCATTTGGTTTATACTGAAAAGTGTAATTGTTAAAACGAATGTCCTTTTTGTGTTCGGCATCTAAAGAGATAAAATAGAAATTGGTATTCAATCGTGAAATTATTTCAGGATTTTTGAATGTCGAATTTTCCATCATTTTACAGTACTTACACCAGGAAGTATGAATGAAAACCACAAACGGCTTTGGATTCTCTTTGGATAGTTGTTCGGCTTCTTCAAAAGTATAGGTTTTGAGTTGGGCAAAACAAGCAGGAATCGTCCAAAAGAAAATCAATAGTATGTAAACTGCTTTTTTCATTTAAAACAAGTTATACCGCAACCCAAAGAACCCCCTGATTCCCTGATTCGGCCCATAAACATAAGTAGTGTCAAAAGTCAAACCATAAGGATTATCGGGAGTAACTAAAACCTTTCCGTTCGCATCATATTGCACATTTTTATCAAAAGGATCTTCGGTTCTCGAAATCAGGAACGGATTGTCACGCATTGGAGTAAAGTTAAGCAGGTTTTTGATGCCTGCATACAATTCGAAGTTTTTCCAGCCTGAATAGGTAAACTGAATGTTTTGCAAACTGTACCAAGGCGAATTTGGATTTCTGGGATCGTATTCGTTGAGCAATGGCAGTTTCATCGGGCTATAAAGATTTCCAGTATAATCAATAGATAAATGCCAAAGATTTATTTTATACGAAACGCTCCAAGTTGCCGTGAAATTTTCGGTTAAGTAAGGTCTGGTTTTTACACCGTTTTCTACATTAGAAACATCCATATAGGTTGCTCCGAGAATAAATTTTAAACCGTTGGTAAAATTAAGATCGGCATTGCAGCTAATTCCTTGACTCAAAGCATAACCGTTAATGTTGGTATAGATGATTTTGTTAGGATCGGTCTCATAATCGGATACAATTTTATTGCTAAATCGGGTGTAAAAAGCTGTGGTTTCGATTCCTAAAAATGTGCCATTTGAGAAATATATTTTTTTGATATAATTCAAATTAGCGTTGATGGATTTCTCGGGATCCAAATTATCGGCAATTACTACTTCGCGTGAACCAGTCAGAGCAGCATGATCTTCGGTAAATAAATTAACTACTCTAAATCCGGTTCCAGCATTGAAACGTAGAATGTCATTGTCGTTTATTTTCCATTTATAGGCAAATCTCGGTGTGAAAATATTCCCGTGAATCGAATTGTAATCGTATCGCATACCTAAAAGGACTTTCTGTTTTTCATTAAAACTAATTTCGTCCTGAGCAAAAACCCCCGGAAGCCATGTTTTTTCTGGATTGTTTTCGTTTAAAATTGCCGTAGCTGGCGTGTTATCGTCATAATAAGTATAACGAGTTGCGATTCCAGCCAATAAATCATTTTTTTTGATTTTTTTGTCCCAAATCAGTTGCGCAAAACCAATTTTTTGGTTGGCAATGTACGAGGTAGTTCCGTAACGACTATCTTGAAAGTGCATTGTTCCCGAAAAAGAAAGCATCAGTTTTTCGGTTGTGGGTAATTGGTAACTTCCTAGAAGCTCTCCTCGTTTGGTATAAATACTTTCGCCATAAATTTCATCGCCCCCACGGTATTTTTTCTCCCAATCAATGTCGCCACCCCAGCGATCTTCATACAAACCGCGAACTGCCATAGTAAATAGTCGGTTTTGATTGCGGGCAAAATTCCATTTGTTAAAGACCGAAATTCGGTTTTGTGCTGTAACATCTGTAAAACCATCGTTGTCATTGTCTATGGTTTGTCCGTAATTGAAATAATTTAAACCTAGTAACGAAGTAGCTTTTTTGCCAATGTTGAATTTTCCACCCAAATCGACATTGGTTTCCAGCCAAGAAGTTGTAAAAACATCGGCAGAAAATTTAGGCGTATTATTCGGGTTTTTGGTAATGATGTTGATGAGTCCACCAACCGCTTCACTTCCGTACAAAGAAGATGCGGGGCCTTTTACAATTTCAATGCGCTCCACTAGTGAATTCGGAATTCCAGATAAACCATAAACGGTCGATAAACTGCTAACGATGGGCATGCCATCTATCATAACGGCAGTATAAGGCCCTTCTAATCCATTGATGTGAATATCGCCCGTGTTACAAACCCCACAGTTGAGTTGAGGTCGTACGCCATTTACATTTTGCAAAGCTTCGTAGATACTTGGAGTTGGGTTTTTTTTGAAAAATACAGGTGTATAAACTTCAACTGGAACAGCACTCTCCAGTCTTTTTACGGGTTTTAGAGTTCCCGTAATGACTACTTCGTTGAGTTCGTTTTTATCATTTTTCTTTTCCAGAGTGTCTTTTTTGACATTCGGAATTGTGTTTTGTGAAAAAGTATTGCAATACAAAAACAACGATAACACTAAAAATAAATATTTCATTTTATAAAATTAATTTTTAGACAAAACTAAAAATAATATTTTACAAACAAAATAATTTTTTAAAAAGTACTAGTTTAGTGATTTAAAAGTGTTTTTAATAGAATCAAAAGGAATACGATTTTCCCAAAAATTATTTGGTTAAGCAAGTCAATTTTACGCTATCGGGCTTATGTCCAGATTGTATTTAATTTGGATTTAAATTTTAGACTTAACTAAAAAAAATATTTGATTAATATGATTTTTGTATATATTTGCTTCAGTTAGTCATGATATGCAATGGGAAAATCACTTGAAGAAGTACACCAATCGGTGGCCACTCAAAATAAAAAATCCGTTTTCAAAAGAATATTAGCCTTTTTAGGTCCTGCTTATTTGGTAAGTGTGGGGTATATGGATCCTGGGAATTGGGCTACTGACATTGCCGGAGGAAGCCAGTTTGGGTATTCTTTACTTTGGGTTTTATTGATGAGTAATTTAATGGCTTTGCTTTTGCAAAGTTTAAGTGCCAGACTCGGAATTGTTACCCAGCGCGATTTAGCTCAGGCTTCGAGAGAAACGTATTCGAAAGGGATTAATTATATCTTGTACTTTTTGGCCGAAATTGCTATTGCAGCCTGTGATTTGGCTGAGGTTTTAGGAATGGCAATCGGGATCAACTTACTCTTTGGGATTCCGTTAATCGAAGCTGTAATGATTACGGTTTTAGATACTTTTTTATTGCTTTTTTTGATGAATAAAGGTATCCGCAAGATGGAGGCTTTTATTATTGCATTGGTCGCCATTATTGGGTTTTCTTTTATTTTTGAGATGATTTTTGCCCAACCCGAAATGGATAAGGTACTTTTAGGGTTGATCCCTTCTTTGCCCAATGAATCGGCATTATATATCGCTATAGGGATCATTGGTGCAACGGTAATGCCACATAATTTATATCTGCATTCTTCCTTGGTACAAACTCGAAAATTTAGCCGGGATGATAGAGGCATCAAACAGGCAATAAAGTACAATTTGATCGACTCGACAATTGCCTTAAACTTGGCATTTTTTGTAAATGCTGCAATTTTAATTTTAGCCGCTGCAACCTTTTTTAAAAATGGAATGCATGAAGTGGCCGAAATTCAAGATGCTTACCGCTTTTTGCAACCTTTGTTAGGGACGAAATGGGCCCCTATTTTGTTTGCGGTGGCCTTAATTGCGGCTGGCCAAAGTTCGACAGTTACTGGAACATTGGCAGGACAAATCGTGATGGAAGGGTATTTGAATTTGAGAATCCAACCTTGGGTACGAAGAATATTAACCCGATTGATTGCCATTGTGCCTGCTGTAGTCGTGATTTTAATTTATGGCGAAAGTGTTACGGGTAAATTATTGGTTTTAAGTCAGGTTGTTTTGAGTTTACAGCTCGGTTTCGCCATTATTCCGCTTATTCATTTTGTAAGTGACCCATCAAAAATGAAAGGCTACCATATAGGAAAATGGACGCAAATAGCAGCTTGGTTAATTGCAATTATCATCGTTTCATTAAATGCAAAACTGGTGTATTCTGAGATACAAGGATGGTTAGAAACATCTGATAATCCAATTGTTTTATGGTTAACTGTAGTTCCGTTGGCTTTAGGTTTTTTATTTTTGTTGCTTTACATCATCCTGAAACCTTTTATCTCCAAAGCCAGATTAAATATTCAAAATCATTCGCCTCATAAAATGAATTTAAAATTCACGGCAACAACGGTTCAGGACAATAAAAATATTGCTATTGCTGTAGATTTTACTTATGCCGATGAGAATGCCATAAATTATGCTTTTAAAATGGGAGGACAAGAAGCCAATTACACTTTAATTCATGTTGTCGAATCTGTAGGAGCAATGATGTATGGCAAACATATAGATGACCATGAAACCACCGTAGATGAAACATTTTTGTTAGAATACAAACGAATGTTTCAAGAAAAAGGCTTTCAAGTTAAAACAGTTTTAGGTTTTGGGAAGCCCAATACAGTGATTCCTAAATTGGTCAACAAAGGTAATTTTGATATATTAATCATGGGAACACATGGGCATACTGGAATTAAAGATTTGCTTTTTGGAACTACAGTAGATCGCTTGCGACATAAAATTGCCATACCTTTACTGATTGTTAAATAAAGGTATTTAGATGCTGAGAGCTGTGGTTCTTTTTGTTTTAGAATTTTAGTGACTCGGTAGCTCAGTAGCTTAGAAACTTAAAAAAGAATATGACTTTCTCTGAAGAAAATTATTTGAAATCGATTTATCACTTAACGGTTAATCTCGACGGCGAAGTAAGCACCAATGCTATTGCTGAAATGATGGAAACCAAAGCTTCGTCGGTTACAGATATGCTAAAAAAATTGGCCGATAAAGATTTGGTAAATTATAAAAAATACCAAGGCGTCTCGCTTACCGATAACGGAAAACTTGCTGCTAAAATGATTATTCGTAAACATCGTTTATGGGAGGTTTTTTTGGTCGAAAAGCTCGATTTTTCTTGGGATGAAGTACACGATGTTGCCGAACAGTTGGAACACATCAAATCAGAAAAACTGATCAATAAATTAGATGATTTCCTAGGGAATCCTACCGAAGATCCGCACGGAGATCCAATACCAGATGCGCAAGGGCGTATTATTACCATCGAAAAACAATTACTGTCAGAGTTACACGCTAATCAAGTTGGAATTTGTGTGGGCGTAAAAGACAATTCATCAGAGTTTCTTAAATATCTGGATAAACAACAAATTGGTTTGGGAACCAAAATTGAAGTCTTATCAAAGGAAACATTCGATTTGTCTGTCAAAATTAGAGTAAACAATAACGATTTTGTGATTTCTAATAAGATTGCTAGTAATCTATTCGTGAAAAAAAATTAAATTATTATTGTTTATATGTTGCTGAATAATAACTGGATGTATTGTGTTTAGTTGCTTGTAGCCTTTTTTGATTAGTTGCTCAACTCATTATAAATTTTGACAATAAATTATTAAGTTTTCTTTACTATATTTACATAACAAATTAAAAACTGATATTATGAAAATACGTTTTTTATTAGCTATAATAATGACTGTGAGTTGGTTTGGCACCGCTGTTTATTCGCAAAATGATTCTGGTGAACTAGGGTTGCCTGGAGACAATTTAGATCTTTATGCCGTTTTGGATCTTTTCCAAAAGTCAAAAACAATAGAGGATTTTGAAAAATCATTGAATGATAATGATAAAAAAATCAATAATTTGGATTTAAATGATGATAAGAAAGTTGATTTTATAAAAGTAGAAACTAAAAAAGAGGGAGACGACTTTACGTTTATTCTTAGAGATCCTATCAGCAAAGATGAAACCCAAGATGTGGCTGTTATATTTGTATCAAAAGACAAAAATAAAAAGGTAACGATGCAAATTGTTGGGGACAAGGATTTGTACGGAAAGGATTATATTGTAGAGCCAGCTCCAAAAGGAAGTGGGGGAGTAACTGCAAACCCTGCCTATACAGGCGATGACCCTGTAACGGTAAATGTGCCTGCAACCACAACGACTGTGGTAGTAGAACAAGCACCAATTGTGCAATATGTGTATTCACCAGCTTATGTTCCTTATTATCCTCCTTACTATTATGGTTTTTATCCTCCTTGGTTTGGGTTTGCAACAGTAATGGCTGTTGGTATTTATCGTAGCAATCACTGGGGACATTATCATGGCGGATATGGATACCACAATACAAATGTTTATGTGAATCATAATAGTTTTAATAACTATAACAATAACAGCAGACATACTTCAAACAGAATTTCGCATAATAATATAAATAGTAATAATAGAAACAGAAACAATATTGGAAATAATCGAAATAACATTGGCAACAACCATAATCGTAACAATAACATAGGTAATAATAGTAACCATAATCGAAATTCTGTTTCTACAAGAGATAACAAAAGACCCTCTACGTCTCATTCAAATAAGAGTGGAGCTTTATCCAATAGAACCTCAAGCAGACCCTCTACGTCTCATAGAAATACGGGGAGTTCATTGTCTAATAGAGCTTCAAATCGACCTGCAACATCCCATTCAAACATTAGTGGCGGCGGTTTCCGTTCAAGTGGCGGCGGCGGCGGCGGTTTTAGAGGCGGTGGAGGAAGAAGACGTTAATTATAAAATGGATATTCAATCAAACCCTGAATTTCGGGGTTTTTTTGTGTTTTGAATTTACTAAATTGAATTATTGTTGTCCAGTAAAATTTTTTAAAAACGTAACTAAGTGTAGAATTTGTTGATCTCACAAAGTTTTCCTGTAGTAGAGCTTGGGTTTGGATGTTTCTCGCAAAGTCCAGAGTCGCAAATAAAATCTTAAAAAATTGAATATAAGAATTGACTTATGAGTTTATATTTAATTTTGTAGTAACAAAGATTGCTTCGAGGGGAATCCGTTTTAAAACCAAAAGGCTGTTGAAATAAGTTTCAACAGCCTTTTGTGATGTTTATAATGAACTCTCTTCTATTTGTATGAATTAGAGGTGCTCATGTCTCTTAGCGAATAATATTTTCCATCTTTCTTTACAAATAAGGTCATATAATTGCCTGAATTTATTACGGCCTGAGCAGAATCTTTTATTTCATAATTCCCAAGCTCAACAACTTGTTCTCCATCATTAGAAACAAACACCTCATTTGTAGTGAAGGATACTTTTTTTGTGTTTGCAACAGTGTCAATATGAGATTTCAAATATTCTATAATTGCTTCTTTGCCATTTATCGGTTGATTGTTTTGCGGAAATGTGATGGCATCATCTGCAAAATAACCTATGTTTTTCATTATGCCAGAATTGTATGTTTCGGCAAATTCATTTTCCTTAGCTTGAATTTCTTCTTTAATTTGATTAACATCTATTGCTGCAGTAACAGGTTCTTCTTTTTTACAAGAAATGACTAACAATAACGCACTCGATACGATAAACCCTTTAATGAATACTTTTTTCATAACAACATAATTTTAGTTTAGAAACAGACTAAAATTAAGATAAAAAAATGAAATACAAGGAGTTTATGATAAAAATTAGGTTTTTACCTACTCCGAGTCGAAGTGTTTTTGTAAAGCATATAAAAGAAGCTTTTAAAACCTTTTTTATTTATCTAACTACAGCCACAATCACCATTGCCACAGTTTTTATCCGATTTTTTTTTGAAAAAATATTTTCGAACCAAAAAAACAACTGCAATTATTAAGATGCCAAATGCGACAATTTCTTGAAACATAATACATTATTTTAAAATTTGATAAGCAATTAGAGCTGTAAAATATGCCAAAAGACTCATAAATGAGAGTTGTAGTAGTGGCCATTTCCAAGAGTTGGTTTCTTTTTTGGTAATGGCTAATGTACTAGCACATTGCATGGCGAAAGCATAAAATAAAAGCAAGGAAATTCCAGTAGCAAAATTAAAAACAGGTTTACCAGTTTCTGGGTAAATTTCTTCCTGCATTTTGTTTTTTATAGTACTTTCATTGTCACTATCACCAACACTATAAATGGTGGCCAATGTACCTACAAATACTTCACGAGCGGCAAAGGAACTAATAAGGGCGATTCCAATTTTCCAATCGTAGCCCAAAGGTGTAATAACAGGTTCGATGGCTCTTCCCATAATACCAATGTATGAATTTTCTAATTTCTGAGAGGCCACAGCATTTTCAAATTCGGTTTCATTTAAAGGGTTATTAATAGTTCTTTCTTTAACAATCGCTTCTGCCTCATTAAAATCTTTTCCTGGGCCATAAGAAGCTAAAAACCATAAAATAATGGATATTGCTAAGATGATCTTTCCTGCACCTACAATAAAAGCTTTCGTTTTTTCGACAACATTAATACCTACATTTTTCAAAAGAGGCATTTTATAGCTAGGCATTTCGACTACAAAATAGGTTTTGTTTTCTAGTTTTAATATTTTATTCAAAATATATGCCGATACAACTGCTGTTGCAAAGCCTAAAAGATATAAAAGCATCAAAGTTAGTCCTTGCAGGTTTAAAATACCGAAAACACGTTCGTTTGGAATGACTAAAGCGATGATAATTGCATAAACTGGAAGCCTAGCCGAACACGTAATAAAAGGTGTTACCAAAATGGTAATCAATCGTTCCTTCCAGTTTTCGATGTTTCGAGTAGCCATAATGGCAGGAATAGCACAGGCAGTCCCTGAGATTAATGGGACTACGCTTTTTCCAGATAACCCAAATCGACGCATAATTTTATCCATCAAAAAAACCACACGACTCATATAACCGCTTTCTTCTAATACGGAAATGAATAAAAACAAAAAGGCAATTTGTGGAATAAAAATAATAACTCCGCCAATTCCTGGAATGATTCCTTGCGATAGTAAATCAGTCAAAATTCCGTTTGGTAATGTTTCGGCAACCCAACTGCTCAATGAAGCAAAGGTATTGTCGATAAAGTCCATTGGGATGGTTGACCAATTAAAAATAGACTGAAAAATAAGGAATAGAATGGACAAGAAAATGAAATACCCCCAAAATTTATGGGTCAAAAATTGGTCTAATTTGGCTCTAAAATCTTTTGCTATCGAAACATCAATCTGCATTCCTTGTTTTAAGGTGTTATTGATGAATTGATAGCGTTTTATAGTTTCTTTTTGTTGTAAACGTTTTAAATCCGAATGTGATTTGGTAAACGTATTTCGAATTTCATTCCGATCTAAATTCGAAAAATTGACATCTTGAGTTATGACCAACCATAATTTATAAACCAATTGATTTGGAAACGCTTTTTGTAAATTATCAAAATAATCTTTATCTATTACAGAAGCATTCAAACAAGGTTCTTTCGAAATGGTTTTGTACGAAACAATTAGATGTTTTAGCTCTTCGATTCCAGTTCCTTTGCGCGTACTAACCAAAGCAATTTTGGTTTTTAATTGTTCCTCTAAATATGGAATATCAAGACTAATCCCTTTGTTATCCATACGATCAGCCATATTAACAACTAAAATTGTAGGAATTTCCAGGTCTTTTATTTGGGTATAAATCAGTAGATTTCGTTTCAGATTTTCGACATCTGTTATCACTACTGCAACATCAGGAAAAAGTTTGTCGTTTTTGTTTAATAAAAGTTCAATTACAACACTTTCGTCCATCGAACTAGCATTTAGACTGTAAGTTCCTGGTAGGTCTAGAATATTAGCTTTTACATTATTTGGTAATTTACAAAAACCTATTTTTTTTTCAACAGTAATTCCAGGGTAATTCCCTACTTGTTGATTTAATCCTGTAAGTTGATTGAAAATTGAAGTTTTTCCAACATTAGGGTTTCCGATAAGGGCAACATTGATATTTTGAAGACTCATTACAAATTGGTTTTGATTAGTTCAACTTCAATTTGACGAGCAGTTTCAATTCTAATAGCAACATGCGAACCATTAATATCTAAATATAAAGGATCTCCCAATGGAGCTATTTGAAGTAATTCGACTTCATTACCTGGCAAACAACCCATTTCTAATAATTTTAGAGGTATTGCGTCGATATCAAATTCCAGTATGATGGCTTTTTGTCCTTTCTTGAGAGAATGTAATGTAGTTGTTTGCAAAGCTTATTTAGATTCAATTTAGATTGCAAAAATACATTTTTATTTATAAACAAGGTAGTTAATTGTAAGTTAACTTAGTTTTTTTCGTCTAAACAAAGCCAGTTTATATCTTCAATTAATCGTTGAATCTCTTCTTTTTTGGTTCCGTCATAAAAACCGCGAACTCTCTTTTTTTGATCGACCAATACAAAATTCTCGGTATGTACCATATCAAAAAGCTCTTCGGGCTTGCCCATTTTTACAGCCAAATACGATTTTCTGGCCATGGTGTAAATGTCTTTTTTGTCGCCAGTTACCAAATTCCATTTAGCATCTATGACACCATATTTTTGAGCATAAGCTTTCAAAGCTGGAACACTATCGGTTTCCGGGAATACGGTTAGCGAAAGCAACTTTACTTTCGGATTGTTTTTTATGGCATTTTGCACATCGACAAGATTAGTGGTCATTTTAGGACAAATCGAACCACAGGTAGTAAAGAAAAAATCGGCCACATATACTTTGCCATCATAATCTTTTTGTGTAATGATTTTTCCGTTTTGATTGGTAAAAGAAAAATCAGCTATTGTATGGTATTTGCTAACATATTGTACAGTGCTGTCAACCAACTCAGGGTTTACATCAGATGGATTGTAAATAGGTAGCGTTTTTTTAGGTTTTAAGGCTGTATAGAAAAGCGAAACCACAATGATGGAAAATACCAGTAAGACTCCAAAAAAAATTCTGTATTTGTAGAAAAAGGATTTCATAGAAATAGTTTGGGCAAAAATACAAAAAGCGAAGTTGTTTTAAATTGGCAATATTTGTTTTTGTTTAAAATTAACACAGTTACGGTACTTTTACAAAATGCTAATGTAGAAATTGGTTTTCAGGATCAAAGATCGAGTTCGGTTATACCCCAAAAAAATAACCATCCCCAAAATTAGGAATGGTCACAAGGATTAGTGGGGGTTTGGAAATTAAATTATAATACGATTGAAAATAAATACTAGTTTTTTGTTTGCACAAAACATATTAAACGCACAAAACAGCGCTTTATTTCCTGATTTAGGAAATTATTTGTTTTTTTAACATCAAATAAATATTGGCAGATGGTAATTACGTTTAAACCATAAAATTTATTTTGATTTAATGCTGCTTTTTTTTCTTCGCATTGCAAAATTGATCAGATATAATCCAGTCAAGGTAATGCCCCCACCAACAATAATAGCAAAGCTTAAAGGCTCATCAAAGAGAAGTGCTCCAAGAAGCACAGCAATTATAGGATTGATATAAGCATAAAGACTACTTAGTTCCGTAGGGAGTTTTTGCAATGCATATATAAAAGCAATAAACGTTAGTATTGAGCCAAAAACCACTAAATATACAATAGGCCACCAAGCACTCGCAGGAATTTCAGAAAGTTTAATGCTCATTCCTGTTGCTCCTGTAAAAGCAAAAATGAATATACTGGAAATAAACATTTGAAGTCCTAAACTAAAATAAGGATTAAAACTAGCCGCTTTCTTTTTGGTATATAAAGTGCCAAAGGCCCAAGTAATTGTGGCTGTTACCGAAAGCACAATTCCAAATTGAAAATCGGGTTGTAAAAAGTCAGCTAGGTGTTCGTAAAAAATGACGCAAACTCCAGCAAAACAAATGAGAATTCCAAAAACTGTCAATCGGGTGATTCTCTCTCCTTTAAAAATACTGATAAATACGATCCACAAAGGAACCATTGCACCAATGATAGCTCCAAGTCCGCTGGTGATGTATTTTACACCCCAAGTACTGAGTCCGTTGCTTAATGCAAAGTTGAGCAGACTCAAAATAAAAATACTTTTCCATTGTTTCCCCTTTGGCCAAGGTTCTTTTATACTTAGAAAAAAAGCGATATAGAGTGAGCCCGCTATGAGTTGTCGAATACCAGCAAGTTGCAAGGCAGGCATATGTCTTACCCCTTCTTTTGAGGCTATCCATGTAGTGCCCCAAAAAAAACTTACCCAACACAAAGCCAAAATAGGCAATCCAATGGTGTTTACTTTAGATGTAATGGCATTTTGAATCTTAGGTTTCAACTTATAGTTTGTTTTTGATAAATGTATAACCCAACATAGTTTCGATTTTATCACTCAAAATGATTTTTCCTGTCGAAGGATTTTCATAATTAAATTGAGGAGGTACTAGATTTTGTTCCAAAGCTTTTGTTGTATAATAAGTTGCTCGAGTAGGATGGTAAGGGGTTACCGCATTAAAACGTTCATTCCAAATGTTCTTTTTCAAGATGCTCAAAATGATTCCGATGCAATCTTCCAAATCAATCAAATTAATTGGAGCATCAGGATTAGGGACATTTTCTTTAGCAGCCAAAAATCGGGCAGGATGTCTATCAGGTCCAATTAAACCACCAAAGCGCAAAATAGTTGTTTTGAAACCGTCGTTTTCCAACAATAATTCTTCGATTTCTAATAATTGTTTGCCACTTTCGGTAGTAGGTAACGGAATAGAATCTTCTGTAATCGTATCATTTGTATCTCCATAAACAGCAGTAGAACTAATGAAAAGAACATTTTCAATTTTCGACTTTTGAATGTGAGGAATTATATTTTCAATTTTTTTGACAAAAGAATTTTGTTGTGGATCTGTGTAATCTTTTTTTTTTCCTTTTAATCGAGGAGGAATTGCAATGATTAACGTATGGCTATTGGCAAGAAAATCATCAAAATTGGCAGTTGGTTTTTCAGTTTCGAGTGCAATGACATAATGCTTAACACCTAAATTTTCTAACGCTTCTTTTTTGGTAAGAGAAGTTGTAGAGCCTTTTACACTATAGTTTTGGTTCAGTAAAGCTTTTGCTAAAGGCAAACCTAACCAACCACATCCTAAAACACTTATTTGCTTCATTTCTCAATTAATAATTATGCAAAGAAACAAAATTAGGCATTGCTATTTACTCTATTTTGCAAAAGAATCTCAGTTTGATTTGGATTGAATAATTCAATTACTGAGATGACAGGAAGAAAAAAAATCCGTAAAGATTCATTTTCGAAATCAAGAGTATTCTCGAACTGAATCTTTACGGAATGAAATATTTTTAACTATAAATTTTCAAAAAAGTCATTTCCTTTGTCATCGGTTATAATAAACGCTGGGAAATCTTTAATCGTAATTTTACGAACGGCTTCCATACCTAATTCTTCAAAATCTACTACTTCTACAGAAAGAATGTTTTCTTTTGCCAGAATTGCAGCAGGTCCTCCGATAGAACCCAAATAGAATCCGCCGTATGTTTTACAAGCATTCATAACCGCTTTGGTTCTGTTACCTTTGGCAAGCATTATCATACTTCCTCCATTTTTTTGAAACTCTTCAACATACACGTCCATACGTCCTGCAGTTGTAGGTCCAAAACTTCCCGAAGGCATTCCGTCTGGTGTTTTTGCTGGTCCAGCATAATAGATAGGATGATTTTTAAAATACTCTGGCATTGGTTTTCCAGCATCTAGTAACTCTTTGATTTTGGCATGGGCAATATCACGCGCTACAATCAAAGTACCATTTAGTTTTAAACGGGTTTTGATTGGGTATTGTGACAATTTTTTCAGAATGTCAGCCATTGGTTGGTTCAAATCAACTTCGATTGCTTCCTCTAAGTGTGGAGGGGTTTCGGGTAGCATACGTTTGGGATTTACTTCCAGTTGTTCTACAAAAATTCCGTCTTTGGTAATTTTTCCTTTGATGTTTCTATCAGCAGAACAAGAAACGCCTAATCCGACTGGACAAGAAGCGGCATGACGTGGCAAACGGATTACACGAACATCATGAGTGAAATATTTACCGCCAAATTGCGCTCCAATAGCACTTTCTTGGCAAATTTGTTGTACTCTTTTTTCCCATTCCAAATCGCGAAATGCTTGACCTGCCATATTTCCTGATGTTGGTAAATTGTCAAAATATCCAGCAGATGCTTTCTTTACGGTTGCTAAATTCGCTTCAGCCGAAGTTCCTCCAATTACCAATGCTAAGTGATAAGGAGGACAAGCAGATGTTCCTAAATCCATTATTTTGGCACGAATAAAAGCATCTAATGATTTTTCATTCAACAACGATTTTGTTTGTTGGTATAAATACGTTTTGTTGGCAGAACCTCCTCCTTTTGCTAAAAATAAAAATTCGTAAGTAGATCCTTTTTTAGCATAAATATCAATTTGAGCCGGAAGATTAGAACCTGAGTTTTTCTCTTCAAACATGCTAATTGGGACAATTTGAGAATAACGTAAGTTGCGTTCTTGGTAGGTATTAAAGATTCCTTTTGATAACCACTCTGCATCATCGACTCCTGTATAAACATTCTCTCCTTTTTTGGCCATTACAATTGCTGTTCCGGTATCTTGGCACGAAGGCAATTCTCCATCTATGGCAACTACGGCATTTTGCAATAAATTATAAGCCACAAAACGATCGTTATCTGTAGCTTCGGGATCGTCAAGAATCGCTTTTAGTTTTTCTAAATGCGAAGTACGTAACATAAAGGAAACGTCTTTCAACGCTTCTTGAGCCAATAATTCTAAACCTTTTGGGTCAACAGTTAAGATTTCTCTTTCGCCCAGTTTTTCTACTTTTACGTAATCTGAAGTAATTTTTCGGTATTGTGTATCGTCTTTTAAAATTGGATAGGCATCCTGATATATGAAGTCCATAGTTTGTTTTTTTTTGAGAGCCAAATATAAGAATTGTTCAAGGAATGTAAGCTGTTTTATATCACGTTACGCTGTTAATTTATTAAAAAAAAGTCAAGATGTTTATCTTTTAAAGCACTATAAACACTGATTTTTTGTCTAAAAAAGCTTCTGATTTTGTCTAAAATAGAATTAATTTAAACTAGCGTATTTGACCCAAATAGACCCGATTGGTATAAAATCATTAGCAATATATTTTATAACCTTTACCCAAAAAAATATAACAATTTTATGAGTAAGACTAAACTAGTGATTAATAAAAATGGATCGATAAAGATTGAAGGCGATTTTGAAATAATGGATTCGGAAGGAAAAATTTACAATTTGCAAGGAAGAACAGCTTTGGGACTTTGCCGTTGTGGATTATCGGCAAATAAACCTTTTTGCGATGGATCTCATCGTAATCAATTTGAGCATGAGCCAGTTGCGTTTGAATTGCCACCAATGAAAAAAATGTAATCCTTATATTTCATTACAAAAACACAAAAGCTGCATTTTTACGAATGTGGCTTTTGTGTTTTAAAATGAAAATAACTCTTAAGTATTTTCGATTCGAATGTGCCTTTCATTTGAGTATCTTTGCAAAAATTTAAAAGAGGGTGTTATGGCCAAAGGACCAGAAAAGAACACGAAAAATAAAGCTTTGCATACCAAATTACTCAATCGTAAAAAAGCAAAACTTCAAGAGGAGAAAAACGAAAGAGCCTTGCGTTTGAAAGCTTTAGTGGCTAAAATGAATCAGCAAAAAAACAATAACGAATCTAGTATTTAAAAGCAACAGTTATGGAATTCGGAAAAATCATAATCTCAGAAAGTGCCGCCAGTAGTGATAATCCTCAAGATGTTATCAACTCCAATATTTCGGTAATAAACCTGATGCGTGAGGAAAAAATAGATGATGATTTGATTCACGAAGACGCATTGATGAGTTATTATTTGGATTATTATGCTTCACAATATCGTACTGGGAATTTTGCTCAGTTTGTCTATAATTCGGGATGGAATAAAGAATTAAATGAACTAATTGAAGAAGGTCTAGAATTGATTGGAGCTCAAAAGCATTTAGAATTATTTCAGGCACAATCCAAAAGAGTGCGATTACTTAGCAGTGTTAAGATTGATAAATTTTTAAAAGGAAAACTAGAAGGTGTTAATTCAACAAGAGATTTATTGAATAATGATGCTTTTTTTGAGTTGGAAGAAAATCTCATTCAGCTTAATGCTGATTTCCTAAAAACTCATCCCGATACCGAGGTGCTTTCGGTAGATGAAATGTTTGAAGCTCTAGAGGAATTTGTAGGGCATGAAATAAAAAGGGATAATGAATAAAATAAAAAAGAGGCTAAACAGCCTCTTTTTATATTTAATAGTTTGTCAAGTAATTTTACAATTTGAAAGTAACTCCAAATTTTGCACCGCTTACAGTGCTACCTCCACTTAATTCTAAATTCAAACCAAAATTATCATTGAAGAATACGCGACCACCTACTTGAAGTCCAACATTAAAAGAATCGTAGTCTCGATGGTAGTCTTTGTTGTCATAGTTCCAAATATAACCTGTAACATTAGCACCTGCATAAAAATCAAATTTACTTGGAATATCCAATATTCTATTGAAATGATAATTCCCATTTGCTCCAATACCTACAGCTGAGTTATGGTTGTAATTGTGATCCCCCAAATAATAATCGTCATTATTTGTTGTTAAATAAGAAACTTGTGCTCCAATTGTAACGTCTCTTACAAGTCCATAATCGATACCAAAATAAAAAGGAGCAAAACCCCATTCTGTAAATCCGATTCCTCCATTAAGTTGTACACCACCTTCTTCTAGTGGAGCTTGAGCAAATAAGCCATTTGATATGAAACCAAATGCAATCATTAGAATAAATTTTTTCATAATATTTTTTTTTAATACAACGTAAAAATAAAATTTTATTATGTCCATTTTACTATTTTCTAGTAAAAAAGTGACTACAAATTCTTTTTTAATCCCAAAAGAAACAACTATAAAAATCTTTTATTCTTTTGAAAAGAAAATAAATCAGTTGGTTACAAGGCAGTTTTTTTGTTGTACTTTGATGGATGTTTTTTATAAAATCTATTTTGATCGTTTTTTGGAGGCTTTCAAAGTCGTTTTTAAACAAATAAAACCTAATGTTCCTGAAAGAAATGAAGCGAGTAAAATAGCAATTTTAGAATACGTTATTACTTCTTCACCATCATTTTTGAAGGCCAATAACGTGATAAAAATTGACATTGTAAATCCAATTCCGCCCAACATTCCAACTCCGAAAATGTTTTTCCATTTTAAATCTTTCGGAAGTTTGCAAATCCCAATTGCAACAGCAAACAATGAAAATAAAAATATTCCGACTGGTTTACCTACTACAAGCCCAAGGATAATACCAATTGAGTTTTCATGACTTAAGCCTTCATGCCAGTCGCCTGTAATGGCAATGCAAGTATTGGCAATAGCAAATAAAGGAAGGATAACAAAGGCTACTGGTTTATGTAAAAAATGTTGTAATCTATACGAAGAGGTTTTTTTGCTTCCATCTCCAAACGGAATTACAAATGCCAGTAAAACACCTGTAATGGTTGCGTGCACACCCGAATTTAGCATAAAATACCACATTATTGCACCACCAATTAAGTAAGGTATTAAATTATGAACTTGACGTCTGTTTAATATAAACAACAGTCCCATGACCACAAAAGCCATTATTAAATTGAAAAACGAAATGGTTTGGGTATAAAATAGCGCAATAACCAGTATGGCACCTAAATCATCAATTACGGCGAGAGCTGTAAGGAAAACTTTTAACGAGGCAGGAACACGGTTTCCTAAAAGTGATAAAACACCAACTGCAAATGCAATATCAGTAGCCATCGGGATTCCTGCTCCGTTTTGTGTAATAGTTCCATAATTTAATGCTAGGAAAATCCCTGCTGGAACCAACATTCCACCTAAGGCTCCAAAAACAGGAAGTATTGCATTTTTTACATCGGCCAATTCTCCATCGTAGAGTTCACGTTCTAATTCAAGCCCTATCAATAAAAAGAAAATTGTCATCAAACCATCATTAATCCAATGACTTAAAGGATGATGGCCAATTGGAGTATTCCAAAAACTTATGTATTCTGTTTGAATAGAAGAGTTCGATAATAGTAACGATACGATGGTCACGATTAATAAGACTATTCCACTCGCTTTTTCATTTTGAAAGAATTCTGAAAAGGTTTTTGTTAACTTCATTAGCTGGGAGATAAATTTTTGATTGAAAACGCTAATTTAAGCATTTGTAAATTAAGTTGGGTTGAAAATTGAAGTCGAATATTTTAATTAATTTTGATGTTTTAAAATAGATATCCTAAATTATGGACATAAAAATTCTTCATATCGATAGTAATCATCCTTTGCTTTGGGAACAATTAGAGCAGGCTGGTTTTGTAAATCATGCCGATTTTACTTCATCCAAATCAGAAATCGAAAGCAAAATTCAAGATTATCAAGGTATTGTTATTCGAAGCCGTTTTAAAATTGATAAAACGTTTTTGGATAAAGCAACCCATTTACAATTTATCGCTAGAGTTGGCGCTGGATTAGAAAGTATAGATTGTGATTATGCAGCATCCAAAAATATAGCTCTTATTGCTGCTCCAGAAGGAAATCGAAATGCAGTTGCTGAACACAGTTTAGGAATGATTTTATCTCTTTTTAATAAATTAAATATTGCCGATAGCGAAATCCGTTCTGGAGAATGGAATCGTGAAAAAAATCGAGGTCACGAACTCGATGGAAAAACCGTTGGGATTATCGGTTATGGAAATATGGGAAAATCATTTGGCAAAAAACTTCGTGGTTTTGATGTTGAAGTTCTATGCTATGATATTCTAGAAAATGTTGGCGATGCCAATGCTAGACAGGTTACACTTGAGGAATTTCAACAAAAAGTAGATGTTTTGAGTCTGCATATCCCATGGACTCCAGAAACTGATAAAATGGTAAATCTGGATTTTATTAACGCTTTCGCTAATAACATCTGGATTATCAATACTTCGCGAGGAAAAAATATTGTGACTGCTGATTTGGTTATGGCTATGGAATCAGGTAAAGTACTCGGAGCTGGTTTGGATGTTCTTGAATACGAAAAACTTTCGTTTGAAAATCTTTTTAAAGACAAAAATACACCAGAGGCTTTTCAATATTTGTTAAACGATCGAAAAGTGATTTTGACACCCCATATTGCAGGTTGGACTTTTGAAAGCCACGAGCGATTAGCACAAGTAATTGTTGATAAAATTAAGGCTTTATATGATTTTAAATAGTGGTGTAAGATTTTAACTGTTTAAAAAATAGGGAATAATTATATTTTTTATAATTTAGGATCCTATTTTAACAATTAAACTGACAATCTACTATGGAAAATTCAAAACAAGAGCATTGGAATGTGCCTCAACCACTTCCTCAAGAGAACAAGAAAATTTTAGCAGGTGTTTTGGCTTTAATTTTTGGATATTTAGGAGTGCATAAATTTATTTTAGGATATACCAAAGAGGGATTGATACAATTAGCCATTACAATCTTTAGTTGTGGAATTGGAAGCATAATCCCATTTATAGAAGGCATTATTTATCTGACCAAGTCTGATGAAGAATTTTATCAGATTTATCAAGTCGGTCATAAAGGATGGTTTTAAAAAATGAATCCCGAGTTTTCGGGATTTTTTTTTGTATTTATAATTTCTTCCATAAAACAATTAAGTCATTTATTGTATAAGGCTTTTCTATTAAAATCATATATTAGCAAAATCATGGAGTTTCCGAAAATCCAAAAAAGAGTAGGACCTAACCTAAAAACCAAATTATTATAATGGATTCACAAAAAGTTGACATGTACATGATGATGAACGCTAAGTATTTTGAAGGACATCATCTGCCACAAATCAGAGAGAAATTATTAAGTTTAGATGATAATCAATGGACTCGATTGCAATTAACTCAATTTAAAGACCCAACTACAGCATTATTAATCTCTATTTTTGCTGGTGCCTATGGGATAGATCGTTTCTATATCGGGGATACTGGAATGGGAGTTGGAAAATTGCTTACTTGTGGAGGTTTTATGATTTGGGCTATTGTCGATTGGTTTTTGATACAAGGTGCAACAAGAGAAAAAAATGCAATTGCTTTTAATAATGCATTCCTATAAAAAATGACAAAAAACAAGCTTTATTTACTCATTTTAACAGCTTGTTTTTTGGGTTATAGCTGGTTACTTTTTTTTAAATCTGTGGTACATCATTCAGATTTGGATATGACAGTATGCGTTTTTAAAAGAGTAACTGGTTATCCTTGCCCTTCGTGTGGTTCAACAAGAGCCGTTTCGCATTTATTTAATGGAGAAATTTCAAAGTCATTGTGGCTAAATCCTTTTGGAATATTAGTTGCAGCCATTATGATTGTTTCGCCAATTTGGATTGTTTGGGATTGGATTACAAATAGACAATCCTTTTATAATTTTTATCTTAAAGTAGAGTACTACATCAAAAAGAAACAAATTGCCATACCCTTGATTGTTTTAGTCATTATCAATTGGGTTTGGAATATATACAAACACTTATGAATGCAATAGAAAGATTTAATTATAAACCTTATGACAGTGAGTTAGAAAGAGCTTCTAATAGCTATCTTATGTCACTCGTTGTTGTGCTTTGTGGTTTACCCTTACCCATAATGAATTTGCTGGCATCTATTTTCTTTTACTTTGGAAATAGAAATAGTACTCTTTTTGTAAAATGGCATTGCACCCAAGCACTTTTGGCGCAATTGGGTATGTTTTTTTGTAATACCATTGGATTTTGGTGGACAATCTCGATTTTATTTAATGAAGGAGAAATGACTAATTATTATATTGGCTATATCATCACTGTAATTAGTTTTAATTTAATCGAGTTCTTCTTCACATTGTATATGGCTACACAAACCAGAAAAGGTATTCATATCGAAATGTTTTTTTTCTCAGATATTACTAATTTAATCTGTAAGACTAATTATGAAAGCACTATTTAGAGGGTTACTATTAGTTTTTTGTTTTTTAGGAACATGGTTATTATTGTCTCAAATCGATTTTGTTAGTTTCTTTAAAATTGATCGCGCAAAGAGTGTAGCCGAAAAAAGTGTTGGTGATTTGATTTGGAATGAATTGAAAAAAAAGGAAGATGTAATTGTCAACGATAGTATTACCAAAACACTGGATAAGTTATTGAAACCATTATGCGAAGAGAATGATATTGAGCGTGACAGTTTAAAAGTTCATGTTATTAAGAAAAATGAAATTAATGCTTTTGCCTTACCAGATGGGCATTTGGTAGTCTATTCTGGACTTATCGAGGCTTCGAAAAACGAACAAGCTTTGTTAGGGGTTCTAGGACATGAGATTGCTCATATAGAAAAAAGACATGTGATGAAAAAACTATCCAAAGAAATTGGTTTTTCGGTGATTATGTCTTTAACTACAGGAAACGGAAATGCGACTGTAATTAAAGAGATTATGCAAACGCTATCATCATCGGCTTACGACCGTTCGCTCGAAAGAGAGGCTGATATTAGCAGTGTAGAATATATGTTGAAAGCCAAAATAGATCCAGCACCTTTTGCAGATTTTTTATATGAAATGTCTTTTGATGGTGGTGAGTTGTCCAATGCATTGTCTTGGGTGAGCACTCATCCAGAATCTGAGGAAAGAGCCAAGTACATTTTAGAATACATTAAAGGGCAGAAAGTAGAGAAAAAAACTTTTTTAAACCAGACAGAATGGAAGGCTTTTAAGGAAGCTGTAAAAGAGTATGAAGAGTAATCTGGAGTTTATGATGAATATAAAAAAGTAAGGGACTGTCCAAAAAGACATAATCTTGTCAAGCTGAACTTGTTTCAGCTTCTTTAGACGCTTGATTATCATTTGTTTTTTAGATTCCGAAATAATTCGGAATGACAAAATAGGACTTTTAGGACAGCCTCTTTTTTTATGCTTGAAAAAATAGTTTATTGATTTTAATCTTCTTTTTCAGAAAGTTTACGTTCCAATTCAGCTTGAAATTCTTCCATCACGGGTCTTACAGTACTTTCGGGAAGATCAGCGATTCTAATGTACATTAATCCATCGACCGCATTATTGAATAAAGGATCGACATTAAATGCAACAACACGAGCATTCTGTTTGATGTATTTTTTAAAGAAAACGGGCAAACGTAAAGAACCAGGTTCTAGTTCGTCTATCAGTTTGTCAAATTTATTCAAATCAGCTTCGGCTTCATCAAAAATAAAATCCTTGTCGGCATCTTTAAGTTTTACTCGGAAAGCCTTTTTAGGGTGAATGTATTGCGCAATATACGGATCGTAGAAATTAGATTTCATAAACTCAATCATCAATGATTTAGAGAAATCAGAAAATTGATTGCTAATACTCACTCCGCCGATGAGGTATTTGTGTTCTGGATGATGAAGTGTTGTATGTATAATACCTTTCCAAAGCAAGAAAAGAGGCATTGGTTTTTGTTGGTATTCTTTAACGATAAAAGCGCGTCCCATTTCGATAGAATGATGTAGCATATCGTGTAATTCAGGTTCAAAACGGAACAAATCAGTAAGATAAAAACCTTCGATTCCATATTTAGGATAAATTTCTGAACCAAGTCCCATTCTATATGCTCCAGCTATTTTTTGAGCATCATTGTCCCACAAGAACATATGATTGTAATATTTGTCGTAAGCGTCAATATCTATAGATTCATTAGTTCCTTCGCCAACTTCTCTAAAAGTAATTTCTCTTAAACGCCCAATTTCGTGCAATACATTTGGAATTTCTTTGGCTTTGGTGAAAAAGACTTCGTAATTCTTGCTTTGTAGAAAACGGTCGTTGTTTTTTCTTAAAGTTTCAATTTCTTTAATGATTTTTTCCTGACTGGCAGCGGTAACAATTTGTTTTGGACTTTTAGCAGGTTTCAAATTGTTAGCATTCAAGAAAGGAGTCTCTTTCTCAAAAGGGTTTGCTAGCAGATAGGTTTTCTTTCTTAAAAATTCTGTATATTCCTCAATCGATTCGTATTCGTTCTGTTCGGCAACCGAAATCGGTTTTCCGATACGTACTTTTATCACACGATTTTTTTGAGTCAGTAATTCTGACGGAAGTTTTGCCGTTCTAAGAGTCGGGCTTATTTTGGATAGCAAATAAAATAAGCGACTGTTTTTGGCATGAAAATAAATTGGGACAACAGGAACTTGAGCTTTACGAATCACCTTGATTGCACCTTCTTCCCAAGCTTTATCTACCACAAATTTTCCGTCTTTGTAAGTAGAGACTTCTCCGGCAGGAAACATTCCTAATGGCCTACCGTCTCTAAGGTGATGAAGTGTTTCTTTAATCCCAACTACGCTAGATTTTACATCTTTATGGTTTTCGAAAGGGTTTACTGGCATGATGTACGGCTTCATCGGGTCAATACGATGGAGTAAAAAATTGGCGATGATTTTGAAATTAGGTTCTTTTTCGAGCATTAATTTCAATAATAATATTCCGTCAATTCCTCCTAGTGGATGATTTGAAATGGTGATATAGGCGCCGTCTTTTGGTAAACGTTTAAAATCTTCTTCAGGAATTTCGAATTTAATTTGGAATTCATCCAATATAGCATTCAAGAAAGGTAATTCTTTCAAATGCTTGTTTCGATCATATATTTTGTTTAAAGTCGAAATTTTCAAAGTTTGCATCAATAACCAACCCGAAAAAGTACCTAAAATCCCGTACTTATCAGTCTTTATTGCTTTTGCTACTTCTTTTGCAGTAACTAAACCCATCTATAATATATCTTTTTTGAGCAAGAGACAAAGATAGCAAAATAGTACATTTTTTTATTCTTTTTTTTTGAATCAATCTTTTTACTTTTTACTATTTTTGGTTTCCACAAAAAATTAATCTTCCAAAATTTTCGTAAAAAATTGGTTTTGAAGAAGCTGATTGCTATTTACTGTTTTTGGAAAAAAACTGAAACAAATGAAGATAATTTCCTACAATGTAAACGGTATTCGTGCCGCCATTACCAAAGGATTTCTACAATGGCTGCAGCAAGCCAATCCTGATGTTATCTGTTTGCAAGAAATTAAAGCAACAGAAGATCAAATTCCAGTTTCCGATATAAAAGCTGCTGGTTATCCGTATCAATATTATTATCCTGCTACCAAAAAAGGCTACAGTGGTGTTGCAATTCTTTCTAAAATAGAACCCAAAAATGTCGTTTTCGGAACAGGTATTGAACATATGGATTTTGAAGGTCGCAATCTTCGTGTCGATTTTGATAATTGTTCTGTAATGAGTTTGTATTTGCCTTCAGGAACTAATATTGATCGGTTGAGTCATAAATTTATGTATATGGATGATTTTCAGAAGTACATAGATGAGTTAAAAAAAGAAGTGCCTAATCTTATTATTTGTGGTGATTATAACATTTGCCACGAAGCTATTGATATTCATGACCCTATTCGCAACAAGAACGTTTCTGGTTTTCTACCCGAAGAAAGAGCATGGTTAGACAAATTCATGAAATCTGGTTTTGTGGATAGTTTCCGCCATTTTAACAAAGAACCTCACCAATATTCGTGGTGGAGTTACCGTGCTGGAGCAAGAGGGAACAATAAAGGGTGGCGCATCGATTACAATTTGGTTAGTGATTCTTTAAAAGATAAACTCAAACGAGCCGTTATACTTCCAGATGCAATGCATTCCGATCACTGTCCGATTTTGGTTGAGGTAGAGTAAATAAAAGTTACTATTTCGAAACAATTAGAACAGGATAAGACAATTTCAATCTTGTAGAGCGAATCTCAAATTCATACAAATATTTAAATCAAATTAAAAATGATTAAAAAAATTTCAATCGGACTTTTAATAGCCGCATTAAGTACTTCTTGTGTTTCCAAGAAAATATACAATGATCTCGAAGCACAATATGCTAAGTTGAAAAAAGAAAATCAAAACATTTCGGATGAAAATGCTGCCTTATTGGCTTCAAAGAAGCAACTAGAATCTGAAAAAGATGCATTGCAAAAGAAATTAGATGGCGTTAATTCTAATCTTGCCAAAGTGCAAGCCGATTATGAAGCAGCCAAGAATAAGATGAAAGTAATGCAAGATTCTTATGCTGCTTTGGAAAAAAACAGTAACGAAGCATTGGAAGCTAACATGAAAAAAAATCGTGATTTATTGGCAGAATTAGATGCTAAAGCCAAGGCATTGGCAGCTGAACAAGAAAAATTGAATGCAAGTGCTCAACGTTTGAAAGAATTGGAGGATCTTATCGCTGCCAAAGAAGCTAGTATGAAAAAGTTAAAAGAAACGCTTTCGAATGCTTTAAATGGATTTGAAGGTAAAGGTTTGACAGTAGAACAAAAAAATGGGAAAGTATATGTTTCTATGGAAAACAAATTGCTTTTCAATTCTGGTAGCTACGCTGTCGGAAGTGAAGGTAAAAAGGCCGTTGTTGAAGTAGGTAAAGTATTAGGTGATAATCCTGACATCACAGTTTTGATAGAAGGCCATACCGATAATGATCCATATGCAGGATCTGGACCAATAGCAGATAACTGGGATCTTTCGACCAAACGTGCTACGGCAATTGTAACTATTTTAGGAGAGAATAGTAAAATAAATAAACAAAATCTCACTGCGGCAGGTAGAAGTGAATATGCACCAGTAGCAAGTAATACTACTTCCGAAGGAAAGTCTAAAAACAGAAGAATCGAAATTATTTTGACGCCAAAATTGGATGAAATCTCGAAAATGTTGAATGATTTTTGATGTTAAGTTGCTAGGTTTGAGTAACTAAGTTGCTAATTTTTAAAAAGGTTCTTGCGTAGGTATGAACCTTTTTTGTTGAATTTTCCCCAAATTGAATTGGCTCAAGCTTTAGCTAATATTTTTTGAGTTGAATTTTCTCCAAATTGAATTGGCTCAAGCTTTAGTTAATATTTTTTGAGTTGAATTTTCCCCAAATTGAATTGGCTCAAGCTTTAGCTGGAGAAAAGGAATTAATATGTAGGAATGGCTTTAGCCAAAAATGGTTAACTTTATTTAAGTTCCGAAAGGATTAATTTCTTTTGTTTAAATGTGTTCAAAATTGCTTTTTCTCTTATTGCTGAATTACTACTATGAATTAATTCAAAATATTCAATTGGTACAACTTGCCATGACAAACCATATTTGTCTTTGCACCAACCACAAACTCCTTCTTCGCCACCGTTAGTAGTAAGGGAGTCCCAATAGTAATCCACTTCCTCTTGGTCTTTGCAATTGATCACAAGCGATATGGCTTCGTTGAATTTAAACATTGGTCCAGCAGCAAGAATAGAAAATTCAATTCCTGCTAGTTCCAGTACAGCAGTTTCAAAACTACCTGAATTGCCAGTGCCGTCTTCTGAAGGCATGTTTTCAAATAATCGATAATCTTTAAGTTTACCATCTTTAAATATGGAAAGATAATATTCAGCAACTGCTTTAGCATCTTTTTCAACCCAAAGACAAGGAGTGATTTTTTGATTGTTCATACTATTGGATTTTTGATGGTTAATAAAGTTAAATATTCGCAACTTACTGAACTGTATGTGTTTAGTTGCTTTTAATAGTTCTTTCAAAATTAAGAAATTCAATAACTTAATGGTTCAAAAACAACGGCAAACATTGAAAGGAGGGTTAAATTTTAGTTATATAGAATCAAAACCAAATAAGTAATTTTATCTTTGTTTTCAGAAAAAATTGGGCTCTTAGCCGCTCAGTAACTCAATAACTTTTAAGAAAATGAAATACACTACTTTACCCAATACCAATATCAAAGTCAGTAAAATATGCCTTGGAACTATGACTTTTGGGCAGCAAAACACCGAAGCCGAGGGACATGCTCAAATGGATTATGCGCTCGAAAGGGGAGTTAATTTTTTTGATACTGCCGAGATGTATTCTATTCCGAGCAGACAAGAAACTTACGGAAGCACAGAAAAAATCATTGGTTCTTGGTTAAAAAAAACGGGAAAGAGAGACAAAATAGTTTTGGCCTCTAAAATAGCAGGGCCAAATCCTAATTTTGGATATATGCGAGATAAGTTGGATTTTTCACCAGCCAGTATCCGTTATGCTTTAGATAAGAGCTTAGAACGTTTGCAAACCGATTATTTGGATTTGTATCAACTGCATTGGCCGGAACGCAAAACGAATTGTTTCGGGCAACGAGGGCTCAAAGTACAGGAGGATGCTTGGGAAGATAATTTTCATGAAGTATTGGAAACTTTAGACGGACTAATCAAAGCAGGAAAGATTAAACATGTTGGAGTTTCGAATGAAAATCCTTGGGGGGTTATGCGTCTTTTAGAAGAAAGTAAATACAACAACTTGCCTAGAATCAAAACGATTCAAAATCCATATTCGTTGCTCAATCGCTTGTTTGAAAATGCTTCAGCTGAGGTTTCTATTCGCGAAAATGTGGGACTATTGGCTTATTCTCCATTGGCGTTTGGCGTTTTGTCTGGGAAATATTTATCTGGAGAAAAGTACCCTAATTCAAGATTAAGTTTGTTTCCTCAATATTCACGATACAGCAGTGCTAAATCTACTGAAGCAACCAAACAATATTTGGGAATTGCTCAAAAACACGGGTTGACGCTGACAGAAATGGCTCAGGCTTTTGTGTTGCAGCAACCTTTTGTAACCAGTTCTATCATCGGAGCAACAACATTAGAACAACTTCAAGAGAATATTAATACAATTGATGTGGTTTTGACCGAAGAAATTTTAAAAGAAATTAATAACATTCATACTGTGATTCCAGATCCAGCTCCGTAAATAATTTACTCCTAAAAAAATCTGTAAGAGTGTAAATGAAATTTTATTCATTTACACTTCCAACGGATAGAAGTAGAATTTCATAAGAACCATGAAGAGTGGGGGTGTTCTATTTATAATTCAAAATCATTATAGTCGATTTCTTCAATAGAATCTGTTACAATGGTGTCTTTTGCCTTGATGTTCAATAATGAATGGGCACGTCCTGTAAGGGTTATTGGCGCAGATAGTCCGATAGTATCTTCTGGGACTAATAAACCACGACGGAACATTAAATTTCGGATAAAGTCTTGTTGCTTGGTTGCATAGGCTTTTTGAAGACCTTCTTGGTCAAATTGCCACATGAATTTTTTTGGTTTGGGGATAATAGAACCCAAAAATAAACATTCGCGAACATTCAAATCGGCGGGTTTTTTCTGGAAATAAAATTCGGCTGCTTCACCTATTCCATATATGTTTGGCCCCCATTCTATGATGTTGAAATAAACCTCCAGCATTCTTTGTTTAGAAGTTATTCGGTTGTTTTCGAGGATGTAAACCAAAAGAATTTCTTCGAGTTTTCTGGATAGCGTTTTTTCTCGGGTTAGAAAAACATTTTTAACCAATTGCATGCTGATAGTGCTGGCGCCGCGAGAGAATTTTTTGGTTCGAATATTTTTAAGGATTGATTGTTTGAAGGCTTCGTTGATAAAACCTCGGTGCGACATAAAAGAGGGATCTTCGGAGGTTAACACACATTTTTGTAAATAGGGTGAAATTTGATCCAAAGGTGTGTAATACGGATTACTGGCTCCAACAAAAACAGGACGTTGCAGGACACCGTTATCAATGGCTCTATAGGTAAATTCACCATTCATTTTTGCTAAATTAGCATTGCCGTATTTGGTTATTCTAAGATTGTGTTTGTTGATAGTACTATTAAAAACAATGGTTTTAGGCTTGTTTTTATTGTACATAAAATCCAATTTGTAATCAAAATTCCCAGTGGCTTCCATGCCTTGAAAATGGGTGAACAAACCATCAGGAAGCGAAGTGATAAAATCCTGAGCTTTCATCTTTGGGATGTTAACTTTCATTTTGTAAACAGTATCCTCTTCGGTATTATATGATAAATAAGGATGTATTTTAATTTTGTTGAATTGAAAAGTTGAACTACTGTCAATAGAGATGAAATCAGAACCTAATAGGAATCGGTAATCAAAACGAGCATTTTTAATAGTGACATTTTTTTTAGCAATTCTTTTATGGTTAATATTCAAATTAGCTATAGAGCTGTACCCGTCCAAGTGTAATTCGCCACCGCTCATTTCGACTTTTTGAAGATTAAATCGAATAGAGTCAAAACTCATTTTTAAATTGTAGCGTTCATCAAAATAAGGCATTTTAATAGCGCCAGTATCGATATTAAAAAAACGCAAATCACCTTTTTTGTTTCTCGGATCAGCAATACCATTTATTCTCCATCTCTGTGAAAATGTGTTGGTTTTAACTTCGATTGCTGTTTTTAATTTGGTTTCGTATAATGTTAATTTTTTGATGTTTACTGTGGTTTTTTTGCCATCATCATTAATTTTAAAAACTAAATTTTCGAGTGTCATATCCGTTGGAACCAAATTGAGGAGTTTGGATATAATTCGGTAGGCAAATTCAGCGTAGTCTTTTTTAGAATCAGGTTTTTTTGGCTCGTTTTTGTCTTTTTTTAAGAAGGCAGCAAAGTTTTTGATCTTGCCTTTTTTGGTCAATTGAACATAACCATTTTTTATTTCAAGCGTACCCAGTTGTACATCGCCAATCAATAATTTCCATAAATTAATGCTAGTTCTAATTTTTTGAATTTTTAGAATGGTATCCAATTTATGAGGAGCCAGAGTAATCTCTTGCATTTCTATTCCTGACAAACCATCAAAAGAAGCTTTTTTTACAATAAAATCGCTATTGTAATCAAGTTTCATTGTGGTTGTGGTTTTGTCAATGGCTTGATCCAAAAGTTCATCTCTAAAAACTAGAAAACCAATTATAATTACTGCTATAAAAATTCCAAAAATTTTGGAAGCTAGAAGCCATTTTTGTTTATTAGTTCTCATATTATGAAAGAAAGTAATATTGTAATTAATTAAAGGAATTAGCCAAACAACTGACTGGCAATATCTTCTATTTTGGCTACCAACTGAATTTTTATACCCGGATTTTTTAGTGCTATTTTATTGTATTTAGATACAAAAATAGTCGAAAAGCCTAGTTTTTCAGCTTCCTGAATGCGTTGATCTACACGATTTACTGGTCTAATTTCTCCTGAAAGTCCCACTTCTCCAGCAAAACAAACCCCTTTTTCGACAGGAATATCTTCGTTGGATGATAAAATAGCGGCAACAACTGCTAAGTCTATTGCAGGATCATCTACCGAAATTCCTCCTGTTACATTTAGGAAAACGTCTTTGGCTCCCAATCGAAAACCTGCTCTTTTTTCTAAAACAGCCAAAATCATATTGAGCCTTTTGGCATTGTAACCCGTAGTGCTTCGTTGTGGCATTCCATAAACTGCAGTGCTTACCAGAGATTGTATTTCAATCATCAATGGGCGCATTCCTTCAAGTGTTGTTGCAATAGCAGTTCCTGACAACTCTTCGTCTTTGTGCGAAATCAATATCTCCGATGGATTGGAAACTTCGCGTAATCCGCTTCCAAGCATTTCATAAATCCCAATTTCGGCAGTAGAGCCAAAACGGTTTTTTAGCGAACGCAAAATACGGTAAACATGGTTTCGGTCACCTTCAAACTGCAAAACGGTATCGACCATGTGTTCTAATATTTTGGGCCCCGCTATCGTACCATCTTTGGTAATATGTCCAATTAAGATTACTGGTATATTGGTTTCTTTGGCAAATTTGATCAACTCGGCTGTTGTTTCTCTAATTTGAGAGATACTTCCAGCGGTAGATTCGATATAGTCGGTATGTAAAGTTTGTATTGAATCTATAATGAGAATTTCGGGCTGAATAGATTCGATTTGTTTGAATATGTTTTGCGTTTTGGTTTCGGTAAGAATGTAGCAGTTATCGGAATTAGGGGTAATTCGTTCGGCACGCATCTTGATTTGCTTCTGACTTTCCTCGCCCGAAACGTAAAGGGTTTTGTATGGTAATTTAAGAGAAATTTGCAATAAAAGTGTACTCTTTCCTATTCCAGGCTCACCTCCTAAAAGGATCAAAGAACCAGGAACAATTCCGCCACCCAGAACTCTGTTTAGTTCATTATCGGTGGTGTCAAGTCTAATTTCTTCGCTGCTATCAATTTCGGTGATTCGTAATGGTTTAGGTGCTTTTCCTGTTGGTAAAGCATCACTTTTCCAGGCAACTTTTTCTTGCTTTTGAATAATTTCTTCGGCGATTGTGTTCCACTCTTTACACGAATTGCATTGCCCTTGCCATTTAGCAAATTGAGCTCCGCAATTCTGACAAAAGAAAGTTGTTTTTACCTTAGCAGCCATTATTATTCTTTTGGATCTTCAGAAACTGGGCTGTCCGATGTTGGTTCTTCATTTGCTGGGGCAACTGTTTCGGTATTTGTTGAGACATCTTGACCTGGTTTTCCTTTGATTTTAGGTTTTTTGGCATAGGTCTTTTTCAATTCTTCTGCTTTTGCATACATCATGTCTTTGGTCAAGTCGGCAATTTCTTCCTTGTTAAATCCTGACATATAATAACGAACGGCTCTCGGATTATCTCCTTTGTTCTCAAACATGATGGCCAATTCATAATCGCCTAACATACTTTTAGGGTAGCTTTTATCGGCAAGAATGGCAAGAGCGTCTAATTCGTTATAATCTTTATTGGCTAAGATTGCGGCTTCAATTGCCTTAAAATCACTGATTCGAATTGGTGTTTTGATTCCAAATGAATTTTCGATGATATCGTATTTTCTTTTTAAATATTCAACATATCCTTCCTTTAGAGGTGCAATTTTTGTATTGTATTCATGAACAGATATCGGTTGTATGGCAGAAAATATCTGATACAGAGCTGATGGTATTGATTTTAATACAAGTGAATAATGTGAGGTTTCACTGAAATTTTCAAATTTATAATTAAAGTCAAGATTTTTGATGGTACTTAAGTCAGAATCCAATTTTTTAATTCTTTGTTGCATCTTACTTTCGTCTCCTTCGGCTGTCGATAGGTAATAAAAAATTGGAAGTTTTGAAGATGCTATTATTTCAGGAAGTTTATCTTCCATGTTAAGTGGTAATTCTGGACTTAATGAGATATAGGCATTAAATAACGATCTGTCTTGGTATAAAAAGAAATTTGAAAAAGCAGCAGTGGTATCGTGACCGGCAATGATTTTAAAGTTGGTGGTACGGTATTCTTTTTGAACCATTGGCACAAGTTCTAATGATATAAAGTCAAAAAAATCGATGCTTTTACCGTCGGGCATACCTGTAACCGGATCTACACCACAATCAATCAAACGTTGGTCGTTTTTACTTTGACTAATCCCTACAATTATGACTTCTGGCAATTCATCCCAGTAAGAGCCGTATTGTAAGTTGCTAACAAAAGGATTTAAAAGGTAATCTCCGTCCAGTAAAACTATTAAGGGATATTGTTTGTCTTTGTTTTTTTCGTAAGATTGAGGTAATGAGATGTATATCTCTCGTTTTTCTTTTAGTTTTTCAGAATCAAAAGCAATTTTTTTTATTTGAGCGAAATTACTAATAGAAAAAAATACAAATAATATTGTTAATAAGTGTTTCATGTGGTTAAGTTGTTGGTTGTTTATATAGCGTATGAAGGAAGCAATATAAACAATTATTTGTAGTTTGGGAGATAGGGAATAACAATTTTTAGGTCAAAGAATTGTCGCTTTCATTAGGGAAGACTATCCAAGGCTTGAAAGATTTTGCTTCTTCAAATTCTAAAGTAGCATAAGAGATGATAATGATAATGTCATCTTTTTGTACTTTTCTTGCTGCTGGACCATTCAAGGTAACTATTCCTGAATTTCTTTCTCCTACAATTGCATAAGTGTCAAAACGTTCTCCGTTATTGATGTTGACAATTGATACTTTTTCTCCTTCAATTATATTTGATGCTTCTAATAATGCCTCGTCTATTGTGATACTTCCGATGTAATTTAAGTCGGCTCCAGTGACTTTTACTCGGTGAATTTTTGATTTTACAACTTGAATGTGCATGGTATTTATTTTAATGAAATAGTGTCTATTAAGCGGACATTGTCGATAAAAACGGCAATAAATGCTCGATAAGTTTTGTTTTTATTTTTTTTAATGCAGGTAGATAGTGTTGCCCCGTCTGCAATTTCAAAGTATTCTAAAGTGAAATTTTTATTTTTTTCAAACTGATTTTGAACCCATTGAGTTGTTTGTTGTGCGCTATGCTTTTTAAATTTTTCTTGAGCGCCTATTAATATTTTATAAATCAAACTTGATTCTTCTCGAGCCTGCAAAGATAAGCGTTCATTTCGAGAACTCATAGCTAAGTTGTTGATTTCTCTTAAAATAGGGCACATTACGATGGTTACGGGCAATTGATTTTTGGTAACCATTTTTTTTACTATTTGGACTTGTTGGAAATCCTTTTCTCCAAAATAAGCTCGTGTAGGTTGTACTATTTCGAAAAGAAGTTTTACAATCGTGCCCACTCCATCAAAATGACCAGGCCTAAATTTGCCTTCCATTTTATTTTCTAATCCATCAAAATCAAATTTTTCGGATAAGGTTTTTCCTTCATACATCTCATCGACAGTTGGAGCAAAAATAATGATGTCCGAATTTATTTCGGCAATTTTGAGGACGTCTTGGTCAAGTGTACGAGGATATTTTTCTAAATCTTCTGGATTGTTAAATTGTGTTGGATTTACAAAAATACTTACAACAGTAATGTCGTTTTCTGCAGTAGATTGGGTCATTAACGACTGATGACCCTTGTGCAAAGCACCCATAGTTGGGACAAAACCTATTGTTGATTTTGTTGTCTTTATTGAACTTAGATAGTCCGTTAAAGCCTTTTTTCCATAGAAAATTTGCATGCCCATTTTGTTTAAATAAAGTGCAAACTTAATATTTTAGTCAATAACTGCATAAAATTTTGTAATTTTGCCTGTTTTTAATTGCCAATAATTAATCAATTTATATTATGAAAGATAAGAGGATATTGTACGTATCATCTGAAGTTGTTCCTTATCTCGCTGAAAATGAGGTGTCATTAATGTCTTATGACGTGCCAAAAATGATTAATGATCAGGGAGGGCAAATTAGAATATTTATGCCGAGGTATGGAAATATTAACGAGAGAAGACATCAATTACATGAAGTGATTAGACTTTCGGGAATGAATTTAGTGGTTAATGATTTGGATATGCCTCTTATAATCAAGGTTGCTTCTATACCTAAAGAAAGAATTCAAGTTTATTTTATTGACAACGAAGAGTATTTTAAGAGAAAAGCTACATTTGCAAATGAAGATGGTGTTTTGTATCCTGATAATGACGAGCGCGCAATCTTTTTTGCTAAAGGAGTTGTTGAAACAGTAAAAAAATTAAATTGGGTTCCAGATATTATACATGTGCACGGATGGATGGCAGCAATGTTGCCAGTGTACATGAAACATTACTACAAAAATGAAGCATTGTTTTCGGATACAAAAATAGTGACTTCGGTTTATGGTCAATCTTTTGATTGTACTTTGGATAACAGTATGATTGATAAAGTAAAGTTTGATGGTATTCCGAATGATGCAATATCAGAATTGGAAGTTCCCAATTATGAAAACATTATGAAAACAACTGTCCGCAATTCTGATGCCGTGATTATTGCTTCAGATGGTGTTTCGCCAAGTTTAACAAAATTTATAGAATCTTCAGGTAAACCTTTTCTACCTTTGAAATTTAAAGATGAATTTTCAGTTTCTTATACTGAATTCTATAAAAATATGTTGTTGTAAATCAATTTATTACAAGTTAAATATGCCAAAAAATAATTTTTTTAAAATAATTTCATTAACTTTTTTTATTGTTCTTTTTATTTCGTGTGATAAAGAATTTAATGTAGCTGGAGTAGATCTTATAGGCGAAAATTCTTTTGATATTAAAAAAGCTGAGTTTTCTGTCGTTTCCTATAATCAGAAGCTTGGTCCTATTCAGTCTAATAATATGGCTATTAACGCCTTGGGGGTTTATAATAATCCATCTTTTGGTACTACTAAAGCTACTTTTGTTACACAAATGTCCCTTGCGCTTTATAGTCCAGACATAGATGAATCGGCCAAAATTAAAAGTGCAGTATTGTCAATCCCTTATTTTTATGATAGTTCAAAAACGGTTTTAGATTCAGATACAGGAGCTAGTACATATGTGTTGGACTCTATCTACGGTCCAGCTAATGCAAAAATGAAATTGAGTGTTTATGAGTCTGGATTTTACATGAGAGACTTGGATCCGTCTGATCAGTTTACTAATGCTCAACGATATTATACCAATCAATTTTCTGAATTTGCTGCTGTAAAGAAAAATGTTCTATTAAACAATAGTACAAATACAGCTGAAAATTCTGCTTTCTTTTTTGATGCTGCTGAGCATGTGGTAACTACTACTACAGATGGTAAAGAAACTACTACAAGATCAGCACCTGCAATGAAATTAAATCTTGATAAAGATTTTTTTGAGGAAAAAATATTAAAAGCTTCTGAAGATGTATTGGCAAGTGATGTTGCATTCAAGGATTATTTCAGAGGTTTGTTTTTTGATATAGAAACTATAGGGGCAACCCCTGGTAATATGGCCATGATTAATTTCAAAGGAGGTTCTATTACACTTACTTATACTGAAACCATTGATGAAGTTGAGACTGAAAAAACATTAGTGATAAATTTGACTGGAAATACAGTAAGTTTTTTAGATCAAACCACTACCGACTCTGGTTATGCTGATGCCACTAATCCTAGTAATATTGATGATGTAAATGGTGATGCTGTTTTGTATCTTAAAGGAGGTGAGGGGTCTATGTCTATCATAAAACTTTTTGGAGAAGATAAATTTGGTGCAGATGGAATTAGTGGTGCTCCAAATGAAGTCCCTGATGAATTGGATATTATTAGATCTAATAATTATCTCATTAATCAAGCGGAGTTGACTTTTTATTTGAATTCAGATGCTATGGGAACTAGCTATGTTCCGCAAAGAATTTATTTGTACGATTTTACAAATAATAAAGTTTTAATAGATTATGGTGATGTCACTGTAGGGGTAAATCCGAAAAATAATAAGTTCGTTTTTGGTGGTATTCTTGCTAAGGATACTGATGCTAATGGGGGAGGATATTATTATAAATTTAGGATAACTGATCATATTAGGAATCTTGTAAATGACATAGAAGCTGAAAACGTGGATTTGGGATTGGTGGTCACTGAAAGTATTAGTATAAATAGCTTCAGTTATCTAAGAGATACTACTGGTTTTCCGTTAATGGCGCCTCTTGCTTCTGTTATGAATCCTTTGGGAGCGATACTTTTTGGTAATAATATTCCATCTAATGATGATAATTATAATAAACGAATAAAATTCGATATCTATTATACAAAAACTAATTAATCAAACTAATCAAATAAACTATGTGTGGAATTGTTGGGTATATTGGTCATAGAGAGGCCTATCCTATAGTAATTAAAGGACTTAAACGATTAGAATACCGAGGGTACGATAGTGCTGGGGTGATGTTGTATGATGGTGATTCTGTAAAATTAGCTAAAACAAAAGGTAAGGTTACAGATCTTGAAGTTAAGGCTCAAAATAGTATAAGTTTGAATGGTTCTATTGGTATTGGACACACACGTTGGGCGACGCATGGTGTACCAAATGATGTGAATTCTCATCCTCATGTTTCAAATTCAGGAGACTTGGTGATTATTCATAATGGAATTATCGAAAATTATGCGCCTTTAAAAGAAGAGCTACAAAAAAGAGGATATAATTTTATATCGGATACTGATTCTGAAGTTTTGATTAATCTAATTGAAGAAGTTCAGAAAAATGAAAAACTGAAGTTGGGTAAAGCAGTTCAGATAGCTTTGAATCAAGTAGTGGGTGCTTATGCAATCGCTGTTTTTGATAAAAAAAACCCAAATGAAATAGTTGCTGCAAGACTAGGTAGTCCATTGGCAATTGGTATCGGAGAAGGTGAATTTTTTATTGCTTCAGATGCTTCTCCTTTTATAGAATATACTACTAATGCTGTTTATCTTGAGGATGGCGAAATGGCAAACATTAGGTTGCATAAGCCTATGAAAGTCCGTAAAATAAAAGATGATTCGATAGTTGATCCTTATATTCAAGAACTTCAAATGAATTTGGAGCAAATTGAAAAAGGAGGTTACGATCATTTTATGTTGAAAGAAATTTATGAGCAGCCTAACGTTATTAGAGATACTTATCGAGGACGATTACATGCAAATGATGGTTTAATCCAAATGGCTGGAATCGAAGATAATTTAGAAAAGTTTTTGAATGCTGATCGAATTATAATTGTTGCTTGTGGTACATCTTGGCATGCAGGATTAGTAGCGGAGTATATTATTGAAGAGTTTGCTAGAATTTCTGTAGAAGTAGAATATGCTTCAGAATTTAGATATAGAAATCCAATAATCAATAGTAAAGATGTTGTAATAGCAATTTCACAGTCAGGTGAAACTGCTGATACTATGGCGGCTATAAAATTGGCCAAAGATAATGGTGCTTTCGTTTTTGGGGTTTGTAACGTTGTGGGTTCTTCTATTTCAAGAGAATCACATGCAGGAGCTTATACGCATGCTGGACCAGAAATTGGAGTTGCCTCGACAAAAGCTTTTACAACACAAATAACTGTATTGACCATGTTGGCATTGCGTTTGGCAAAAGCTAAAGGAACTCTTTCGCAAACAGATTTCCGTACTTATCTTCAAGAATTGGAAATTATTCCTGATAAGGTAAAAGAAACTCTTGAAACAAATTCAAAAGCACTTGAAATTGCTACTGTATTTAAAGATTCTCCAAATTGCTTGTATCTTGGACGCGGATATAATTTTCCTGTAGCATTAGAAGGAGCTTTAAAACTAAAAGAAATATCATATATACATGCTGAGGGTTACCCAGCGGCCGAAATGAAACATGGTCCTATTGCTTTAATAGATGAATTAATGCCGGTTATTGTAATTGCTCCAAAACAAGGACATTATGATAAGATAGTTAGTAATATCCAGGAAATTAAATCGAGAAGCGGTAAGATTATAGCTGTAGTGACCAAAGGTGATACTCAAGTTCGTGAATTAGCTGATTATGTAATCGAAATTCCTGAAACATCAGATGCTTTATCTCCATTGATTACTACTATTCCTTTACAGCTTTTATCTTATCATATTGCGGTCTTGAGAGGATGTAATGTCGATCAACCTAGAAACTTGGCAAAATCCGTTACTGTAGAATAAAACAAAACATAGGTTTTTTATTACAAAGCGAGAAGTGATTCTCGCTTTTTTTTATGTGTCAAATTTTTTACAAATGCATTTAATTTTAGTGTTTTATTGAATATAATTGCAAATTTGCTATGTATGCATAGTAAATTGTATTAATAATATAATATTTTATGAATATTTATTCGATTTATTAAAATATTGTATTGTTATTTATATGTCTATTTTTATGATAATTTCTTTAATTATTTTTGATAATGTTACCAATAATTAAAAAATATATGTAATTTGGCTTCATTAACCTATCATAAAAATTAACCAAATGAGATTGTATTTACTTTTTTTAGCTTTGTTTTTTTGCGGTATATCTTTTGCGCAAAATTCTATCAAAGGAGTTGTTGTGGATCAAGCCAATCATTCTATTCCAGGAGCCA
Source organism: Flavobacterium adhaerens (assembly GCF_040045115.1). Lineage (NCBI taxonomy): Bacteria > Pseudomonadati > Bacteroidota > Flavobacteriia > Flavobacteriales > Flavobacteriaceae > Flavobacterium > Flavobacterium adhaerens. The sequence goes on along the minus strand of NZ_JBDLZX010000003.1, from coordinate 214,721 downwards.
ATATCAAAATTGTTGGTGCCAAGGATGGGACAATTTCTGAGTATGATGGATCATTTACATTGATAACCAATCAATCGGTTCCTTTTAGTATTGAAGTTACTGCTGTTGGATTTTCATCGGTAACTATTGAGGTTCAATCGTACTCTCAAAAAATTATGGTGAATTTAAATGCAGAAGAAACTAAATTAAACGAAATTGTGGTTTCGGCTTCAAGAGCGCCTGAAAGAGTCTTGCAATCACCTGTTACAATAGAAAGAATGGGGATTCAACAAGTGAAAACTACTACCGCTCCAACTTTTTATGATGGAATAGAAAATTTAAAAGAAGTACAGTTTAATACCAGTAGTATTTCTTTTAAAACGGTTAATACTAGAGGATTTGCCGCTGTTGGGAACACTCGTTTTATGCAATTGGTGGACGGAATGGATAATTCTTCTCCAGCTTTGAATTTCGTTTTAGGAAATCTTGTCGGACTTTCGGATTTAGATGTCGCAAGTGTTGAGCTCTTGCCAGGAGCTTCTTCTGCTTTGTATGGTGCCAATGCATTTAATGGTATTTTGTTTATGAATAGTAAAAGTCCATTTTTGAATCAAGGAATTAGTACTTATGTAAAGTATGGGCAAACGTCTCAGGATGTTGCTGGAACTAATGACTATTTTGATATGGGAATTAGAGCAGCTACCGCTTTTACAAAGCATTTTGCAGTCAAGGCTAATTTTAATTATATGCGTGCTACCGAATGGATTGCAGATGATCGCAGAAGTATGACAGGTGGAGCTATTGGTCATAATGGTAATCAAAACTATGATGGTTTGAATATTTATGGTGACGAGGTTACAACCTTCATTACTAATGTCGGTCAAGTAAGTAGAACTGGTTATCGTGAAAAAGATTTAAATGATAATAAGGTAAATAGTGTAAAAGCAGATTTTTCTTTGCATTTTAAGCCTTGGGCAAATGATACGGAAATTATTTTTCAATATAAATTAGGTATTGGGAATACTATTTACCAAGGGGCTAACAGGTATGCATTGAATGACTTTTTTATGAGTCAAACTAAAATTGAAGCAAAAGGGAAAAACTTTTTCGTAAGAGCTTATATGACTAATGAAGATGCAGGTGATTCTTATGATATGCGTTTTGCAGGTTGGAATGTTCAGAGATTGGCAAAGTCGGATACTAACTGGTTTACTGATTATGCAAGGTCATTTCAGTTGTCTTCTGCAGTATTAGGGTTAAATCCAAATGAAGCTGCTAATTATGCAAGAACTTTTGCTGATACCAATGTGTCTCCAGGGTTAAATTTAGTTCCAAATATTGATCCTGCAAATCCATCTGCTCCACGAGGTGTTCGATTTGAGCCAGGTTCACCAGAATTTATCTCTGCTTTGAATAATGTAAAAGCGAATCCTGAATTGACCGAAGGGGCAAAATTTACCGATCAATCTAAATTGTATCATTCGGATGTAAACTACAATTTTAGAGATTTAATTAAGTTTGCTGAATTCCAAGTTGGAGGATCTGCTCGTCAATATGAAATGAATTCTAGTGGCTCAATTTTTACCGATTATGATGGTCCAATTCGTTATAATGAGTATGGTGTTTATACACAAGGAACTAAGACTTTTATGGAGGATAGATTAAAGTTAACAGCTTCTATTCGTTACGATAAGAGTCAGAATTTTGATGGTAATTTCTCGCCAAGAGTTTCCTTTGTGTATTCTGCAGGGAAACAAAAAAATCATAATTTCAGAGCGTCTTATCAAACAGGTTTTAGAAATCCAACTACACAAGATCAGTATATTGGACTTGATTTAGGGCCTTTTGCATTAATTGGTTCTGCTTCAGAAAACTTAACTCGTTTCTCAGAAATTTTAAATGTGAGTGCAGCAGCACAAGCTGTTGGTGCAAATGCGACAGTTGCAATGGATGGTAGAAACGCATATGATAATTCATATACATTAGCTTCTGTTCAAGCATTTGGTGCTGCATTGAGTGCAAATCCTTCAGATGTGGCGGGAGCGGCGGCATTATTGCAAGTAGCAAATGTTAATTTAGTTCGTCCAGAAGAGGTTAAAGCTTATGAAATAGGATATAGATCGGTTATAAATAATGACTTGTCAATTGATATTAATGGGTATTATAATCAATATAATCACTTTTTGAATACTTCAAGAGTAGCAGGGGTGTATTATGGAAATGTTAATTCGTCTGTTGATTTGTTGGATCCGTTAAGTCCAGTGTATGCTTTGGTTAGAAGTGACAGAAGAATTTATCAAGTATATACTAATACTACTGCCGATGTTTCTTCTTTAGGTTTTGGTGCTGGAGTTTCTAAAAAAGTGTACCAAGATTTTGAATTAGGAGTTAATTACAATTATTCTCAATTGGATTTTGATCAAGCTGAAGATCCAGGATTTGTAACTGGATTCAATACTCCAAAGCATAGAGTTAAGGCTACATTAGGAAATTCAAAATTGTTTAAAAATTTTGGATTCAATACGAATGTTAGATGGAATTCGGAATATTTATGGCAATCGTCATTTGCAGATGGTATGATTCCGTCAACAACGGTTTTTGACGCTCAAATTAATTATGCGCTTCCGCAATATAAATTATTGTTCAAAGTAGGAGGTACAAATATTGGAGGAAAAGATTACATACAGGTAATTGGTGCAGGTTCAATTGGACAACAATGGTTTGCTTCATTGACTATTAATCCCTAAAAAATAAGGTTTAAAAACTTAAAAGATAAAGTATGATAAAAAATTTCAAATGGCTACTATTGGCTTCTTTGAGCTTTGTAGCATGTGATAACAACGATGATGAAGATTCAAATCAAGTTGAAGTTCCAGTAACTTCAGGGTCGGCTTCTTTTACTAAATATGTTGCGTTAGGGGATTCGTTTGCGGCTGGTTATAGTGATAGCGCTCTTTTTAAAGCAGGTCAGGAAAATTCATATGTAAATATATTGGCGCAGCAATTTGTAGCGGCTGGTGGTGGTGATTTTAAAACACCAATGATGGCGGATAACATTGGTGGGCTTTTATTGAATGGGAATGTGATAGCTGGTCCTAGGTTGGCTATTCTTGGATTGTCAGTAGCGGGTTCGCCAATTGTGGGTTCTGTTTCTGGAGTCCCAACAACAGAAGTTCTAGATCATCAAGTAGGGCCATTTAATAACTTAGGTGTTCCAGGTGCAAAAAGTTATCATTTGGTAGCTCCGGGTTACGGTAGTGTTGCGGGAGTTGTGTCAGGTAAATCGAATCCGTACTTTGCTCGCTTTGCTACATCGGCCACTACTACAGTTTTAGCAGATGCTTTGGTGCAAGCTCCAACTTTTTTTTCTCTATTTATAGGAGGAAATGATGTTTTGACCTATGCGACATCTGGAGGTGTTGGTGTGGATCAAACAGGGAATTTAGATCCTTCTACTTATGGAACAAATGATATAACAGATCCCAATGTTTTTGCAAGTGTGTATAGTTCGTTGGTAACAAATTTGACTGCAAACGGAGCTAAAGGAGTTGTGGCAAACTTACCTTATATCACTACTCTTCCCTATTTTACAACAGTTCCTTACAATCCAGTTCCGTTAGACGCAACTACTGCGGATCAACTAAATGCAGGTTATGCGCAGTATAATGCAGGTTTGCAGGCAATGGTTCAGAACAAATTATTATCAGCCGAAGAAGCCACTCAAAGAACTATTAAATTTACTGCAGGAAATAATGCGGTTGTTATTGTTGATAGTTATTTGACAGATCTGTCGGCTTATAAGTTGCCCTCTTATAGACAAGTTACCAAAGAGGATCTAGTAGTTTTAACGGCAAGAACTTTTATAGGGACAACAGTTGGAGGTGATGCAACAAAAATAAATGGAGTTTCGGTGCCATTGGCAGATCAATGGATACTAACAAAAGAAGAGGTGAAATCTGTGATGGTTGCAACAGATGCTTATAATAAAACAATTGCTTCAATTGCTGAAGCTAAAGGATTGGCTGTGGCCGATACAAAAACAGCAATGGAACAATTGGCTCTAACAGGTATTCGTTTTGGTAATTATCAAATGACAGCTTCTTATGCAACAGGAGGAGCTTTCTCATTAGACGGTATCCATCCTACACCAAGAGGATATGCTTTTATTGCAAATCTTTTTATTAAGGCTATAAATGCAAAATTTGGAGCCACAGTAAAAGATGTTGATTTGGCTCAATATCAAAGTTTGTTTCCAGCCTCTATGCAATAATTTTAAAATTACAATTAGTTTCTTAGAAACCACCAGTTTTATACTAGGTGGTTTTTGTGCTTTTTTGAAGTAAAATAAGCTGTTTTGATAGTTTAAAAATGCTTAATAATCAATATGAGAAAAAATTAGCTTATTTTATAAAAAAAATATTGATTTTATATTTTAAAAAATTACCTTTGCACTCTGAAAAAAGTATCCATTCGATAAGATTCGATGGTCTGTATTTCATAAACCTAAATAGCTATTTAATAAATACATAAGCAATGTCAAAAGTAATAGGAAAAGTTGCCCAAATCATTGGACCAGTAGTTGATGTAGTTTTCAACGGAAAAGATGTTGAACTTCCAAAAATTTATGATTCATTAGAAATCACAAAAAAAGACGGTACATTATTAGTACTTGAAGTACAATCACACATTGGTGAAAACACAGTTCGTACCATTTCTATGGACTCAACAGATGGTTTGAGTAGAGGTTATGAAGTAGTTGGAACAGGAAATCCTATCCAAATGCCAATCGGAGCAGATGTTTACGGTCGTTTATTTAATGTAATTGGAGATGCTATAGATGGTTTGCCAGCATTAGCAAAAACAGGTGAGAGTGGAACTCCAATTCACAAAGCTGCACCAAAATTTGAAAATTTATCTACTTCTTCTGAAGTTTTATTTACTGGTATCAAAGTAATCGATTTGATTGAGCCTTATGCAAAAGGAGGTAAAATTGGATTGTTCGGTGGAGCCGGAGTAGGTAAAACAGTATTGATTCAGGAGTTGATTAACAATATTGCAAAAGGTCACGGAGGACTTTCAGTATTCGCTGGAGTAGGAGAAAGAACACGTGAAGGGAATGACTTACTTCGTGAGATGTTAGAGTCTGGAATTATTAAATACGGAGAAGATTTCATGCACTCTATGGAAAATGGAGGATGGGATTTATCTAAAGTTGATTTGCAAGGCTTAAGAGATTCGAAAGCTACTTTCGTTTTCGGACAAATGAATGAGCCACCTGGAGCTCGTGCTCGTGTTGCACTTTCTGGATTATCTATTGCTGAGTATTTCCGTGATGGAGCAGGTTCTGATCAAGGTAAAGATGTATTGTTCTTCGTTGATAATATCTTCCGTTTTACACAAGCAGGTTCTGAGGTATCAGCGCTTTTAGGGCGTATGCCATCTGCAGTAGGATACCAACCAACATTAGCAACTGAAATGGGGGCTATGCAAGAGCGTATTACTTCTACTACAAAAGGATCTATTACATCTGTACAAGCGGTTTACGTTCCTGCGGATGACTTAACTGACCCAGCACCAGCTACAACATTTGCACACTTAGATGCAACTACTGTATTGTCTCGTAAAATTGCTGAGTTAGGTATTTATCCTGCTGTTGATCCATTGGACTCAACTTCAAGAATCTTAGCGCCACATATCATTGGAGATGATCACTATAACTGTGCTCAAAGAGTTAAAGAAATTCTTCAAAAATACAAACAATTACAAGATATCATTGCGATTCTTGGTATGGAAGAGCTTTCAGAGGATGATAAATTAGCGGTAGCAAGAGCTAGACGTGTACAACGTTTCTTATCTCAACCTTTCCATGTTGCTGAGCAATTTACAGGTTTAAAAGGTGTTTTAGTAGATATTAAAGATACTATCAAAGGATTTAATATGATTATTGATGGTGAACTAGATCATCTTCCAGAATCAGCCTTCAACCTTAAAGGAACTATTGAGGAGGCTATTGAAGCTGGAGAAAAAATGTTGGCAGAAGCTTAATAGAATTACGAATTATGAATTACGAATTGTTAATTTTCGTAATTCGTAATTTTAAATTCGTAATTAAATAAATTATGATTTTAGAAATAGTATCACCAGAAGCAAAATTATTTTCAGGAGAAGTTACTTCTGTATCTGTACCAGGTGTAGATGGACGTTTTCAAATGTTAAATAATCACGCACCGATAGTTTCATTGCTACAAAAAGGAGCAATTAATATTACAGCAAATAAATTTGATTTAAGCGAGGAAACCCAAAGTTTGTTTACCAAAATTAATGATCAAAATTACACTTTGGAAATTAACTCTGGAACTCTTGAGTTAAAAGACAATAAAGTAATTGTTTTAGCTGATTAAGACATTTCAATTATAAATTTCAATTATAAACAAAAGCCCGATTTGATTAAGTTGGGTTTTTTTTATGGAAATATAAAAGTTTGAAAAATTGAAGGCTAGTAATATTTTTTTATAAATTTATACTAAGCTTTAAAAGTCTTAACTAACGAAAATTAAATCAAATGAGAAATACCCCCCTAATTGTTCTTCTTTTTTTATTAATTTCTTCTATAAGTTTTTCACAAGTATATAGTGATAAGATTGTAGGAAAACGTAATACTGCTTTACGCGATAGTATTATCGACGAGTCTTATCCTTATGTGTTGCCCATTTTAGGTGAAAAAGCAGCCAAAAAAGGATTTAATTTGCCTTATTCTGCGGGAGTGTCTATGAATTATTTTTGGCAAAAATCTGATATTGTCATCCATAATCTTGAAGTAGGATTTAATAATGGAACTAAGTATAATTTAGACGAAGTTGTGCGTTTTAATGATTCGTATGTTACTGCATCAGCATTGAATGTTAGACCTGATATTTGGTTATTGCCATTTTTAAATGTGTATGGAATTTTAGGAAAAGCGAATACATCTACTAATATAAATGCTGGAATTTGGGTGCCAGATGCGGATAATAATTGGTCAAAAGTACTTGATTTTGGTACAAAGGCTGAGTTTACTGGAACAACTTTCGGAATTGGTTTTACACCGACAATAGGTGTTGGGGGAGGTTGGTTAGCATTGGACATGAATGTGGCTTGGACAGATATTGACGAGTTGGAAAAACCAGCTCGTACATTTATATTCGGGCCAAGATTAGGTAAAACATTTAAATTTGAAGGGAAAGAAGATATGAATATTGCTGTTTGGACAGGTGCTTTTAGGGTACATCTAAATAGCGGAACCTCAGGTTCATTGGCATTGAATGATTTCATTTCGGTTGATGGAGCTCAAGCCAAAGTTGACAATGCAATGGATGCTGTAAATGATAAACAAGCACAAGTTGATGCTTGGTGGAACGGCCTTACTGCTGCTGAACAGGCAAAACCTACCAATAAGGCCAAATATAATACAGCCAACAATGCTTTGGAGAAAGCTGGTAATTTGTTGACTGGTATTGATGGTGCAATAAGCACTATTGGAACTTCTACTGTACAATATTCACTTGAAAAAGCACCAAAAGATGCTTGGAATTTCATAATTGGTTCTCAATATCAGTACAACAAGCATATAATGTTACGTGCTGAATGTGGTTTTCTTGGTAGTCGAACCCAGTTTTTAACTAGCCTTCAATATCGATTTGGATTATAATAATCAACAAAACTGATCACTATCTCAAATGAAAAAGACATTATTTTTACTTGTATTTTGTTTTGGTTTTCAACAGGGGCATGCTCAGGTTTTAATGTCTCTTATATTTGGAGACAAATTGAATTCACCTAATATTGAGTTTGGCTTGGACGGTGGGTTTAATTTTTCAAGTATTTCCAACCTAGATTCAGATTATAAAAGAAATTTCAATTTGGGTTTCTATTTCGACTTTAATTTAAAAAATCCTTCCTGGATGTTCAATACGGGAGTAATCGTCAAATCGACAATGGGAGCAAAAGACATTGCTGTATATAGTTTGAATGACGAAAAACTCGACGCTATTTTCGCCGAAGGCTCCGTTAAAAGAAATATACATTATTTTAATGTTCCTTTGACGATTAAATACAAGTTTGATAATAATTTTTATGTCAAAGGAGGAACGCAATTGGGAGTTCTATCTTCGGCTCATGATTTATTCCGTCAAAACTATAATGGAGAAGATTTAGAATATAAAAACAAAATACGTGACAAAATTCATGTCATAGATGCTGGTTTGCTTATAGGGGCAGGATATCGGATAAAAACTAAATATGGTATGAATATTGGACTGCAATATTATTATGGATTGGTTCCGATTCTCAAAGGGGGTGACAGTCCCACTCAATACAATCGCTCCTTGTACCTAACAGCTGGACTCCCAATAGGTAAAGCCAAAGCAGCAAGAAAAGCGGCCGAGAAAAAGAAATTGGAAGAAACTAAAAGCGAATAGTAATTAGCCGTAAATTTAAAATTCATAAAGCTAATGACTAACGGCTAATCACTAATGACTAAAAAAATCATAACTTTGCTCCATGAATTTTCCCAAAAAACTGGCCGATAAACTCGAAACCCGAAAGCAAAACCAATCACTAAGGTCTCTCCCAAAAGCTAATGATTTAACTGATTTTGCTTCGAATGACTACATAGGCTTTTCTAAATCGGAAGCAATTTTCGATGCTACTCATCAATTTTTATTGGATAAAAACATAAAAAACAATGGAGCCACTGGTTCGCGGTTGATTTCAGGAAACCACTCTTTATATACCGAAACCGAAAATTATATTGCACAGTTTCATCAAGCAGAATCGGCCTTGTTATTTAATTCGGGTTACGATGCCAATGTCGGTTTTTTTAGTTCAGTACCGCAACGCAGCGACATTATTTTATACGATGAGTTATGTCATGCCTCCATTCGTGATGGAATCCAGCTTTCAAATACCAAATCGTATAAATTCAAGCACAATGATTTTGAAGATTTAGAGTTGTTGATTCAGCGTAATTCGGATGTTTTAATATATGTAGTGACTGAATCTGTTTTTTCAATGGATGGAGACTGTCCAAATATGGAAGAATTAACAATATTGACTGAGAAATACAATTGCTATTTAGTGGTTGATGAGGCTCATGCTTTAGGCGTTTTTGGGGATAAAGGCGAGGGGTTAATTCAATATCTGAATTTACAAGACAAAGTATTTGCTCGAATCATGACTTTTGGTAAAGGTTTGGGTTGTCATGGGGCAGCTGTAGTTGGTAGTCAGCAATTGAATACGTATTTATTAAATTTTGCAAGGAGTTTTATTTATACCACAGGACTTTCACCCCATTCGGTGGCTACGATTTTGATTGGTTATCAGTATTTAGAAAAAGACAAATCGGCAATGGAGATGCTCCGAGAGAATATCATTTTTTTTAATCAAGTGAAAAAAATGCAGCATTTAAGTCCGCTTTTCATCCGTAGTAAATCGGCCATTCAAAGTGTGATTATTCCAGGGAACGAAAAAGTGAAAAACATAGCCTCAGCCTTGCAAAAGGAAGGTTTTGATGGGAAAGCGATTTTGTCTCCAACTGTTCCCGAAGGACAAGAAAGACTGCGTTTTTGTTTGCATAATTATAATAGTAAAGAAGAGATAACAAGATTGCTGACGTTGTTGGGTAGTTTTGTTTATGCCTAATTTCACAGAGATGCACAAAGAAATGACATAGAGATACACAAAGAATTTTGCAGAACTTTGTGAATCTTCTTTTTTACCTTTGCGAATCTTTGCGAAACAAGAATTATGAAATTATTTATAACAGGCATATCAACCGATGTTGGCAAAACGATTGCCTCAGCCATTATTACCGAAGCTCTCGAAGCTGATTATTGGAAACCTGTTCAGGCAGGTGATTTAGACAATTCCGATAGCCATAAAATCATGCGGTATATTTCGAATACCAAAACACAATTCTATCCCAATGCGTATGCTTTAAATACGCCTGCAAGTCCGCATTTGGCCGCTGATTTAGATGGAATCACCATTGATTTGAATCAGATTAAAGAACCAAAAACCGAAAACCATCTCGTTATCGAAGGCGCAGGAGGTGTTTTTGTTCCGTTGAATAATACCGATTGTGTGATCGACTTAATCCAACCTGATTATAAAGTTATAGTTGTTTCTAGACATTATTTGGGTAGTATCAATCATACACTACTTACAATTGAATCCTTGCATCATCGTAAAATAGCGATTGCTGGAATTGTTTTCAGTGGAGACGAAAACCCCTCAACTGAATCGATTATTTTACATAAAACAGGTGTTAAATACTTGGGTCGAATCAATGAAGAACCTTATTTTGATCAAAACGTAATCAAGGAATACGCCGAATTATTTCGGGAAAACTTATCGAAAATATAATTATGAGTAATTTAAATTCCCCTTCGGGGGCTAGGGGGCTTATCGAAAAAGATCAGAACCACATCTGGCATCCCTACACCCAGCACAAAACAGCTGCACTACCCATCGCTATCAAAAAAGGCGAAGGAGTCTTACTTTGGGACGAAAATAATAAAGAATATATTGATGCCATCGCTTCCTGGTGGGTTAACCCTTTTGGGCATTCCAACAAATTTATTGCTGATGCGATTTACAAACAGCTGACAACCTTGGAACATGTTTTGTTCGGTGGTTTTACGCACGAACCAGCGATTGTTTTGGCCGAAAAATTAAAAGCTATTTTGCCTTCTAATCAACAGAAAATCTTTTTCTCCGATAACGGTTCGACTTCGGTTGAAGTAGCGATCAAAGTAGCGTTGCAGTATTTTTTCAATAAAGGCGAAAAGCGAACAACGATTATTGCTTTTGAAGATGCGTTTCATGGCGATACTTTTGCTGCAATGGCAGCAAGTGGTATTTCCTTTTACACCCTTGCTTTTCAAGGAATGTTTATTGATGTGGTCCGTATTCCGGTTCCAGTAAAAGGGAAGGAAGATATAAGTTACAATGCTTTGCGTGAGGTTATTGCAAATAATAATTGCGCAGGATTTATTTATGAGCCTTTGGTGCAAGGAGCGGCTGGAATGGTGATGTATGAACCAGAAGCACTAGATGAGCTAATCAAAATTTGCAGAGCAAACCATGTTTTGACCATTGCCGATGAAGTGATGACTGGTTTTGGAAAAACAGGAAAAACATTTGCTAGTGATTATTGTGCGGAACAACCCGATATGATGTGTTTGTCTAAAGCATTGACAGGAGGTACTATTCCGATGGCGATTACTACTTTTACTCAGGATATTTTTGAGGCTTTTTATGATGAGGATATTAATAAAGCTTTGTTTCATGGTCATACTTTTACAGCCAATCCTACAGGTTGTGCGGCTTCACTAGCCAGTTTAGAATTATTGCAAACCGAGGCCATGCAGGAGAATATCATTCGAGTAAATAGAAGACATTTAGAATTTCAAAAACACATTGCATTACATCCAAAAGTAACCACAACCCGTGTTTTGGGAACTATTTTTGCCTTAGAAATAAAAACCAATAGTGATACTAGCTATTATGGGAGCATTCGTCAAAAGCTCTATAATTTCTTTATCGAAAACGGAGTAATTTTGCGTCCAGTTGGGAATATTGTGTATGTTTTACCGCCTTATATCATTACCGATGAGCAATTGCAAAAAGTTTATGATGTGGTTGAACGAGCATTAGAAATAGTTTAATTTGGCCACAGATTTGACGGATTAAACGGATTTCCACTAATATTTTATTGTAAGTCACTCATATGGCCTTCTATGTCTTATATGGTTTAAAAAATCTGTTTCGTTTAATAAAAAACTTTGCGACCTTTGCGTAAAAATAAAAAGTCTTGTCACAAATTATCTCCATAACAGCATTAGCATCGATTTCGCCATTAGGTAACGAGCCTAAAAACATATGGGAAAACTATCAAAGTACTGAGCATTGTTTTACGAGTCGTTTTTTAGATCATAAAGACACTTTGGTTGCTCTATTGGACGCAAATTCAGAAGCAATAGTTGATTCTTTACGACAATCCGATATCAAATACAAATCGTTGGATAAATCGGTTTTGTATGCGATGGCGGCTTCCCGAAAAGCGATTGAAAACGCAGGCTGGACTTCAGATGATGTGTTCGGAATCAATATTGGTTCTTCGCGTGGGGCAACGGATTTATTCGAAAAACATTTTCAGGAATATCTCGAAAACGGCAAAGCACAGACTTTGGCTTCGCCAACGACTACTTTGGGAAATATTTCTTCTTGGGTGGCACATGACTTACAAAGTTCAGGGCCAGAAATTTCGCATTCTATTACTTGTTCGACCGCACTGCACGCATTGTTGAATGGTGTTGCTTGGTTAAAATCGGGTATGGCCAATAAGTTTTTGGTGGGTGGTAGCGAAGCGCCTTTAACCGATTTTACTGTGGGACAAATGCGAGCATTGAAAATTTATTCGAATAGTGGAGAGGCTTATCCTAACAGAGCTTTCGATTTAAATAAAACGCAAAACGGAATGGTTTTGGGCGAGGGTGCCGCTGTTTGTTGTTTGGAATTGGGGAAAAAAGAAAATGCACTAGCTTATGTAGAAAGCATTGGTTATGCTACTGAAATTTTGGAACACAATATTTCTATCTCTGCCGAAGCGATCTGTTTTCAAAAATCGATGAAAATGGCTTTGGAAAACACTCCTATTTCTGAAGTTGATGCTATTGTGATGCACGCACCTGGTACCAAAGCTGGTGATTTAACTGAGTATAAGGCGATTCAAAAAATCTTTGGGGAAACTCTACCTTTACTAACGACCAATAAATGGAAAATTGGTCACACTTTTGGTGCTTCTGGGATTCTGAGTGTGGAAATGGCTATTTTGATGATGCAACACAATCAGTTTATCGGAGTTCCATTTGCAGAAGCGCAAAAACAAACCAGACCTATTAAGAAAGTTTTGGTCAATGCAGTTGGTTTTGGCGGAAATGCGGTGAGTGTTTTGTTGAGTCTTTAAACTCTGGAGATTTTTAATTATTTTTTCATGCAGATTCAGCAGATTTTTATTGTGGTTGCCGAACACTCAAAAACTTATTACTCACTATTGTTGTTTTCCAATTCTTTCACTTTGTCGTAAATCAAGTTACTTTCAAAACCACGGCGAAGCATATAATCACAGAATTTTTTACGCTTTTTGAGTGTGTTCTTTTCGGTGATGGAGTTCCAATTTCTTTCGGATAATGCTTCGAAAGTTGCTATATATTCTTCTGATGATATTTCTTTTAATGCCAAATTAATCAAGGTTTGATTGATGTTGCGCATTTTTAATTCATTAACAATTCTAATTTTACCCCATTGTTTGATACGGTGTTTTCCTCGTGCAAAACTGCAGGCAAAACGGGATTCGTTGAGGAAATTTTCTTGTATCAGATGCACAACAACTTCATCAATCTCTGCTGAAGTCAATTTCATACTCCATAATTTAGAGACAACTTCTTCGTGACATCGCTCTTGATAGGCACAAAAATGTTCTATTTTCTGTTTGGCTTCTTTTATAGAATAGATTTCTTTCATACTGTAAAAATACTTGATTTTGTTTTCTTTTTTGCGAAGAATACAAGATTTATAGCGTAAGAATTTATTTCCTGAATAAATATGTAATTAAGGTTTTTATTTGTTAAAAAAATATAAACACTTTTTAATCAAAAGATTATATTTGTTATGTTGTAGTATTTTATTTATGTATTATAAGGAGAATCATTTTGAAAATTCCAATTAATGATTCACAAAAACGCTTTTTGAAATAGATTTTGTTAAGTATTAATTTGATTGGTTAACAGTTTTAATTTTTTTGAATCTATGAATACAACTTTAAGACTTATTACGATAAGTTTATTTTTCGTACTATCACCTTTGCGAGCACAACAAGGGAAAGTTGATACTTCCTTTAACACTTTTGATGACGGAACAATTGGAGAAGGTTTTGATGGTAATGTTAGGGTCATCATCGAAAATACAGATGGGACAAGTTTTGTTGCAGGTGATTTTTTGAATTTTAATGGAATATCGGCTACTCGAATACTAAAATTAAATGTCTCAGGGGATAAAGATTCTAGCTTTTCTTCAGGTACTGGTTTTGACAATCTGGTTACAAGCGGTTTTAAAACTATAACTAATCAATTGGTTTATGGGGGTTCGTTTACAAATTATAATGGGATTTCAAAAAGCAGATTGCTTAGATTAAATTTGGATGGGACATTGGATTTAAGTTTTAATTCTGGAAATGTTGGCCCTGATAATATAGTACAGGCTATGGCACAATTTACTGACGGCAGTATTCTTGTTGCAGGTGATGCGATAACAAATTATAATGAAGTTGCAGTAAATAATGTCTTTAAGATTAATGCGAACGGGATTTTAGATGTGTCATTTAATGCTAATATCACATTGGGAGCTGCAGGAGCAATTAGTAAAATCATAGTCCAGCCTGATGGAAAAATAGTGATTTGTGGATCATTTACCAGTTTTAACGGCACTACAACCAGAGGATTAACTCGTCTCAATGCAGATGGTACCGTTGATGCAACTTTCAATAGTAATCTGGGAACTGGTGCAGATAATAATATTTTGGCTTTAGATTTGCAGTCTGATGGGAAACTAATATTAGGTGGTGCTTTTACCTCTTTTAACGGGACAGCAGTAGGAAGAATTACTCGGTTAAATGCGGACGGAACGATTGATACTAGCTTTAATAATGCTAAAAGTGGATTTAGTAACGGAATTGTCCAAGTGGTACGATCTACAAACGATGGGATTTATGTAGCAGGTTCGTTTACCGGAAATTATAACGGAATCGATTCTGGACTTAATCGTTTAACATTGTTGAGTAGTAATGGAGATTTAAATGCTGATTTTGTTAATTCGACGGGCTTACCAAGTTGTACATTTTATACGATAGAAAAGGCTGTAGATGGTCAAATTTATATTGGGGGATCGTTTACAACTTATGACAAAACGGCAAGAGGTCGCTTAGCTAAAATTGACAAAAACGGAAATCTGGATACAGAATTTTTATCAAACGGCGGCGTAGGGGCTAATGCAAATGTTTTGAAATTGATACCATTAGCCTCTGGAAAAACAATGATTTTCGGCTCGTTTACTAGTTTTAATGGTATTGTTGTTAATAGAATCGCACGTTTAAACGAAGATGGATCTTTAGATACGTCTTTTAATATAGGAGGTCTAGGTGTGTCAAATACAATAAGAACCGCTGTCGAATTAACAGATGGTAGTTTTGTTATAGGAGGTAATTTTACTTCATATAATGGAATAACGATTCGAAGAATTTTGAAAATTAAAGCTGATGGTACTGTTGATTCTAATTTTAATCCTGTTGTTATTGATGATGGAGGCGTTTATGCACTAGCAGTTGATGCTGATGGTAAAATACTAGTTGGTGGGAGTTTTACATTGGTTGATAATGTTGCCCAAAATAGATTGATAAGACTTAATGGTGACGGCAGTATTGATACTGGTTTTTTTGCTGATGTAGATAATACTGTTCAAGCAATAGCACTTGAAACAACCTCTAATAAAATTGTTTTGGGAGGAAATTTTACTAGTTATAACTCTATTCCTGTTAGCAAACTTGTCCGAATAAATAATGACGGTTCGTTAGATACTTCTTATAATAATACTAACGGACCTAATAATACAGTGCATTCATTAGCTAGACAATCGGATGGGAAGTTATTAGTTGGCGGAAGTTTTACAACTTTTGAAGGTACACCAAAAAGAAGATTTCTCCGTATTACAAATGATGGGCATATTGACACCAGTTTTCTTTCTGGAAATGGTTTTAATAATGCAAATGTTAGAACGATTACAGTGCAACCCGATGATCGGATTATTTTAGGAGGTTTGTTCAACGGTACTTTTACCGGAACAGATGGGGTTTCATATCCAGTAAGACGAATTGTTCGATTGAATGGCGATGGGAGTTACAATTCCAGTTTTACTACAACTCTAAATAATGCATGTTACACATCGGCTATAGATTTTGAAGGGCGAATATTAGTTGGAGGAAGTTTTAGTTCCGTTGGTGGAAAGGCCAAATACAGAATTGCTCGTATTTTGGGATGTGTCAATAATTCGACCTACAATGCTTCTGGTTGGACAAGAGGGCTTCCAGATAAAAGGTTTGAAGTAGCAATAGAAGAAAATTTGATGTTAAATTCGGATACTCATTTTTGCAATTGTAGTGTAAGTTCAGGTAAAAAGTTAAGTGTTGAAAATGAAAAAAACCTTAGTTTGGAATTTGAGTTTTATGGTAATTCAACCACCCTAAACGGCATTATTACATTCGAAAGCGGAACCTCATTGCTACAAAATGATGAGAATGCCGTTAATACAGGCTCTATAGTTTACAAACGAACGGTTTCAGGGATCAAAGACAAAGATTATGTGTATTGGAGTTCGCCAGTAGTGGGGCAAACTTTGGGTGATTTTTCGTCAGACAGTGAAAAATTTTACAGTTGGTATGTGAGCAATTGGGCTGTCGCAAGTAGTGGTACCATTATGAAACCAGGCAAAGGATATATTGTGCTGGTTCCTCCAGAAACTCCTGGTCCTGATATTAATTTAGAATTTACGGGAGAGCCCAACAATGGAGAGCAAAAGATAGCTTCACAAGGAATTAACAAGAATAATTTAATAGGTAACCCTTATCCATCGGCAATAGATGCAGAACAATTTATGATAGATAATCAGACATTGATAGGCGGAACCTTAAATTTTTGGACACACAATACTGCTAAGGCAGCCGTTGGTGCAGGAGATGTTTATGTATATTCATCAGGCGATTATGCCTCTTTTAATGGAACTGGAGGAACAACAGCTAAATCAGGCGGAGCGAAACCCGATGGCGCTATTGTAGCAGGTCAATCTTTTATGGTAAAAAGTACTGGAGAAGGAGATTTTGTTTTCAATAATGCGTTACGAGTTAGCGATTCAGGAAGTAATACTACATTCTACAAACAAACGAAAACCAAGGTAGCAACCGAAGTAGAGAAGAATAGAGTTTGGCTGAATTTTAGTAATAATCAAGGGGCTTTTAAGCAATTATTGGTTGGTTATGTACAAGGTGCTACTAATAGCATTGATAATTTATATGATGGTGAAACACTCAATGGCAATGCGTATGTTGACTTTTATAGTATCAATAATTCTAAGAACCTGACGATTCAAGGACGAGGATTACCTTTTGATACTTCTGATATAGTACCATTAGGTTATAAGACAACAATTGAAGGGATATTTCAGATTAGCATCGACGAAGTAGATGGTGTTTTGGTTAATCAAGGTGTTTATTTAGAGGACAAAATGACAAATACAGTTCATAATTTAAAAGAGGGTTCGTATTCGTTTACCACAACCATCGGAACTTTTAATGATCGATTTGTGTTGAAATACACCGAATCTAATTCATCATTAGGAACTGATGATAATGAGATAGATGCGAAAGGTGCTATAGTATCTGTAAAAAACCATAGAATCAAAATCAATTCTTTTGACCAATCATTAAAAACTGTAAAAGTGTATGATCTAAAAGGAAGTTTACTTTTCGACAAAAATAAATTAGACTCTAAGGAATTTATCATTGACCAATTAAATGCTGCCGACCAAATAATGATTGTGATGGTACAATTAGAAAATGGTAAGTGGATGAGCAAAGAAATTGTTTTTCATTGACATTTCGATAATTTTTTTGGTCAATTAATCGTAATCTATCTCTGTTTTATGTCTTCTATCTCTTAACAGACTCTATGCTGTTTTACAATACAATTGTAGAGAAAAGATGTGTGTGGTAATGTTAATTAATTGTATAACTGTGAATTATCTTATTTTTTTTTACTAAATTTAAAGTACAGGTTTGATTTTAGTAATTAAAAAGCGTCAAGTGTTTAACAATTAATATCAAAGTCATGAAAAAGAAATTTCATTCTACGGTTTATTTTTTCTTTTTAATTAACACCATCGGATTTGCACAGTTAAATGGAGATTATATAATAAGCTCAACAAACCCAGATGTTAATTTTCAAAACATTCAAAATGCAGTAGCAGAACTTAATACGCTAGGGGTGTCAGGTCCTGTGAATTTTTTGATAGATGAGGATCAATTTGTTGTAGTGCCTATTGTTATTGGTAGTTTTTTAGGAGCATCAGCAACCAATACTGTAACAATAAAACCTAATGACGGAAAGACGGTGGTCATACAAGGTGCTTTTGGAGGTGCACAAAATTCAGGAGATGTAAAAGGGATTATTGAGTTAACCAATACCTCTTATGTTACTTTGGATGGTAATAACGGTACAAGTAATAATAATTTAAAAATTTATAATTCTTATAATCTAAATGATTGGGCACATTCTGGTGTTATTTGGATTAAAGATGGTACACATCATTGCACCATTCAAAATCTATCGGTACAAGCTGCCAATAGAACTATTGGTACAGCTGATTATTATTTTGCAGCAGGAATATATTCTGGAGGAAATATAACAGGTGCTTTACCAGCTTATACTGATCCCACGCATTCAGATAATATAACTATAAATAATGTTATTTTTTTAGATACTAAAGACCCGTTTTACGTTAATGGTGATAGTACAACCACCAATTGGGCTATTTCAAATTGTACTATTTCTGATGATGGACCTTTAGGTGTAAAGCCAGTTTTTGGTGTGGTTCTGTTCAATGTGAATAATTATACAATTGACCATAATTCAATTTCAAATGTTTTAAAAACTACAAATAATACAATAACTGCTTGTGGAATTTCGATACGCGGAACTTCATCTAACGGAACCATATCAAACAATGTTATTAGAGATATTAGAAATAATTTAAATAACAACGGAAGCTATTCTGGTGGGATTATAGTTTTTTCGGCAGGAGGAGGAACTGGAGGTGCCACTATTTATAATAATATGATTAGTGAAGTGACAAATGCAGCAAATGATGATAACGATAATTTTAATTTTCATAATAAAGGGCATGGTATTATAATAAGAGGTTCAAATAGTGCTCCAGTCGCTAATAATGGAGGTGTAAACATTTGGAATAATACTATATTGATTAATTCGACAATGGTTGGTGGAGGACGTAATTCTTGTTTGTATGTTGAAGAATATAGCAATAGTGCAATAGACGTGCGAAATAATATTTTTACAAATAGATCTACTAATGTTAGCGCAACATATTATTCGATTTTAATGCCTGGTGTTAACCTTCCAACGATATCAAGGATGAATTATAATTCACATTATATAAGTACAGTTGGAGGGAATTTTAGAGCTAGAAAAGGGGATATAGAGTATTTAACTACAGGGACTTGGAATGTGGCTTGTGGAGATCCTGAATCCGATTTCAGTAATATTGTAGATCCAGTTTATGTTTCGATTACCGATTTGCATTTAGAAAAAATAGTTAATCCCAACTCTCTGTTAGCTATTAGTAATGAAATAATTCCATCTGTAACAACAGATATTGATGGAGATACTAGAACAAGACCTTATCGTGGTGCCGATGAAGCTTCTATTTGTTTTGAAAATGCAATTTGGGATGGGGCATCTTGGGACATTACTCCGAAAAATGATTCTAATTTAGTTTTTAACGGTGATTATAATGACAACGTTGATGTTTCAGGTTGTAATTGCACTGTAAATGCGGGTGCCGATGTTGTCATTCCATCAGAAAAAGTTATGACCATTCAAGAAAATATAGTAGTAAATGCTGGAGGAACATTAACTTTTGAGAATGGAGCTAGTTTGATTCAGTTGGATGAGAATGCCGTTAATACAGGCTCTATAGTTTACAAACGAACGGTTTCAGGAATCAAAGACAAAGATTATGTGTATTGGAGTTCGCCAGTAGTGGGGCAAACTTTGGGAGCTTTTTCGCCAGGTAGTGAAAAATTTTATAGCTGGTATGTTAGTAATTGGGCAACAGCAAATAGTACTACGGTTATGAAACCTGCAAAAGGTTATATTGTACTTGTGCCTCCTGCAACATCAGGGCCTAGTATTGATTTAGAGTTTGAAGGAACTCCAAATAACGGAGTAATAACGATTACTTCTCAAGGTGTATCTAAAAAGAATTTAATTGGAAATCCCTATCCTTCAGCTATAAATGCAGAACAGTTTATGATTGCAAATCAAGCTATAATAGGCGGAGCTTTGCATTTTTGGACACACAACACGCCGAGGGTAGGCGTTGGAGCAGGAGATGTATTCGTATATGCATCAAATGATTATGCTTCTTTTAATGGAACAGGAGGAACAGCTGCTGGTTCTGGAGGAGCAGCACCAGACGGAAACATAGGAGCCGGACAATCTTTTTTTGTTCAGAGTAATTACGCTGGTAATTTTACATTTAATAATGCTTTGAGAATTAAAGATTCTGGTAATAATAGTCAGTTTTTTAAACAAACCAAAACCAAAAAAACAGGAGAAGAGAAAAATAGAATTTGGTTAAATTTAACCAACGCTGGCGGTGCTTTCAAACAATTACTGATTGGATATGTCACAGGAGCCACAAATGAATTTGATAACTTATATGATGCAGTAACACTTGATGCAAATAAATTTATTGACTTTTACAGTATAGCAAATTCTAATAATTATGTCATTCAGGGACGTGCCTTGCCTTTTGATTCAGCCGATATTGTACCATTGGGTTATAGAACCACTATCGAGGGAACTTTTCAAATCAGTATCGATGAGGTTGATGGGGTTTTAATGGATCAGGATATTTTTTTAGAGGACAAAATGACCAATACAGTTCATAATTTAAAAGAGGGTTCGTATTCGTTTACCACAGCTATAGGAGTTTTTACAGATCGTTTCGTATTGAAATACGCGGATTCATCTTTGGGAACCGACGATAATCATATAAATAAGAAAGGGTTGTTTGTATCTGTGAAAAATAGTAAAATCAAAATCAATTCATTTGACCAAAAATTAACAGCTGTAAAAATTTATGATTTGAAAGGAGCCGTGATTTATGACAAAGAAAAAATTGGTACAAATCAATTTACGGTAGAGCATTTAAATACAGCCGACCAAATAATGATTGTGATGGTACAATTAGAAAATGGTAAGTGGATGAGTGATGAAATTGTTTTCAGCCATTAGTATTTTAAAAATAGGATTGTAATGATACAACCCGTTGACAGAAATGAGTTTTTGATTGTGTTTTTTCGTCAGTTCTTGTGAATTATCAGAAAATACAGTTAGCATTTTCTGATAATTTGTATCGAAAACAAGAAAATTAGAATTAAAAACGATTCTCGATACCTGTCACTTCGAATGCGGAACGTATCGAGAAGTTTTGTTACATTTCACTATTCAAAATATCGAATAGCCCTTTTTGATAATTTCACCCAACAGCTTATAAATCTTATATTCAAAATAGAGATTAATGTTTTATAAGTAGTTCAAATATAGGGTTTAATGGTTTTTTTGATAAAAAAGAGGGTGATTTTTTAGCTGTAAAACCTCTTTTTTAAATAATTGTTAAAATTACATTTTTTAATATAAAATAGTTTTTTGTCGATGTGAATTGTTTTTTTTAAATAAAATTGTTAAAAACTTATGCAATTCAAAAATGTTACGCCTTTTATTACATCGATTGGTTTTAATTGTATATTTGTTGCATGATTTAATGACAATACCAACTGATTGATTTCAGGTTCATTAGATCAGATAAACAAATTTAATACTAATCCCCCAGAGAGCGTATGGTGAAAATATTACGTACTACAGTTGCTTTTTCTTTGAATAGTAGTGAGAAGAAAGAAGAACAATCATTAAACTTTAGAGAATTCTTATCTGTTTTTTTTAAAATGGACTAGTTTTTTTTTGAGTTTAATGAACTTCTTCGAATGCAAAACCATATTTCTTCTTAAACACTATTAATTCTATGAAATTAAAGATATATTACGCGTTTTTTTTATTGATCCTATTACAAACAAGTGGTTTTGGACAAGGTTCGCAAACATTTACTACTTCTGGAACAAATTCTTTTACTGTTCCAGCTGGGGTAACTTCTCTTACGGTTGAATGTTGGGGTGGCGGTGGAGCTGGTGGAGGAGCAAATGGAATCAACGGTACAAATAGAGCTGGAGGCGGTGGCGGAGGCGGTGCGTATACTAAGAATACGGCTGTAAGTGTTACTCCAGGACAAGTTATTACTTTTACGGTAGGTGCTGGGGGTACAGGGGTGACTTCTAATGATTCAAGTTTAGGTCTTGGTAATGGAAACGATGGAACAGCGTCTTCTTTTTTAACGGTAACTGCTACTGGAGGAAAAGGTGGAAAGGAAGGAAATTCAAGTAATAATAACGGTTCCGGAGGAGCTGGAGGGACAGGAGGTACTTATGATGGAGGATCTGGACAGAATGCTTCTAGTGGAAATGCAGGAGGTGGCGGAGGTAGTGCCGGTACAGCTTCAAGTGGATCTACTGGTACGTTGAACGGTGTAGCTGCTGTAACTGGTGGTGGAGCTGGGGCAGCAGGGAAAGATAATGGTAAAGGTAATGGTACAAACGCAACAGAATTAGGCGGAGGTGGTGGTGGTGCCCGTATGAATGGGGATAATAATAATTATAAAGGAGGTGATGGTTATAAAGGAAAAGTAGTAATTAGCTGGACATGCTCAACAATAACACCAACGACTCAAATTGGTACCCAAACATTTTGTACTGATAATGGAACTACATTTACTTCTGGAAATGCAAATGCAGGACAGTATGTTTTGGTTAATGTAGTTAAAGGGTTTAAATATACTTTTTCTGTAGGCAATGCCTTTTCTGGTTTCAGCGAAAATATAACCATTTTAGATGCTTCAAATAATGCTAGTGTATCTCCTGCTACTTCAGCAACGGGAGCGAGTGGTGCAACAATAACCGATTGGAGTTCTTCTCTTTCGGGTCAGATTAAAGTTGTTTTGTCTGCAGGAGGATGTTCTAGCAACAACGGAACAGGCGGTTACTCAGGAATAACAGTGACACAAACAGCAATTGGTAATAATCTGGATAGTCAGGCTGCTTATGGGACAAACACATGGGTAGGTCATGTTTATAATGCCGGTAATGCAACACCAACAATAAATACGGCTAACTATGTAGGGTATTATACGATAAATTCAGAAACTATATCTGAAGGTTTTGGTGGAAATGATGCTTGTTTTCCAGTCTTGTCAAATGGAGTGCAACGTGCAAGTATCTATACCGAAGGATTTGCTGTTATTTACAAAATGAAAACCAATAAAAATGGTTGTCATTTGATTACTATAAATGGAGACGATGGTGTACTCTTAAAATTAAACGGAGTAACTATTTTTGATCGTTGGGTAGAACAAAGTAATTCTATCTATAGTAATGTATTGGTTAATCTAGATGGTGATGATGATTTAACCTTAGAGTATTATGAGAATGGGGGACATAATGTGGTTGGGTTTTCAATGACGCCTTTTAATTCCTCTACTA
Organism: Flavobacterium adhaerens; assembly: GCF_040045115.1. Lineage (NCBI taxonomy): Bacteria > Pseudomonadati > Bacteroidota > Flavobacteriia > Flavobacteriales > Flavobacteriaceae > Flavobacterium > Flavobacterium adhaerens. The sequence goes on along the minus strand of NZ_JBDLZX010000003.1, from coordinate 191,206 downwards.
ACACTATTACTGCCTCAAGTAGTTGTAAGTTAAACAATAATAATTTGTTGTTGGATGGGTCTTCTTATTTGGTAAGAGGAGTGACAAATCCTTACTTGACATTTCAATGGCAAGTGTCAACAGATAATTCAACTTGGTCAGATATTGCTTCTGCAACTGCTGAAGATTATACCATTACATCCAATTTAACAGCTACTACCTATTACAGGAGAATTGTAAAAGGAAGTCAAAGTTATAATAATGGTTGTTCAGTAATTAGTGCTAGTGTAACTGTAAATGTAGCTCCTTCAGTTCCAGGAACTATCTCGGGAGCTAATCCACAATGTTCTTCGGTTACGGGTCAAGTATATTCTATTGCAGCAGTAAGCGGAGCAACAAGTTATACCTGGACAGTACCAACAGGATGGACTATTACGTCAGGGCAAGGTACTACAAGTATTACAGTTTCAACAGGGGCATCTGCCCAAACCGGAAATATTCAAGTAAATGCGGTTAATGGATGTGGAACGACTTATGCAACTGGAGAAGGAAATGGTTATAAGTGGGTAGTAATAAACTCAGTTCCATCAGCTCCAGGTACAGCTACTCCAGATACGCCAACATGTACTAGTTTCGTCGCTAAATGGTCTTATACTGCTAATGCTACAAAGTATTTTTTAGATGTATCAACTAGTGATGTTTTTTCTTCTTATGTAATAAATAACTTAGATGTTGGTAATAATTTGCAATATACAGTAACTGGGTTAAATCCTGCATCTACTTATTATTATAGAGTTCGAGCTTATAATAATTGTGGAACGAGTACTAATTCAAATAGAATGAATTTTTCTACTTCTCCAGTACCATCAGGAGTTCCAGTAGCTACAACTGTTAGTAACAGACAATGTTATGGTTTGCAATTAAATTGGAATACTGTGGTTAATGCAACAGGTTATTATGTTGATATTGCTACGGATGATATGTTTACAAATTTTGTTCCGAACTATAATAATTTTTATGTTTCTGGAAATAATGGTCATACCTGGGCAGAGCCTTTACCTTCGGGCACTCTGTATTATAGAGTTCGAGCAACAAATAATTGTGTAACTACAGGGAATTCTAATTTTGTTTCGTTTAGTACAACAGCACCATTAGGAGGTACAATTTCATCTGCACAAACTATATGTTCAGGGACTTCACCTGTAGCTTTGACTTTATCAGGAAATACAACAGCGGGATCAGAAATTACTAGGTGGGAGAAAGCAAGTGATGCTGCTTTTACATCTAATGTCGTGCAAATTACAGAAACATCTAATGTATTATCTTCTTCTAAAATTGGAAACCTAACATCGAACACTTATTTTAGAGCAAGAGTAGAAATAACATCTATAGGATGTGTTACGTATTCAACACCTGTCTTAATCACTATAGGTTCAATCCAAGCGCCAACTATCAGTAGTATAACCCAACCAACTTGTTCAACAGCAACGGGAAGTTTTACGATTACCAATTATAACGCTTCCTATACTTATACCATAAATCCGTCAATAGGTGTAACTCAATCTGGTGCAACGGTTACAGCTCCAGCAGGTAATTATACAATTACAGCTTCGGCAACTAGTTGTGGCAATTCTACTGGAACAAATTTTATTATTGATAGTCAACCAACTGTTACTGCTAATGCTGGTAATGCTTTAGCAGCAATTTGTACTGGTGAAACTTCAGCTCAAATGGGGGGATCAGTTGGAGGAACTGCAACTGGCGGAACATGGTCTGGTGGAACGGGGACATGGATTAACGCTAATAACCCAGATACAGCAACTTATACAGCGGGTACGAATGAATCAGGTATAATAGAATTAACTTTAACCACTACAGGTGGGGCTTGTAATGCTGTTTCGGTTGTTAAAAATATTACCGTAAACTCCTTCCCATCAGCAGCAGGAGCAATTTCGGGATCTTCAACAGTTTATAAGGGCGATTCAAATGTTTCTTATTCGGTTCCAGTTATAGCCAATGCTACATCGTATGTTTGGACATATTCAGGATCTGGTGTAACGATTACAAACGGCACAACAAATTCGCCTACGCTTTCGTTTTCATACGGAGCCACTTCAGGAGATTTGGCGGTAAAAGGAGTAAATGCCTGTGGCGATGGTGCAGTTGCTGTGTTGGCTATAACGGTTGATAACCCGATAGCTTCATCTCCATCAGTAGGAGGTAGTTTACATGTTTGTCAAGGCGAAAAAGGTGTTGTGTATTCTATTTCTGATGATGTTGAGACTTATGAATGGACAGTGCCTTCGGGAGCTACCATTGTGTCGGGAGCTAATACAAAATCCATTACTGTTGATTATTCTTCCACAGCGGTTACAGGGAATCTAACGGTTGTAGGTAAAAATAGTGGTGTTACTATTTTAAGTGGTGGTGTAACGATTACTGTAAACCCCAATTCAGGAGTAATTTCGTTAAACGGTTCGACACCTTCGGGAGAAGTAGTTAGTTATTGTCCATCAAATAAAGCCATTTTTACAATTCCGGATATTCTTGGAGTATCGAGTTACACTTGGGTAGTTCCAAGTGGATGGAAAACAGAAAGCGGAGTTGCCATTACAGCTCCAGTTGTGACAACAGAACCTGAATTAACAGTAATTACAGGAAGTAGTGCTGAAAACGGAACGGTTTCGGTAACGGGTGATTCGTTTTGTCCGAGTAATTTGATGGTTACTTTAGATTTAGTTACTCCAAATACACCAGCATCTTCACAAGTAAACCCAACTTGTACAGCCAAAGGAGAGGTAACTGTTACGACTCCAGTTGCAGGAACAACTTACACCCTTACAGGAAGTAGCGCACCAGTGGCAAGTTATACAGATACAAATACAACAGGAGCGTTTGTAAATCTTGAAGCGGGAGATTATATCCTTAGTTCACAAGTAGGAGCAGGATGTGTTTCGCTACCAAACTCTATAACAATTACGGCATTAGGGACTAATACTTGGGATGGTTCTGCGTGGTCTGATGGAACAGCGATAACGCCAAACAAGAAAATTATTTTAGATGGAGATGGAACAGTATCAGTAGATGTTGAAGGTTGTTCATGTGAAGTTAAAGCTGGAAAAACAATAACTATTGCTTCGGACAAAGTATTCAAACTTCAAAATGAGTTAACAGTATTAGGAACATTAACTTTCGAGAATGGTGCTAGTTTGGTTCAGGTAAATGACAATGCCGTAAACTCAGGAACTATTACTTACAAACGTACTAGTTCGGAAGTAAATCAAGAAGATTATATCTACTGGAGTTCACCAGTTGCAGATCAACAATTAGGCTCTCTTTCTGATAGCGGCAAATATTATAGTTGGTATGTAAGTAATTGGGCTACGGCAAGTAACACAACGGTTATGAAGCCGGCCAAAGGGTATATTGTTCGTGTTCCAACAACTACGGTAAATGGCACAAAACAAGATGTAACATTTGCAGGAGAACCTAATAATGGAGAGCAAAAGATCGCTTCACAAGGGATTAATAAAAATAACTTGATTGGTAATCCGTATCCATCGGCTATTGATGCGTTGCAGTTTTTGATAGATAACCAGTCAATAATTGGAGGTTCATTGAATTTCTGGACTCATAACACGCCTAAGACAGCTGTTGGTGCAGGGGATGTTTTTGTGTATTCATCCAGTGATTATGCTTCTTATAATGCAACAGGAGGGACTACGGCCAAATCAGGAGGAGCGAAACCTGATGGAATTATTGCTGCGGGTCAATCTTTTATGGTAAGAAGTACAGGTACGGGAGATTTTGTTTTCAATAATGCGTTGCGAGTTAGCGATTCAGGAAGCAATACTACTTTCTACAAGCAAACCAAAACCAAGAAAACAGCCGTAGTAGAGGCGAATAGAGTTTGGCTGAATTTGAGTAATGCTCAAGGTGCTTTCAAACAATTATTGGTTGGTTATGTAGAAGGAGCTACCAATGGTGATGATAATTTGTATGATGGAGTTACGCTTAACGGAAATACCTATGTTGATTTTTATAGTATTGGCAATGCTAAGAATTATACGGTTCAGGGTCGTGGTTTACCGTTTAATACAGAAGATATTGTACCATTGGGTTACAAAACCACTATCGAGGGAACTTTTCAAATCAGTATCGATGAAGTGGATGGCGCTCTAAAGAACCAAGATGTGTATCTAGAAGATAAAACCACCAATACGACTCATAATTTGAAGAATGGTTCGTATTCGTTTACCACAGCCATCGGAACCTTTACCGATCGTTTTGTGTTGAAATACACCGATTCTAAAACCTCATTGGGAACAGATGACAACCAAACAAGTGAGAAAGGATTATTTGTATCGGTAAAAAACCATACGATTAAGATTAATTCATTTGATCAATTAGCAACAGCTGTAAAAGTGTATGACCTAAAAGGCAGTTTGTTGTACGAAAAGAATAAAATCGATACCAACGAATACACCATCGAACATTTAAATGCTGCAGACCAAGTAATGATTGTGATGGTACAATTAGAAAATGGCAAATGGTCTAGTAAAGAGATAATTTTTCATTAGTAAATTTTCAAAAAAATAAATACCCTTTAAACCCCAATTAAAAAGCCCGTTTCATATTTAGAATACGGGCTTTACTATTTATAAAAGTTTAACTTTTTATTTTCCTTTTATTGAAAGTTCGATATTTTTTTCGATAGTATGATTTGGACGTGTCCATTTAGGTTTTTCTCCTAAAGATTCAAATTGAGAATCTGCAGCTTCAACACTAGCTCTTTGAGGTGCTTTTTTAAATGGTTTTTGAGGTTTTAAACCCAGTAAATCAAACATTTTCATGTCTTCGTTTACATCAGGATTAGGAGTTGTCAGCAATTTGTCTCCTGCAAAAATAGAATTGGCACCAGCAAAGAAACACATAGCTTGACCTTCACGGCTCATATTGGTTCTTCCGGCAGATAAACGAACTTGTGTGTGTGGCATTACGATTCTAGTAGTAGCTACCATTCGGATCATTTCCCAAATTTCTACTGGTTTTTCGTCTTGCATCGGGGTACCTTCAACAGCGACTAGGGCATTGATAGGCACCGATTCTGGTTGTGGGTTTAAGGTAGCAAGAGCAACAAGCATTCCAGCTCTATCTTCGATACTTTCTCCCATTCCGATAATACCACCACTACAAACTGTAACATTCGTTTTACGAACGTTTTCGATAGTTTGCAAACGATCTTCAAATGCTCGAGTAGAAATGACTTCTTTATAATAATCTTCAGAACTGTCTAAGTTGTGGTTGTATGCATATAGACCTGCTTCGGCAAGACGTTGTGCCTGGTTTTCGGTAAGCATACCAAGGGTACAACAAACTTCCATATCCATTTTATTGATGGTACGGACCATTTCTAAAACCTGATCAAATTCTTGTCCGTCTTTTACATTTCGCCATGCAGCTCCCATACAAACACGAGACGAACCACCTGATTTAGCTCTAAGCGCTTGCGCTTTTACTTGGCTTACAGACATCAAATCATTTCCTTCAACACCTGTGTTGTATCTAGCCGCTTGGGGGCAATACCCACAATCTTCTGAACATCCACCTGTTTTTATTGATACCAAAGTCGATACCTGAACTACGTTAGGATCATGATGTTCTCTATGTATAGTGGCTGCTTCGAAAAGCAAATCCATTAGAGGTTTATTATAAATAGAAATAATTTCTTCCTTTGTCCAGTCGTGTTTTGTGATACTCATTGATCCTATATTTTGATGGGTCAAAAGTAAACAAATTGTTATAAACAAGCAACGAACTAGTCTTAAAATGCCTTATGTCATTGCTTGCTTGAGATGTAGGTTAGTCAGTCACAAATTTATTGTTGTAATACAACATTAAGAACATGGTAACTACTACCGATGAGGCTACACCTTCAAAGAATAAGGAAAAACAATATTCATTTATAGAGGGATGTCCGCCAAATAAGAATGATTCTGATAAAGTATTGATGTAGGTATCACCACCCTTCATATAGCTGTAGGCCATTAGACCTGCTACAGACAGGAATACTCCAACTAATGAGGTAGTTAATGCGGCCTTGATATTGGTCATAAAATTGATGTCTCCTTTGGCAATTCTAGATTGTATGGTATCGGAAACAGCATAAACAACAAATACTGTATTGAATAGTCTCAAATAGAACAGATGAGATAAACCTAATAGTTCCATCAATAGAAAATAAGTCCCTATTGATATAAAAATGAAATACCCATTTTTAATTTCTTTTTTTACTTTCATGACAAACAATTTTAAAATGTTAGTATTCTTAAGTTATAACAATGTAGGCTAACCTAAATTTACAAAAAAATAAAACATAATACGCAATCGTTTGAAAATTAATGTTTTGTGAGTTAATTTTTATAAAAAAAACTCAATAAAGAATCTTGTCTTGAAGATTCGGGACTTGAACGGTAAGTTGTTGATTTTTGGGTTTTGGAAAGACGTAATTTTTGTTTTTTTACAACACATTTCAATTTAAATAACTTATTTACAACAATTTATTGTAAAAAAAGAGTCGAAAGAAGTGAAGTTTATTTTTAATTCAAAAATATTATTAAACAATTTCTTAAAAAAAATAATTTTTAACGATTTGTAAAATAAGTTAGAGCAGTATTTCTGTCTTTCTCTAATTGCAGTTTTAGTTGGTCTATCGAATCGAATTTTTGTTCATCTCTAATTCTTTGCATGATTTCGACCGTAATTTTTTGGTCGTATAAGTCTGCATCAAAATTAAAATAATTGATTTCGATGGTTTGGTTTGTGCCTCCTACTGTAGGGTTAAAACCAATATTCATCATTCCAAAAACCGTAACCGATTCTATAATGCTCTTTACAATGTAAACTCCATTTGGAGGAATTAATTTAAAATTTTCAGCTATTTTTAGGTTGGCTGTCGGGAATCCAATGGTTCTGCCTAGTTGTTTTCCTTTGACGATAACACCGGTAAGTGAATAATTATAGCCTAAGTATTCATTGGCCAAGGTTATATTGCCATCTGCTAATGCATTTCGGATTTTTGTAGAACTAACTGAAACTTCTTTTATTTCTTGAGCTGTAATTTCTTCAACTTCAAAGTCGTATTGTTGGCCAAACGTTTTTAAATTATCGATGTTGGCAGTTCGATTACGACCAAAACGATGGTCGTGTCCAATGATTATTTTGTGAATGTGAAATTGATCGACAAGTATATTTTTTACAAATTCCTCCGCAGTTAATCTCGAAAAATTGGAGTCAAAAGGATGTATGATTAAGTTTTGAATTCCAATTTTATCAAATAATGCTATTTTTTCGTCAATTGTATTAAGCATTTTGATATCTGATCCTTCTTGCAGTACCATTCTTGGATGTGGAAAAAAAGTAAGTACAACACTTTCAAATTTTCCGTTTTGTGTATTTTGCGTTACTTTTTCCAGAATTTTTTTATGTCCAAAATGAACACCATCAAAAGTTCCTAATGTAAGAATTGTTTTTTGTATTGGTTTTCCTGTTGTTAGCTGGAAATCATTTATGGAATGAAAAATCTTCAAAGCTAGAATTTTAATTTTTTGCAAATTTAGAGTATCTATTTTAAAAAGCGGTATTTGAACTTTCTATTTTTATAAATAATGAGCATTAAATGGTTGGATTTTTTTATGTGCTTATGGTGTTTTATGGCTTTTTGATTTGCTTTGTTAACAGTAATTTTTTCTGAAAACTAACGCATTCCGTTACAAATGGATTAATTTTGTTTGTTGTTTAGGTTTTGTTAGCTAACAAAACATTCACTAATTCCAAATTTACAACTTGCTGCATATGAATAAATTGTTTTTTTGTTTGTGTTTTTTTGTCGTAAACTTTGCTGTATTTTCTCAATCGAATTCTCTGTGGAAAGAGGTTTCGGTTACCCAAAAAAATCTTTCTGATTCCAAAAATGATACTTCTAATTCTCAATCCGAGCGATTGTATTCGTTAAATTTTGAGCGACTTAACGAGTTGCTCCAAAATTTGCAGTCTAATAATGCAAATTCTGTTTTGATTGAAATTCCGAATACTCAAGGAATTATTGAGCAATTTACTGTTGTAGAATCTTCTAATTTTGATGCAACATTGCAAGCCCAATTTCCAGCTATTAGAGCATATAGTGGTGTCGGAATTACCGATGCTAATGCTGTGATTCATTTTAGCACTTCACCACAAGGAATGAAAACGATGGTCTTGAGAGGTGATAGTGGCTCTGAGTTTATCGATCCATTGTCTGTAGATAAATCAATCTATGTAGTTTCAAGATCCAAGACTCGAAAGAAAGGAGAGTTGGGGCTTAATTGTAAAACTGTTGATTTTGCTGTAAATAAAGAGTTGACTCAAAAAGTGGGTCAAACAAAAGCGAGTAATGCTGTATTCAAAACCCTGCGTTTGGCTTTGTCCTGTACAGGGGAATATGCCCAGTATTTTGGAGGTACCAAAGAATTGGCTTTGGCTGGAATGAATGCTACAATGACCAGGGTTAATGGTGTTTTTAATAGAGATTTGGCTGTGAAATTAATACTCATTGCCAATCAATCGGCTATTATCTATACTAACCCAGCAGCCGATCCTTATTCAGATGCAGAAGAAGGTGTAGGTGATGAGTATGGAGGGACATGGAATTCAGAATTACAAACTACGCTTACTTCAGTAATTGGAAATGGGAATTATGATATCGGGCATTTATTTGGTGCTTCTGGAGGTGGTGGCGATGCAGGTTGTATAGGTTGTGTTTGTGTTAATCCTACGACTTCAGTTCCAAACGGTAAAGGAAGTGCTTTTACATCACCATCAAACGACGTACCCGAAGGCGATGCATTTGATATTGATTTTGTGGCACACGAAATGGCACATCAATTAGGAGCTAATCATACTTTCTCATTCGATGTTGAAGGAACTGGTGTAAGTGTGGAGCCTGGGAGTGGTTCTACCATTATGGGGTATGCGGGTATCACAGATTATAATGTTCAGAATAGTTCGGATGATTATTTTGCGTATGCCAGTATCAAGCAGATTCAGGATAACCTAGCCACCAAAAGTTGTCCGGTAAGTACTTCAATGACTTCTCAAACACCAAGCGCAAGTGCGGGTAACGATTATACGATTCCAAAAGGAACAGCTTTTGTGTTAAAAGGAACAGCTAATGATCCCAATGGTGATACGATGACCTATTGTTGGGAGCAAAATGATTCGGCTACTTATTTACAGACTCAGGACAATAGTCTTGCTTATGCGTCTAAGCCAAATGGCCCACTTTTTAGATCTTTTATGCCAAATAGCGTAACTAATCGTTATTTCCCTGCTCTTGAACGAGTTTTGGTTGGACAATTGAGTGCTAGCTGGGAATCGGTCTCTAATGTAAGCAGAAATCTTAATTTTGTGTTTACTGCTAGAGATAATGCTGCTTCAGGATTGGCTCAAACGAGTTCCGATGGTATGGTTATTACTGTAGATAGTTCAAAAGGACCTTTTGAAGTAACTTCTCAAAATAGCTCTAGCGAAAATTGGATTTTAGGTTCTTTGCAAACCATTACTTGGAACGTGAATAATACCAATACTTTATCTGGTGCTTCTTATGTCAATATTAGATTGTCAACAGATGGAGGTGTGACTTTTCCAACTTATTTGGCAACAAATACTCTTAATGATGGGTCAGAAGTTGTAACAACTCCGCTTACAGCTGCAAAAAATTGTAGAATCCTTATAGAACCTACAGCTAATGTTTTTTATGCTGTAAACAGTTCTAATTTTGCTATAGGTTATAGTGTTGAAACAAATTGTAATACTTATGAATTCTCAACGCCATATACAATACCGGAATCGCTAACGTATGCCGAGAGTACAATCGTAATTCCGGCTACAGCAACATCTTCTGAGATGTCTGATGTTAATTTTAATGTCACTTTTACACACGAGTATATTTCGGATGTTCAAATTGAAGTGGTTAGTCCAAGTGGAACTACTGTCAAGTTATTTGATAATTCGTGTAGTAACAATAGTGGTAGTATGATTTTGACCTATGATGATTTGGGGACGTCATTGGGTTGTGGGGTAACGACCAAACAAGTTGTTGTACCAGCGACTGTTTTGTCTGCTTTTAATGGCGAAAATCCGCAAGGCACTTGGAAATTGCGTTATCGAGATATCGGGGTTGGGGATTCAGGAACCATTGATGCTGCTTCTATCGAAATTTGTTCAAGTATTTATACCACTTTGAGTGTTCAGGATAATCAAGCTACACGTTTTTTGCTGTCACCCAACCCGAATAAGGGTAAATTTACAGTGTTATTCAACAGTATGAGTGCAAATGAGGTGTTGATTTATGTTACTGATTTATCTGGGCGTAGAGTGTATCAAAGGAGTGTGAAAAATACGGGTCAAATTAATGAAGTAGTAGAGCTGTTAAATACCGCAACAGGAACTTATATTGTAACTATTGTGGATGGTGATCGAAAAGAGAACGCCAAAATTATCATTCAGTAATCATTCGTAATAGTAGTAAAATAACAAGGTTCGCAAAAGTATTATAAAGTTTTGCGAACCTTTTTTTATTTTCCGTTAAAAGAGGTCATCGTGTTTTCGAGACCAGCTGTGCCAAATGATTTTATAATTTCGGAAGCAAGTTCAAGTCTTTCTGGGAGTTTTGCTTTTTCGGTGTCGTCCCATTCGCCAAGAACGTAATTTACTTGTTGTCCTTTTTTGAACTCGTCACTGATGCCAAATCTAAAACGAGGATATTCTTGTGAGTTCAAGATTTGATTTATGTTTTTCAGTCCGTTATGACCGCCATCACTTCCTTTTTTTCGGATGCGGATGGCTCCAAAGGGAAGGTTCAAATCGTCGGTGATGATAAGGATGTTTTCCTGTGGGATGTTTTCTTTGTCCATCCAGAATTTTACTGCTTTTCCGCTCAAATTCATGTAAGTATTGGGCTTTAGGAGCAGAAAGGTTCTTCCTTTGAATTTGTATTCTGCCAATGCGCCTAATTTAACTGTCTCAAATGAGATTGCTTCTTTTTGTGCAATAAAATCTAGGACTTTGAATCCGATGTTGTGTCTTGTGTTCACGTATTCGGCTCCGATATTGCCGAGTCCTACGATTAAATATTTTTTCATATCCTGTGTATTCGGTTCTGTTTTTGGTGATAAAAACAGTTTTTGTATCCATTTTATCATGCTGCAAAAATAGTTTTTTTTTGAGATTCAAGGTTTAAAGTTTAAGGTTTTGTAAAGCCTAGAATCTTATAGCAATAAGCATTAATGTCTTTGTTAGCTGGTACAAGAATTTGTGACTCAATTAGCCCCGGTAGGAGTGTAAATCCTTGTTTCATGACCCCGATAGCTATCGGGGCCATAAAACAAGATTGAAACGGATGACGGGAAACCCTGTTTACTGAAAGGCCATATCTTTCGCTTCCATTCAAAAAAAAAGCACCAGTTGTGTAACTGATGCTTTTTGTATGGATTGAAAAAATATTATTTTTTCTTTTTTGCAGGAGCTTTTGCTGCTTTTGCTGCTTCTTGAGCCGCTTTCATCGCCGCACGAGAAATCTTCACTTGACAAATTACAGTATTGTCTGGGTGCATGATTTTGAAGTTTGGAGTTGGCACTTTAGTAACGTATAATTTGTTACCCATGTCAAGAGGCGTGATATCAGCTTCAACAAAATCTGGAAGATTTTTTGGTAAAGCTTTTACTTTTAATTTACGGTTGTTCAAACGTAAATCTCCACCTGCCATTACTCCTTTAGAGTTACCAACGATTTTTACAGGCACTTCCATAGTGATTTCTTTGTCATCATGAATTTGGAAGAAGTCAATGTGTAAAATTTTGTCAGATACAGGGTGTACTTGAATGTCTTGTAAAATGGCATTGTATGATGTACCACCTAACTCAATCACAACAGTGTGCGCGTTTGGAGTGTAAACCAAGTTCTTGAATGCTTTTTCTTCTGCTGAGAAATGAACTGCTTGATTTCCTCCGTATAACACGCAAGGAACCGCTCCAGCATTACGTAAGGCTTTAGTCGAAACTTTACCCACGCTTTCTCTTTCTGATCCTTTAATTGTAATCGATTTCATTTTAAAAATTTATAATAGTTATTAATTAAACTCTTTTTTTTTAGTCCTTAATGTTGACTAATCACTAATGACTAATCATCGCTTGGACAAAGAAATTCTACATTAAGAATTTACTACTGATTGAATTGTTGTGATGCACCATGTGCATTACTTCTGCAAAGAGAGGAGCGCAACTCACTACTCTTATTTTATCTGAATGCTTTTTTAATGGGATTGAATCGGTTACGATTAGTTCCAATAATTTAGAATTCTCTATTCTTTCGTATGCGTTTCCAGATAAAATGGCATGTGTACAAATAGCTCTTACGCTTAGGGCTCCTTTTTCGATCATTAAATCGGCGGCTTTTGCCAAAGTTCCTCCAGTATCAATCATGTCATCTACTAGGATTACATTTTTTCCTTTTACTTCACCGATAAGCTCCATTGTTTCGATAACATTGGCTGCTTTTCTTTGTTTGTAACAGATTACTACCTCAGAATTTAAGAATTTAGAATAAGCATATGCTCTTTTAGATCCTCCCATATCTGGTGAAGCAATCATTAAATTTTCTAGACCTAGACTTTCTACGTATGGTAAAAAGATTGTAGAAGCAAAAAGGTGATCTACCGGTTTTTCAAAAAATCCTTGTATTTGATCTGCATGCAGGTCCATTGTCATAACTCTAGTTGCTCCAGCTGCATTTAATAAATTGGCTACCAATTTTGCTCCAATTGGAACTCTTGGTTTGTCTTTTCGGTCTTGTCTTGCCCAGCCAAAGTAAGGAATAACCGCTGTAATGTGTCTTGCAGAAGCTCTTTTTGCCGCATCGATCATTAGCAATAATTCCATCAAATTATCTGCAGTTGGGAATGTAGAGCAAACAATGAATACACGTAAACCTCTGATAGACTCTTCGTAAGAAGGTTGGAATTCACCATCACTATAGGTTGACATTGTGACTTTACCCAAGGGTATGCCATATTCTTTTGCAATTTTCTCTGCAAGATATTCACTTTTTGAACAAGCAAAAATTTTAGCTTCAGGTTCTAGGTGTGACATTTAAATTGTTGTTATGTAGTTAGTTGTGTGTATCGTTTTTAACGAGGTGCAAATTTATAAAATAAATTCCAGTCTGAAAGAAAAAAATAAAGTATTTTTATTAGAATGTTTAAAATTTTTTTATACATTTGCACCGTGTTAAAGGAAAAGATAATTGTTAATAAAAATTGTCTCTTTATTGCGTTTAAATGGCTGTTGTCATTTTATGTCTGCTAAGCCCGGATGGCGGAATTGGTAGACGCGCTGGTCTCAAACACCTGTGGGAAACCGTGCCGGTTCGACTCCGGCTCCGGGTACAAACCTCTTCTGAAAAGAAGAGGTTTTTTTTGTGCTCAACTTTTTGAGAAGATGTATCAAATTGCCGAATGAGTCATTTGGATAAAAAAAACCTCGGAAGAAGTACTCCCGAGGAATTCAAAACCAACCAAGGTCGATTTTTAAACTAGATATCTAACTAATAACCAAATTTTATATATAACTAGTGTTTTTTTATTACTTAACAGAGAACTTAAAAGTAGTTTTGGTTAAGTATTTTTGATTTCTATCTAAAACTGTAGATGGAAAATTCTTTTGATTTGGTGAATCAGGATAATGTTGTGTTTCTAGACAAAGTCCTGTTCTGTGTGCATAAGTACCACCATTTCTCATTGGTAATGTACCGTCTAAGAAGTTTCCAGAGTAAAATTGAATTCCAGGTTGGTCAGTATAAACTTCTAATAATCTTCCGCTTGTTGGGTTATAGGCTGAAGCTGCAAAACGCATTCCTTTGTTTTGATTGTTCAGAGCCCAGCAGTGATCGTAGCCTAAGCCTTTCTTTAATTGATCATTGCTAGCATTGATTTCTTTTCCGATAACTTTTGGTTTTCTAAAATCGAATGGGGTATTGGTAACGTCTGTTAATTCTCCTGTTGGGATTAATGTAGCATCTACAGGAACTAATTTATCAGCATCGATAGTGATTTCGTCATCCAAAATGGTTTTGCTAAAATCACCAGATAAGTTAAAATAAGTATGTTGTGTTAAGTTAACCACAGTTTTCTTATCAGTAGTAGCTTCATAGGAAACGTCTAATGCATTGTCTTTGTTTAGAGTATAGGTTACAAAAACTGTTAAGTTTCCAGGATAACCTTCTTCCATATCTTTGGCTACATATTTCAATTTTAGGGTAGCTACATCACCGCCTTTTGCTTCCTCAGTTGTCCAAACTACTCTGTGAAAACCTTCTGGGCCCCCGTGTAATGCATTTGGTTCGTTGTTGATGGCTAATTTGTATTCTTTTCCATCCAAAGTAAATTTCCCTTTTGCAATACGATTTCCGTATCTTCCAATTAAGGCACCAAAAAATGGATTTGGTTTTTCATATTGTGCTAATGAGTTAAAACCGATAACAACATCCTCAGATTTACCATCTTTGTTAGGTACTTTTAAAGAAGTGATAATTCCACCATAATTAATGATGCTTACTTCCATACCATTTTGGTTTTTCAAAGTATATTGGTCAATTTGAATCCCTTTTTCGGTTTTACCATATTCAGATTTTGAAATCGATACAGGTTCATTTACTGTGGTCTCTTGTGTGGTTTGGGATGCATTATCTTTTTTTTCTCCTTTACACTGGACTGTAATACTTGCTAAACTCAAAATGGAAATTCCAAAAATACAACGTTTTACTATGTTCATATTTATTTATTTTTTGGGTTAATTTTAATTGATAGCACTTTAATTTGAGGACTTATGTTTATAAAAATGTTATGTCGTTTTTATAATCTGCCTTTAAAACAAAACCTACAAGGTCAAAAAAGACCTTGCAGGAAATATAAACTTAAAACGGGACTGTTCAAAAAGGCATAATCTTGTCAAGCTGAACTTGGTTCAGTTTCTTTAGACGTCTGACTATCATTTGTTTTTTTTAGATTCCGAAATAAATTCGGAATGACAAAACATGACTTTTCGGAGAGCCTCGTTGTATGAATTATTTAATTACAATCTTGTTTGAAACAAATGAAAATAAGCTTCATTTGCGTTGATGGTATCTTTGAAATTACGGATAGTTGTATTTTGGTCAATTACCAATAATTCGATACCAGCGATGTCTGCGAAATCTTCCATGAATTCGGTAGTTACCGCTTGGCTGTAAACAGTATGATGTGCTCCACCGGCCAAAATCCATGCTGTTGCTGCAATATCTAAGTTTGGTTTGCAATCCCAAAGTACACGAGCCACAGGTAATTTTGGTAAATCTGCCATTGGTTTTACTGCAGTCACTTCGTTAACGATTAAACGGAAACGAGTTCCCATATCTACCAAAGATACGTTGATAGCATCACCAGCTGGAGAGTTGAATACCAAACGAGCTGGATCTTCTTTACCGCCAATTCCTAATGGGTGTACTTCGCAATTTGGTTTTCCGTCAGCAATAGAAGGACAAATTTCCAACATATGAGATCCTAATACGTATGATTTTTGAGGAGTAAAGTGGTAAGTGTAATCTTCCATGAATGAAGTTCCACCTTCCAATCCGATGTTCATTACTTTCAAAGCACGAACCATAGCAGCTGTTTTCCAGTCACCTTCTCCTCCAAATCCGTAACCGTCTGCCATCAAACGCTGTGTTGCGATTCCTGGAAGTTGTTTCCAAGCTCCAAGATTTTCAAAGGTATCTGTAAATGCTCCAAAACCTCCTTCTTCTAAGAAAGCTCTTAATCCTAATTCAATTTTTGCCGCTTCAACTAAAGAATCTCTTTGTGCTCCACCTTCTTTTAAATCAGCAGTTAAATTATAAGAAGACTCATAAACCGCTAATAAATCAGCCAATTGTTTATCAGTAACTTTTTCGATATGTTTAGTTACATCGGATGAATCGTATCCGTTTACAGACATTCCGAAACGTACTTGTGCTTCAACTTTATCACCTTCAGTAACGGCAACTTCACGCATATTGTCACCAATACGAGCTACTTTTAAGTTTTGCAATTCATTCCATCCAAGAGCAACTCTTGTCCAGTTACCCAATTTTGTAAGCACTCTTTCTTCTTGCCAGTGCCCAACGATTACTTTACGTTTTTTACGTAATCTAGATACCATAAATCCAAATTCTCGATCTCCGTGAGCGGATTGGTTCAAGTTCATGAAATCCATATCGATCGAAGCCCATGGAATTTCAGCATTGTATTGTGTATGCAAGTGGCACAATGGTTTGTTTAAAATAGTCAAACCACCAATCCACATTTTTGCTGGCGAAAAAGTGTGCATCCAAGTGATGATACCAATACAGTTTTTATTTGAATTCGCTTCCAAGCATAAATCCAATACTTGTTTAGGCGATTTCAAAGTGTCTTTAGTAACTACTTTTACGGGTATTTGAGAAGCTTCGTCAAAAGCTTTTCCCATAATAGCTGCATGTTCAGCAACTTTTTTTAATGTTTCTGGTCCGTATAATTCTTGGCTTCCTACTACAAACCAAACTTCTTTTTGAGATATATCTATCATTTTTTATATATGTTTAATCGTTTATTTGTTAAAAGTTTAAGGTTTAAAGTTTCACGTTCCGATAACATGAAACTTTAAACCTTTAACAAAATTTTATTGCCCGTAATACGAATCTTTTCCGTGTTTACGATTGTAATGCTTTTTGATTAAAGAATCTTTCAATCTCGGTGCATTTGGATTTATTTGCAAAGTCAAATACGCCATTTCAGCCACTACTTCCAATACTTTTGAATTGTAAACAGCTTTAGCAGCATTTTTTCCCCAAGCAAATGGTCCGTGGTTTCCAATTAAAACCATTTCTGTTTCTTCGTAATTCAGATTTTTTTCTTTGAAACAATCTAAAATCTGAATTCCAGTATTGTGCTCGTAATTCCCTTCGATCAAGTGGTCTGCCATTGGTGGAGCACAAGGAATGTCTGTTGTTAAATGATCTGCATGAGTGGTTCCAAAAATAGGAATATCTCTTTGCGATTGAGCCCATGCTACTGAATAAGTGGCGTGTGTATGGGCTACACCACCAATGTTTGGCCAGTGTTTGTATAAATACGCATGAGTTTTGGTATCCGAAGATGGACGTAAGTTTCCTTCGACAACATTGTTGTCAAAATCTACAATTACGATATCTTCAGGTTTTAAATCTTCGTAAGGAACACCGCTTGGTTTGATGGCAAAAACACCTCTTTCACGGTCAACGGCACTTACATTTCCAAAAGTATATACTACTAAGTTCAATGCGTTCAACTGCATGTTTGCCTCGTAGCATTCTTGTTTTAAATCTTTATATTGCGACATGTTGTTGTTGTTTTATGGATGGATCAGCATAAGCACTCAATCGGTCGTATGCTAAAAGTAATTTGTTGTATGCTGCTACTTTATCCAATTGTGGCATATATTCGCTTTCAAAAGGACTTCCCATTTTTTGGCTCGCCTCGATAACATTTGGGTAAATTCCAGCAGCTACAGCAGCATAAATGGCAGCTCCCAAAGCTGGTGCTTGGTCTGATAAAGCCACTTTGATTGGTTTATTCAATACGTTTGCCAAAGTTTGCATAATGAATGGTGATTTACGAGCAACACCACCAATTCCGATAACGGTATCGATACGTACTCCTTCTTCTTCAAAACGATCAACGATTTTTTTAGAACCAAAACAGATAGCGTTTACCAATGATTTGAATACGTGAGGCGCTTTTGTTCCTAATGATAAATTAGAGATAGCGCTTTTCAATTCTTGATTTGCATCTGGAGTTCTTCTTCCATTAATCCAGTCTAAGGCAACAGGAATGCTTTCGCTCAAAGGAATTTTCTCAGCTTCAGCAGTTAATTCTTTGATAAGATTATCGCTAATTTCTGCTCTCAATTGTGCTTTTTGTTCTTCGTTTAAAAGGGCAGAAGCAGTTAGTAAATTTTCAGTTGGCCACATCAATAATTCTTTGTACCAAGCCAAAAGATCTCCAAAAGCAGATTGTCCTGCTTCTAAACCAATATAACCTGGGATTACAGATCCATCAACTTGTCCGCAAATTCCTTTAACGGTTTTGCTTCCAATAGATTCTTTAGTGTCAACAATGATATCACAAGTTGAAGTTCCCATTACACGAACCAAAGTATGCTCGTCGATTTTTGCTCCAACAGCTCCAGAGTGAGCATCAAAAGTTCCAACAGCAATAACAGTGTCTGTAGAAAGTCCTAAACGAGTTGCCCATTCTTGGTTCAAGTTACCAGCAACTAAATCTGAAGTATAAGTTTCATCGTATAGATTTCCTCTTAATTGAGCCAAATACGGATCTAATTTTTCTAAAAACTCAACTGGTGGTAATCCGTTCCAGTCTTCATGCCACATCGCTTTGTGTCCTGCTGCACAACGGCTTCTTTTGAAAGACTTTAAATCTTTATTGTCAATCAATAAATACGTCATTAAGTCGCAGTGTTCCATCCAAGTATGTGCAGCTTCTTTTACTGCTTTATCTTCTCTGGCAACGTG
The DNA here is from genome assembly GCF_040045115.1 of Flavobacterium adhaerens. Lineage (NCBI taxonomy): Bacteria > Pseudomonadati > Bacteroidota > Flavobacteriia > Flavobacteriales > Flavobacteriaceae > Flavobacterium > Flavobacterium adhaerens. Next base: position 172,569 of record NZ_JBDLZX010000003.1, on the reverse strand, counting down.
TAAAATTTTTGCCCAAAACCATTCAGAGGAATAAATTCCACCTTCGTATTTAGTGAAATCTTCACCACCCCAAGTAGCGGCCAATTCGTTGATTTCGTTAGCTTCGTTGATAGCAGTATGGTCTTTCCATAAAACCATCATGGCATTTGGGTTGTGTTCAAAACCTTTTACCAATGCCAATGGAGTTCCATCTTCGGTAACAGGAATAGGTGATGAACCAGTTGTGTCTATACAGATACTTCTAATAAGTGAAGGATCTACTTTACTGTTTTCAACGACATATTTTATAGTAGTTTCTAATCCTTCGATATGATCTAATGGATGCTGACGAAACTGATTGATAGCAGCATTACAATATTCTTTATTTGCCCAACGCTTGTAATTGCAAACGCTTGAAGATAATTCCTGTCCATTTTCAGTATCAATAAGTACAGCACGAACTGAATCTGATCCATAATCTAATCCTATTACATAATTTTTCATCGCAATTTTTTTTATATAGGTACAAATATAGTATTATTATTTAATAAGTGTATATAAAACACTTAATTTATTTTTATGTCGCAAATACTTAAATTACAGTATTTTGAATAAAAAATATTGAAATAATAAAATTGAAGCATGATTTTTTGGATTATTTCATTTTTAATTTTAGTACAACAAAAGAATAAGGAGGAATACTCAGATCTGCTTTTTTCCCTTTCAAATAGAATTCATTTTCGGTAGGAATTATTTTGGTAGGTTCTGCAATGGTGTTGTAGTCTTCTAAATTTTTGGAAGTCATAAGGATTAGTTTTCCTTTAGAATTCAAATTAATTCCTGAAAGGTTAATAGAGAGGTCTTTTGCTTTTCCAGAGGTATTGGAAAGTTTTAAAATCAATTCTTTTGTATTGATATCTTTAGCAGCTGTTGCATACAATTCCTCTTGCCCTGTTAGGGGCTTTCCGTCTTTGGTTATAGACAAAACATCAGTTCCTTTGTTGTTTGAATACAATTTTTGCACGTAATAATTGGCAGTTCCAAAAGAGTTTAAATTATCAAACCAAATCATATCTGGAGCCCATTGAAAAGCATCTACATGTGCCATCAAAGGGGCATAAGAAGTCAAATGAACCACATCGGCATTACGCTCTAAACCAGTCATAAACGCAGATTCAGATAGGGCAGATAACCAATTGTTTTCTTTAAGACCATCTTCTACATCTTTTGGATGTGCAGCATATTCGCCAGCAAAAATCTTTGGTCCTTTTCTGTCATAGTTATCATATCTTGTGGCATTTTCTTTAAACCATTCTGGGTTTTTATAATAATGCTCATCAATAATTTCTGCATTTAATTTTTTAAGTTCTTGCATTCCGTAGTCGAAAAAAGCACCATCTGGAGATGGTCCAGATCCAGACACAATGATCATATTTGGATATTTAGCTTTTATGGCTTCGGCAAAAACCTTATATCTTTCAATGTATTGAGGTCCCCATTGTTCATTTCCAACTCCAATATATTTTAGATTGAAAGGTTTTGGGTGTCCCATATCGGCACGTAACTTTCCCCATTTTGTAGTTACTGCGCCATTGGCAAACTCGATCAAATCTAAAGCGTCTTGAACATAAGGGTCTAATTCTTCCATTGGAACCAATTCGCCAGTATTGTACTGGCAAGCGATTCCGCAACTCAAAATAGGAAGTGGTTCAGCTCCTAAATCCTCTGATAATTGAAAATATTCGTAGAATCCTAAACCAAAAGATTGGAAATAATCGGGAGCTGGTTTGTGTTTGAACTCCACATTCCAACGGTTAATCATAGTTTCTCTGTTTTCAACTGGTCCTACGGTTTTTTTCCATTGGTATCTGTTTTCTAAGGTTCTTCCTTCAACGATACATCCTCCAGGGAATCTAATGAATCCAGGTTTTAAATCATACAATAATTGTACAATGTCTTTGCGTAAACCATTTTTTCGGTTCATCCATGTTTCTTCTGGAAAGAGTGAAATCATGTCTAAATCGATAGTTCCTGTACCTTCAAAACTAATTTTTAATTGTGCTTTTGCTTCGGTAGCAGTTGCAACAAGTTGTGTCGAATAGTCTTTCCAAGTCGTTGATGTTGGTACAATGGAGGTTTCTCCTAGAACCTTTTTGTCTTTATCAATGAATTGGATGATGATTTTTTTAATTGAATTATTTAGGTTGGCGGCTTTTAAGGAAAGATTATACTTTGCCTCTTTTTTAATCCCCATTCCTCTAAACCCTTCATTGATAATTTGGTATCCTTTGTCATTGTTGATGGTAATTCTACAAAAGTCAGGATTAGTTGGAGTTTCTTTTGTTTGCATCGGTATCGCAATTCCCGATGTTTCGTTCAAAGAATGGGTGTTACTGTTAGGTTGCGACCATCCCATAAGAGGTGAATCAAATTCGAAAGAACGGTTTTTTACCATTTCGGCATACAAACCACCATCGGCAGCAAAGTTGATGTCTTCAAAAAATACACCGTACATAGTAGGTTGAATTTTGGCAATGGTTTTGGTTGTATTTACATCAAGTTTGGTTTGTGCCAAACCAGATAAGCCGTTTAACAAAAGACCACAAAGGGTAATTTTGGTAATTAAATTTGATTTCATATTGTATTTCTTTTTATTCTTTGATCAAAAATTGAAGTAGCCAACTGATTTCCAGTTGACTACTTCGTTTATTCTTTGTGTCGAACCAATCTCTCTAAAAGCAGATTGCTAATTTTTAAATCTGATATCGAGATTTTTTTAACTCAAATTCTGTATTGGAGTTCAGGTTATTTTTTTCACGCAGATTTTGCAGTTTTTTTCATAATCTGAAAGAGAAATTTGTGCTAGTTTACTTCGTCAATTCACTTCATTCGAGTGTGTAATGCGTGTCTAATTGTATTCGAATATTGGAGTGCCGTTTTCGTCAAACTTCACTTTCATCATTCGTGCATGACGATTTGGATCGTAAAGTGGATCAGCTATAATATCTTTTAATGGTCTTTTATCTGTTGCAGGTACTACTTTTGGATCACCAACCGCTTTTTCGTAATCTCTTGCATGGTAGATCAACAACGGTTCTCCGTTTTCATCTACAGTAAATGAGTTATGACCTGGGCCAAAAATTTTCTTAGCTTCATTGGTTTTTAATACTGGCTGTCTTGATTTTTTCCAAGAATTTCTATCCAGTAAATCGGCATTTTCATCGGCTTCCATCATACCCATAGCATAGCAAGAACCTGTAGCACTAGCCGAAAATGTAATGTAAACTTTCCCTTTATTTTTGATAAAAGCTGGTCCTTCATTTACCCAAAAACCTACTCTTTCCCAATCATAATCTGGGGTAGTTAGCATGAACTGTACGGTTTTTAGTTTGATTGGCGATTCCATTTCGGCTAAATACAAATTAGAAGCTGCAAATTGTCCACCTGTTTTTTCTGCCCAACAGAAGTATCGTTTTCCGTTATGCTCAAATACAGTTCCGTCTAGCGAAAAATCGGTAAAACTTTTTGGATCGTTATCGGCAGCTTGCATTTGTCCAAGTTCAACCCATTTGTCATGCAAAGGATTTTGGCCAGTACACTCCAAAACATAAGGTCTTAATCTCCAAATATCATCTTCTTTACTTGCTGCAAAATATACATACCATTTTCCATCTAAATAGTGAATTTCGGGAGCCCATACGTGACGACTCATTAGACCGCTTGCGTGTTTTTCCCATACCCTGAAAGCTTCGGAATTTTGCAGTTCTTCTATAGTTTTTGCACGTCTTATTTCAATCGCATCATAAGTGGGTACCGATCCTGTAAAATAGTAATATCCATCTGTATGTTTGTAGATAAACGGATCTGCTCTTTGTAATACAATAGGTTTGTTTGATAAAGTAGATTTTGAGTTAGTAGTTATCGTTTCTTTAGAATCTTCTTTTTGTGCTTTTTTATCGGTACAAGAAACAACACTTGCCAAAACAACGGCAGAAAGTGCTAGACTTTTTAAAAGGTTTGTTTGCATATTATACATGTTATGAATTTTATATTTCGTTTATATGATTTTTTGTCTAAATTTTTTGCATGCAGATCAAGCAGTTTGGTGTTGATTCTCCATGCGATAATTTATAGTTTAATGTTTTAATTTTTATAATCAATCCAAACTTTCATTTTTCCGATCCCTCTGTTTGACCAAGAATAATACGGAATGGCTTTGAATTGGCTGGTTTGAATGGTGTTTACACCTTCCAAAAGATTTGTTTCTTTGGTAATTTTGAATGTGTCATTGGTCGTAATCGAAACTTTACCAAAATCAAGACTTGGATTGTCCATTTCTTCAATAGCATAAACAATAGGTCCGTATTCCAAAGCTACTTTACCATTATTTCCTTCAACTTTAGAATTGGTTACTACTTCTTTTACTTCCATTGGGAAATCAAGAGAAACGGTATCGCCTTTTTTCCATTTTCTAGTGATGGAAATGTAGCCATCATTTGTATTTCCTTCAAAAGATTTACCGTTGATTGTTACGTTTACTTTAGCAGTTGAAGCTGTTTTATAACTGTACAAATCGCCAGGCAAAACTTCATTTCGTGCCCAGCCTGGAATTCTTAATTTGATAGTATAATCGCTTTCCTTTTTTGGATTAACAGTTACCGTAACTTTTCCGTCCCAAGGGTAATTTGTTTGTTGTTTAATCTCTAGTTCGGTTTTATTCAACGTTACTTTGGCGGTATTCGAAGCATATAGATTTATGTAAAGGATGTCTTTGCTTGTCGAATAAATTAATCCTGGAATGGATGGGATAAAACGAATCAGGTTAGTCGGACAACAAGAACAATCAAACCAAGCCTGACGTGTACAAGATCCTCTGTTGTTTTTGTGAACTCCATCAGACTCTAATGCGTTTGGGTAGAAAAATTCGGTACCCGCAAGTGAAATCCCTGAAATTAGCCCGTTGTACATACTGCGTTCAATCACGTCAAAATATTTTACGTCTCCCGATAGATTAAACAAGCGGTGATTCCAATACACATCGCCAATAGCAGCACAAGTTTCGTTATAAGCAGTTAGATTTGGCAATTCATAGTTGGCGCCAAAAGCTTCTCCATCGTGTTTCGCACCAATACCACCTGTGATGTACATTTTCTTGTTGACCATATTCTCCCATAAAGTATTTACAGCATTCAGATAGTCTTTGTCTTTGTAAATAGCAGCAATATCGGTCATTCCAGCATACATATATACGGCTCTTACCGCATGCCCAACAGCTTCTTTTTGTTCTATAACAGGAAGATGATCTTGAGCGTATTCTCCGTATAATTTGTAATCTTTGGCATTTCCGCGGTTATCTAGGAAGTATTTGGCTAGTTTCAAATACTCTTTATCACCAGTAATTTGATAGAGTTTGACCAATCCAGTTTCTACGATTTGATGCCCTGGAACACCATGAACTTGGTTGGATTTATCACCAAAAGTTAAGACCAATAAATTAGCATTTTTGATGGCAATGTCCAAAAAGTTTTTCTTACCCGTTGCTTGATAATGTACTACAGCAGCTTCAAACAAATGTCCAGCATTGTACAATTCGTGACTGATTTGCAATGACTCCCAACGTTTTCCTTCTATGACAGGAACCCAAGTACAAGGAGGTTTTACAGGGTTGATGGTTCTCCAAGTAGTTAAATAGCCGTCTTTTTCTTGACCTATTTTGATAATGGCGATCAAAGAATCCAGTTGTTTCTCTAATTTTGGGTTGGGTTCACTAATTAAAGTATTTGAAGCCCCTTCGATTATTTTGTAAACATCAGTATCGTCAAAAGGCATTTGCCCTTTTACTTCCCCTTTCATCTTGCCACCAGCAATTAGAAAATTATCCAATCGTCCTTCTTCTTCACATTTATGAATGGCATATTCAATTGTTTTTTCCTGGACTCTTTTGATGATGGGTAACCAAAAAGCATCCGTGATTTTTACATCTTGAATATTGACAGGGGAGATGTCGTATCCTAAGTTTTTGTTTACACTTTTTTGCGCTTGTATCGAATTTACTATGCAAAATGCAACACCGAAATATAAAGCGTATTTTTTTAAATTAAAAAGATTCATAATTCTGGTTTATATCGTCTTTTGTTAGTGTGATTTTAGTTATACTAAAAAAGAATTTTTTTAGTAAGGTGCAAGATAGAAAAAAACAAGTGTAAAAAATACATTTTTAAAAATATTTCTATTTTTTAAAAAGTTGGCCATAAATCTTTATCCCATTGTAGCTGTTTAATTTGCAGTACAGGTCTTCCGTTTTGTTTGGCACTATAAGCGTGATAAATGATATAATCTTTACCGTCAAAAGTGTAAGTACTATTATGTCCAGCTCCAAACCAATTTTCGTCTCCTTGAATTAATAAACTTCCGCCACCTTCGTTTAATGGTTTTCCGTCTTTGTCAACATACGGTCCAGTAATATTTTTTGAACGACCAACTACTACTTTATATGTACTTTCATTTCCTCGGCAACACAAATCCCAAGAAAGAAATTGGTAGTAATACCCATTTTTTTTGAAGATAAATGGCGCTTCGAGTGCACCATCACCAGGATCAGAATCGGCTAGTTCAAAAGTTCGTTTGCGTTTAGCAATCGTATGCCATTCTTGAGGTTGTGCGATTGATTTTAAATCGGGATTGAGTTTGACCATTTTGAGTCCTTCCCAAAACGAACCAAATGCCAACCAAGGCGTATTGTTTTCGTCAAAAGTTAAATTGGGATCAATGGCATTCCAAAGGTCACGATTGGGAATAGATTGGATTACGATTCCCTGATCGATCCATTTGTAAGCTGGATCTTTTGGGTCTAAAGTAGTATTGGTCGTTACACCAATAGCTGAAGTATTTTTGGCGAAAGCCGAAACCGAATAATATAAATAATAAGTTCCGTTGTGCAATGTAATATCCGGTGCCCAAATGTGATTTTTGAAATCGGCAGCTACACCATCAGCCCAAACAGGTTTTTCGGCAAAAACCTGAGGCTCTTTATTCCAGTTTTTTAAATCTTTGGAACTGAAAACGCTAATGCCGTTTCCTGTGCAGTATAAATAATAAGTGTCTTTTTGCTTAATCATCACTGGATCGTGAACGGTGATGTCTTGGGCAAATGATGATGAATCAATAAAAATCGATGTAAAAAAGATTAGTGCGGATATTTTTGAATATAGTTTCATGTTTATTTTTATTAAACCATATAAGTCATATAAGGAAATATAAGTCTTAGTGTCTTTTTTTTAATATAGTTGTATTCGGTTTCCGTTTTCTGCTCTCCGAAATTTACTCAGTTATCCCCTCCGTAGTCATAATGACTCTTTTCATAGAACCGTCTTTGTTATAGTACAAACGATCGATACAAACTGATCTTCTAAAACTTCCACCTGCTGTAGGAATTGATCCGTTGTGATAAATGAAATACGATTTGCCTTTGAAATCGATTATAGCTTGATGATTGGTATTACTATTTCCAGCTACCTCATTCAAAATTCCTTTGTATTCCCAAGGACCATTTATCGATTTGCTCATTGCATAAGCAATTTTTTCTGGAAACTGATACGCATAGGATAAATAATACCAGTCTTTTCTTTTATGAATCCAAGGTGCTTCGGTGAAATTAGGTAAATCGATGGTTTGTATTGGTCCATCCATCTCGATCATGTTTTCTTTTAATTTAACATAATTGCAAACGGTATTTCCCCAAAAAAGATAGGCTTGACCATCATCATCAATAATAACAGACGGATCAATGTCATCCCAAGTGATACTGGTTTTTGTAGTCATATCATTGGTAATTAACGCTTTTCCCAACGCATCTTTAAAAGGCCCCGTTGGACTGTCGGAAACAGCAATACCAATGGCTTTTCCTGGAATTGTTCCGTGTTCAACGGTTACATACCAGTAAAATTTGCCGTTACGCTCAATTACTTGTGCTGCCCAAGCATCTCCTTTAGCCCAAGCAAAATCGGAAGCTTTTAAAGGAACTGGATGCTCTTCCCAATGAATCATATCTGAACTAGAATATACTAGCCATTGATTCATTTTGTAAAAATTAAAATCGTTTGGCGCTTCATCCTGTCCGGCATACAGATAGACTTTGTCTTTGTAAACCAAGGCTGCTGGATCTGCCGTGTATTTATCGGTAATTATAGGATTGTTGATGGTTTTTTTGGATTCTTTGGAGGATTTACCATTAGTATCTTGTGCTATTGTTTGGGTAGCAGTTAATAAAAGAATTGATAGTAATGGAAGGTATATTCTTTTCATTTTGATTTATTTTTTAACGTGATAGGTATGCTGTTGAAAAACAAAGCCCTTTTTTATTTTTTAAAAAAGGGCTTTGTGAAAACTGAATTAATTTATTTTTTTACCCCAAATAGGAACGCCGGCTGTTGTAAGTCCTGAGTAGGTTAGGGTTACTTTGCGAGTTGCGCTTTCCCAATCCCATGCATCGCTTACTTTGCATGGAACACCATTTACAGTTAAAGTTTTTTTAGAACTGTCATAAGACCAAGTGCCTGTTACACCACCGCTTACTTTTTTATCGGCAGTTAAGTAGATAGTGGTTGATTTTTGAATCGTAGCATATTGGTAATTCATCGTAATTTGTTCCCAAGTTCCAATGAAAGAAGCTTCGTTGATGGTTGTTACAGGGACTCCTGCATAACGTTCAGGGGCAACTACTGGCCATCCGTCCTCAGTCCACTGAATTTCACGAACGTGTCCCATCATAATAGCATTGGATACATTGATTCCAGGAACATCTTTTGGCAAACGCGCTTGTGAAGCATAAAACCATTGTTTGGTATCTGGATTTTGAAAAACGCTACAATGTGAGAATCCAACCCATCCTGTATGACCATTAAAACCATATGGATGCGTCAACATTGGCCAACAATCGGCACCAGCAGATACATTAGCTCCGTTGATTCCTACGAAAGGTCCTGTAATGCTTTTAGAACGACAAACTCTAGTGTTGTATGGAACATCTAGACCATCATAGGCCAAGAAAAGATAGTAGTATTGCGTATCTGGATTATAAATAATCTCTGGTCCTTCAGATGCTTGCCAACGACTAGATGGATGTCTTGATGCTATTCTAGTTCCGTAATCACTAAGTGTTTTTAATTGGTCTGGTTTCCCTGTTTCTGGATTTAATTTTAAAGCAGCTAAACCCGAATGCCAAGAACCATAAATTAAATAGTGTTCTCCTTCTGGAGTAACGACCATTGTTGGATCAATAGCATTGAACTTGAAATAAGCATCTTCCCAATTTCTAGTACCTGTAAACGAATATGGTTTTACGCCATCGGGTTCAGAACAAACGACCATACCTTTGTCAACCCATACATTGGTTGCCAAATCATCCGATTCTGCTAAACCAATAAAAGCTCTTTCAGCCCAAGCGTTATCGAATGTACCTACAATAGGATTATCAACAACTATACTGTAGTACATACGGTATTTATTGCCAACTTTAGTAATATAAGGTGCCCAAAAACCATAATTAGGATTTTCGATTGCTGGTAAAGCAGGAGACATTCTTCCTCTTTTATTATTCAAGGAATCTTTTACCCATGCTGGTACAGTAGCCATAGCCGATCCCATATATTCCCAATTTACAAGGTCTTTTGAACGTCTGTACGGATAATGTCCGTGACCGTCATGTGCATTACCATAGGAGGCATCCGTTTGGTACATATAATAATATTCTCCACATTTTGTTACTGATGGATCATGCACATTAGCTAAATTCCATTTTGATCTATTACTCCATGAAGAAATAGAAGTGTAATTATCGGCATAAGTTGGCCCATCAAAAGTAGGTTCTGGATCAGGAGTAGGTGTCGGAGTTGGCTTAGGAGTAGATTCCGTAGTAGTCCCATCATCTTTAGAACAACTAGTTGACACCGCCATACATAATAGCAGTGTCAATAAAGTGGTTATTCTTATAATTGAATTTAATTTTTTCATAACGAATCAATTTATTTTCCTTCTAATACAATCACTGAAAAAGGAGGCACTTTAACCGTAAGTTTTCCTTTCTTTAGCTCATATCCTTTGAAAACAATAGGTTTGATTTTATTTGGATTATCAAATGAATTGTAATCCTGTAATTTTGAAGATGTAATGATTTGTCCTGAAATAGATTTTACACCAAGATCGTTAAGATCAATTTCTACGGTGTTTTCTTTTTTAGAATCAACATTGGTCAATGAAATATGCACTAGTCCATTTTTGTCTTTTGAAGCTGAAACAGATAGGGCAGGAAGTGATTCTCCATTTAAGGTATAAAGTGGCGATTTTATATCGATAGGTAATAATTTTGCATCCTGATGTACGGCATACAATTGCATTACATGATAGGTTGGTGTCAAAATCATTTTGGCATTATCGGTAAGGATAACGGCTTGCAAAACGTTAACCGCTTGCGCCAAGTTTGCCATACGAACTCTATCGGCATGGTTGTTAAATATGTTTAGAGTTGCACCCGCCAAAACAGCATCTCTCATAGTGTTTTGTTGGTACAAGAAACCTGGATTTGTTCCTTTTTCTACTTCATACCAACCTCCCCATTCGTCAACTACCATCGCTACTTTTTTCTCAGGATCGTATTTGTCCATTATGGCAGAATGTTTGGTTACTAATTCCTCCATTTTCAATGCAGATTGCATTGTTTTGAAATATTGCTCTTCCGTATAATCTACCCCAGATCCTTTTTTGTTCCAATCGATAACTGCGTAATGGTGTACTCCAATTCCACCTAACATGTTTAGCGGAATGTTTTTCATCAAAACTTCGGTCCAGTTATAATCGGCACTATTAGATCCAGAAGCAATACGGGTGATGCCTCCAGTGTTTTCCCAATCGGACATGAAAGTGGCATATTTTCTATATTCTCCTGCATAATATTCGGCAGTCATATTTCCGCCACATCCCCAAGCTTCGTTACCAACCCCCCAGAATTTTACTTTCCATGGTTCTTTTCGTCCATTTTTTTGACGTAAATCACTCATAGGGCTTTTGCCACTAAAGTTGGTGTATTGTACCCAGTCTGCCAATTCTTGTACGGTTCCGCTACCCACATTTCCTGCTAGGTAAGGCTCGGTACCCAGAACTTCGCAAAGATTCAAGAAATCGTGTGTTCCAAAACTATTATCCTCGGTAACACCTCCCCACCATTTGTTTACAATGGTTGGTCTTTGTTCTTTTGGTCCAATACCATCTTTCCAGTGGTAGGTATCGGCAAAACAGCCACCTGGCCAACGAAGATTTGGAATTTTTAATTTTTTCAACGCATCGATAATGTCGTTACGAACACCCGCTGTATTGGGTATTTTAGAAGTATCACCTACAAAAAAACCGCCATAGATACACCTTCCTAAATGTTCAGCAAAATGGCCATAGATATTTTTGTCGATTGTTGGAGCATTTGCAGTATTCTTGATTGTGATAACTGTTGCTTCTTTTTGTGCAAAACTGTTTTGGCTGCAAATTGTGAGCGCAAACAATAATAGGAATGTCTTTTTCATTTTTTTTTTTGTTTATAAAATGATTGGATTATAATGGGAATCTACGAAATTTAATTTGGGGATTTACTATAATGAATAGTATCGAATTAATCTTTTTTTATGATACAAAATCATATGGTAGCCTTGGTGGGAATACCATATGATTTTAAAAAACTAAACTAATTCAACTATTTAAAATGCATTATTAATAGCTTGGATTTTGTGTAATTGGAAACTTATTGGTATCCATTTCGGATTGAGGAATTGGGAAATATTCTCTACCTGGTCTATAGCCGTTGAATTCTGTATCTCTTGATTTTAACCAGGTTAATTTGGTTTCATTCTCAAGCCATCCCCAACGACGAATGTCATCAAAACGGTGACCTTCAAGAGCAAATTCTAAGAAACGTTCGTGACCAATTTGCTCTCTCATCTGCTCCTTACTCATGTTAGGTTTTACAGTAGCTAAATTTGGTAAACCAACACGTGTTCTAACCATTTGAATATAAGTATAAGCTCCAGCTGTATCACCCGTTTCATTCAAACATTCTGCATACATAAGTAATACATCTGAATAACGCATTAAGCGTTCATTGATTTCGCTTAGCCAATCTGTTTCAGCACCATTACCAAACTTAGTATCAGTATTTTCATATTTTCTACAATAGATATCGTTTAAAAAAGGAGTATTTGCATAGTGAGTAGCAAAATCCTGACCGTATAATTGCATTCCTGGACGATTGTAGATTATTGTAGCATCTAAACGTGGATCGTCCTGACCTGAAATTGTTTTTTCTTCTCTAAATTCATTTAGTAAAGTAAAAGTTGGTTGGATATCGGTCCATCCAAAATCTGGTGCTGCAAAAGTAACCGCTCTACCTGACGTCATTCTGATACCTGATGCAAATTGAGCAGCAACATTAAACTGAACTTCAAAAATAGATTCAGCATTGTTTTCTCCAGCTATTGAAAAATTATCCGCATAATTTGACATCAATGAATATTTACGTGAATCAATCACTAATTTGAATGCATCTCTAGCTTTTTCAAATTCCTTGTTAAATAAGTAGGCTTTTCCAAGATAAGCCAATGCCGCACCTTTAGTCGCTCGGCCTAATTGACCTGCATCTAAGACATTAGATGTGTTATAATCTAGCGGTAACAAATCTACAGCTGCTGCAAAGTCAGCAATTACTTGTGCCCAGCCTTCAGCTTGTGGTTTTTGTTCATGAAATGGTTCAACATTTGTAGGGATCGGCACATTCTTCCACATATTTACTGCATGAAATAAGTATAAACCTCTCAAAAAATAGGCCTGACCCAAAATTCTGTTTTTAAGAGCTGGATCTTTCATTTCAATACCAGGTACATTTTTTAATACCTGATTTGTAAAAGACACTCCTTTGTAACAATCAATGAAAGCCCAATTGGTAATATCTCCTGCTGATGGTGATACATTGAAGATTCCAACGTTACCAATTAGATCCCAACGACTCACTGTTCTAATATCATCACCACGTCCATCGAGCATTATATTTGTGTTTCTTGCATACATACCATACCATGATAATGGTACATAAGCAGCATTAAGTCCTTTTATAGCATCTTCATCCGTTTTCCAAAAACTATCGGCAGTAATAACATTTGGGTCAGCTTGCACAAGATCTTCATCATTCACACAACTAGTAGCAGTTATGGCTAATGTGATCATCGCTATATATTTTATTGCTTTATATTTCATTTTATTAGCTTTTAATTTTATTAAACCGTTTAATTTTAAAAATCAACTTGTACTCCCATAGAAAAAGTTCTAGGATTAGGGAATGAACCTCTATCATATCCACGAGTAAGTAATCCATCATTTATAAAATCAGGATCGTAGCCTTTATAGTTGGTAATTGTCCAAATATTTTGTCCATTAGCAAATATTTTAGCTTTTTGAAAAATTGCTTTATTTCCTAAAGGGATGTTATACCCAATTTGAAAATTTTGTAATTTAATATAATCACCATCTTCTATAAAACGGTTAGAATCTCTTGTATTGGCATTTGGATCATTAATTACTGGTCTTGGAATATCGGTATTAGTATTCGTTGGTGTCCAATAATTTAATATGTCTGTGCTACTATTCCCATATTGTCCTGCCATTAAATCACGATAAACTGCATTGAATACTTTATTGCCTCCTGCACCTTGCCAAAGCATGGATAATTCAAAGCTTTTGTATTCGAAATTTAGATTAATACCATATGAATATTTAGGAATTGATACTCCTTGAAAAGTCCTGTCTTTGTCGTCTATAACACCATCATCATTTACATCTTTAAATTTTATATCTCCTGGTCTGGTAGAAATTGATTGAGTTGGTGCAGCATCAATCTCTGCCTGAGTTTGAAAAATACCTTCAGTTTCCCAAGCATATAATTCACCTATTGAGCGACCAATTTCAGTTCTTGAAGGCCCTAATGTTATAGGAGAATTATCATTTCCTATTTTAGTTACCTTGTTTTCCAAAGTTCCAAAATTGGCAGATATACCGTATTTAAAGGCATGATCATTGTTTGTGTAGCCTAAAGTAAACTCAAAACCTTTATTTTCAACATCTCCCGCATTTGTCATAATAGACCCAGTCGATCCTGATGTTGCTGGAAGAGGTACACTAAAAAGTAAATCTGTTGATTTTCTAACAAAATATTCTCCTGAAAATTGTAGTTTATTATCTAATAAACCTAATTCTGCAGCGATATTGGTTGAAGCTGTTGTTTCCCAATGAATGTTAATGTCTTTGATATCTGTTACTATCGTTCCTGAAGCTGATGTTCCTGTGCTTGCCCCTCCCCAAGTGTAAGGAACAAATGCATTAACCGTAGGAGAATAAGCATAAGCAGCAACTGCGTTATTACCTAATTCACCATAACCACCTCTAAGTTTAATCGTATTTATCCATGAAGGTAAAATATCTGCAATAAATTTTTCATTACTTAATTTCCAGGCTCCAGAGAATGAATAGAAATTTCCTGTATTGTTTTCAGGAGCAAATAATGAAGATTTATCTTGTCTGAAATTAGCCTGAACTAAATATTTGTCGTCAAAATTATAGTTGAATCTGCTTAAATAAGAAATGTTAGTAACTTTACTTTCCCATTCTCCACCAACTATTGAAGTGGCATTTTGAATTTGGCTTATTTCACCTGTTTCATATCCTATCCCTCTTGACCAATTTTTATAGAAATTGTTTTCTTCTTGTATCCATCCAACTAAGGCATCAAACTTATGTTTGTTAATTGTTTTTTCGTATGTAAGGAAATTGTTGAAAAATGTTCTAGTAGTATTTCCTAATTCTACATCCAATTGTGCTTTCTCAGGAGCTACGATATAATACCATCCTAAGTCACTTGGCGGATTGTAAAGATGATTATGCCAATCTGTTCTGTCAAAACTGACATCTGTTTTAAATTTTAAACCAGTAATAATTTCATATTCTCCCCAAATATCACCAATAAAACGATTTCTTTCTGTAGTATTATCCATTACATTGTTGTAACCAATAACATTTAAAGAGATTGCTCTTTGTGTCGAGTTTACAGTTCCACCGTATCCTCCTAATCTATTGCTGTCATATACAGGCATAGTAGGAATTGCAGTAGCTAATGAGCCCACAACTGAATTTAGATATTCAGTAAAGTTTTCTTTGTCAGATTTAGTATAAGCTAATTTTCCGCCATATTTGAATTTCCCTTTTTTTCCATTAAAGTTCAAAGTAGTTGTATATCTCTCATAATCTTGTGGAGATTCTACATAACCCGTGTTTTTAAAATAATCTAAATTTACATTGTAAGAAAGGGCTTCTGCACCACCATTTATTGTCAAGGAGTGGTTTTGAATAGTACCTGTTTTAAATGCAGCATCCTGCCAGTCTGTATCTACATCATTAATGTAGGCTGGATTTGTTGGATCATTTGCAGGTGCAATTCCAATTATAATACCAGTAGTATCCATATAATTTTGTTCGGCTGCTGTAACAACTTTTTGATATTGTTCTCTATTTGTTACATCCCATTTTCTTGCTACATTTTGTACTCCAAATAAGTTCTTATAGCTAATACCTACTTGACCGGCCTTTCCTTTCTTAGTCGTTATGATGATCACACCATTAGCACCGCGTACTCCATAAATTGCAGCAGAAGATGCATCTTTTAGTACTTGCATAGACTCGACTTCTCCTGTAGAAAAATCATAAGGACTGTCCACCATCATACCGTCAACAACAAACAAAGGATTAGTGTTGTTAAATGAAGAGATACCTCTAATTTTGATATTTACAAATCCTCCTGGCTCTCCAGAAGATTGTACTGTTACACCTGCAGCTTGTCCTTGCAACATTTTTGCTACATCATAAGTAATTGTTTTTTTTGCATCAGCTACATTTACAATACTTACTGATCCTGTTAAATCGGCTTTCTTTTGAGTTCCGTATCCAATTACAACAACTTCATTCAGTTTGGTGTTGTTGTCTTTCAATGCATAGTTGATTTCTTTACGGTTTGCTATTGTAATTTCCTTGGTTTCATATCCTATATACGAAAAAACCAATACATCTGTTGGTTTTGCATTGATAGAATATTCTCCATCAAAACCTGTTGAAGCTGTGGTTTTGCTTCCTTTTACTAAAATGTTTACTCCTGGTAGAGGAAGGCCGTCGCTGTCGGAAGTAATTTTCCCGGTAACGACATCGGCTTGTTGAGCCGAAACATTAATGGCACTAAACAGCATTAGTACTAATGCTAGTAACCATCCTTTTTTAGGCAATGCCAAATTGCAATAAAAAAATAATCTGTGGTTTGTTGTCATACTGATTGCATTTTGATTAATTATAAGTGTAGTTTTTACATTTGTAAATGTAATTAAAAAAAAAGTACAAAAACAAATTAATATGATAAAAAAAGACTTGAAAAAAAACAGATACTATAAAAAATGGTTATAAATGCAGGAATATCTGTATTTTTTGTTGCAAAAAAACGTTTTCGCTAATTGTATATCATTGTAAATCAATAAATTAAGTTTTACGGTATCCTTTTTGTGAAATTATTTAATTTTTTTTGTTTTTTCTTAAAATTTTCTTAAACAAGTAGTTTTTTTCTTTATAAAATATAATTTATTCTTGTTTTTTTCTATCCAAAATGAATGAAATATCGTTATTAAATGTTATTTTAACACTTAAATAAGCCTTTTTTTTCTAAAAATGTTCTTAAATTATATTTTTTTAGGCCTGTTTTTGAGTCGAATTAATAATGAATTAACGTTAAGTTAAAACCATGTATTAAAAGAGTTTGGTATTAAAATCATTAAAATCAATGATTTAATTTTGAATTTTAACATTTTCTTTTCAATAGTGTAATATCTACACTCAATGAATTTGGCAGTTTTAAGGAAGTTCTTATATTTACAACAAAATAATATGGTAATATGTTAAATAGTTATAGTTCAGCAGATAAAGTTTTACTGGCGGTAGATTGTATAATTTTTGGATTTGATGAGGGCGAATTGAAAATTCTTTTAATTAAAAGGGATTTTGAGCCTGAAAGAGGAAAATGGTCTTTGATGGGAGGATTTCTTAAAAAAGAAGAAGTATTGGATACAGCAGCAATGCGAATTTTGAATACTTATACTGGACTTCAAGATATTTATATGGAGCAACTTTATGCTTTTAGTGAGATTGACCGTGATCCAGTAGAACGAACCATTTCGGTTGCCTATTATGCTCTGATTAATATTGAAAACCACAATGCCGAACTTATTCAAAATTATCATGCTAAATGGTTTAGTGTTTCCGAAGTGCCGAAATTGATTTTTGACCACGACAAAATGTTGTCGCATGCCATGAGAAGGTTGCGTTATCGTACTTCGAGACGACCAGTTGGATTTGAACTTTTGCCAGAAAAATTCAAAATGAGTCAATTACTGAAATTATACGAGTCTATTTTGGATAAAGAAATCGATAAAAGAAATTTTATCAGTAAGATAAATTCGTTGGATATTTTGATAAAATTAGATGAAAAAGACATGACTTCTTCTCGAAAAGGATCTTACCTCTATACCTTTGATAAAGAAAAATATGATGCCAGAGCTTTGCAAGACTTTGCTTTGAATTTTTAAAAAAGCGAATGTTAAACCATAAAAAAAGGGAAGTTTCTACAACAGAAGCTTCCCTTTTTTAACCAAACTATTTAACTAACTATTTCCTTTTTGATAATCGGCTAGAAAAGTAGCCAATCCGCTGTCTGTAAGTGGGTGTTTCAATAATCCTGTAATTGATGATAGTGGACCTGTCATTACATCCGATCCTAATTTGGCACAATTAATAACATGCATCGTATTTCGAACAGAAGCTGATAAAATTTGCGTTTGAAAATCGTAATTGTCATAAATCTGTCTGATATCGGCAATCAATCCCATACCATCTGTACAAATATCATCCAATCTTCCTAAAAATGGCGAAACATAGGTGGCACCAGCTTTGGCCGCCAATAGTGCTTGGCCTACCGAAAATACAAGTGTAACATTGGTTCTGATTCCTTTATCCGAAAAATATTTACACGCTTTGATTCCGTCTTTAATCATCGGTATTTTTACCACAATTTGTGGGTGCAATGCTGCTAGTTTTTCACCTTCGGCAATCATGCCTTCAAAATCAGTCGAAATCACTTCTGCGCTTACGTCTCCATCAACCAATTCACATATTTTTACGTAATGTGCAAGGATGTTATCCGCTCCTGTGATTCCTTCTTTTGCCATTAGCGAAGGATTAGTTGTTACTCCGTCCAAGATTCCTAAATCATTGGCTTCTTTGATGTCTTTTAAATTTGCTGTATCGATAAAAAATTTCATTTTTTTTTAGTTTCTAAGAATCTAAGTTTCTGAATTACTAAGATTCTGGGTTTATATTTTTTTGAGTTACTATGAATCTAAGTTTCTGAGATAAAAACATAGAATCTCAGAAACTTAGTAGCTTAGTTATTAATTATTTTGGTACTTTCTTCAATGTATTTCAAAACTTCGGCAGTCACACTATGACTGTTGAATCCAAATTTTTCGTCTAATACACCAGCTGGAGCTGAATAACCAAAGTGATCCAAACCAAATATTTTGCCGCTATCACCAACTAATCCTTCAAGGTTTACAGGCAATCCAGCAGTCAATCCAAATACTAATTTGTCTTTTGGGATGATGCTTTCTTGGTAAGCTTTTGGTTGTGATTTGAACAAGCCTTCAGAGATGATTGAAGCGATATTGATTTTCAAATCGTGCTCTTTTTCTAAAATTGCAGCAGCTTCGATAAGAGTAGAAACTTCCGATCCGTTAGCAATTAATGTAATATCAGCATTTGGTGTTTCTTTTACCAAATAACCTCCTTTAGCAGCTGCTTGAGCCTCTTCGTATCTAGAACTTACCGCAGGAATATCTTTGATTCCTTGTCTGGAAAGGATTAAAGCGGTTGGTGTTTTTTTGTTTTTCAAAGCCAAATCCCAAGCTACCGAAGTTTCAATAGCATCAGCTGGACGCAATGCCAGTAAGCTTGCATGTCCTTTGTGGTTTTTTACTTTTTCCAACAAACGCATTTGTGCTTCTTGTTCGATGGGTTGGTGTGTTGGTCCGTCTTCTCCCACGCGGAAAGAGTCGTGAGTTAATACGTATTTTACCGGTAATTCCTGAATAGCTGCCAAACGTATCGCTGGTTTCATGTAATCTGAGAATACGAAGAATGTCGCTACAACTGGAATTACACCACCGTGCAAAGCAATACCGTTGGCTATAGAAGTCATAGTCAATTCGGCTACTCCAGCTTGTAAGAAGGCTCCATTGAAATTGTTTTTTTGCAATACAGATGACTTTTTCAAGAAACCATCAGTTTTGTCACTGTTGGATAAATCGGCCGAAGAAACGATGATATTCTCTACATTTTCTGCCAAATAACCTAATACAGCTGATGACGCATCTCTGGTCGCTGCGTTTGGTTTTTGAGCTACTTTACTCAAATCCAATTCTGGTAATTCCCCTGATAAAAATTGGTTCATTTTTTGTGCCAATGCAGGGTTTTCAGCTTCCCATTTTGCAATTTGTTGTTTTATAGAAGCTGATTTTTCAGTTTTTTTAGCCAAAATTTCAGCATAATGAGTAGCTACTTCTGTGTAAATAGCAAACGGATCTTCTGTATTTGCTTTAAGGTTTTCCAAAGTTTTAATGTAATCTGCTTTGGTCTCACCAATTGGTTTACCGTGCAATTCGCATTCGCCTTCATACATTTCGCCATCTGCAGTTACACAACCTTTACCCATAATGGTTTTTCCGATAATTAGGGTTGGTCTTTCGATTTCGCTATTTGCAGTATCCAAAGCTTTGCGAATTTGAGCATGATCGTGTCCATCGATAGTGATTACATTCCATCCCCAAGCTTGGTATTTCAAAGCGGTATCTTCTGATGTTACTTCATCTGTCATTGACGAAAGTTGTACGTCATTTGAATCATAGAACATAATGAAGTTGTTCAATCCCAAATGTCCTGCAATTCTACCCGCTCCCTGAGAAATCTCTTCTTGAATTCCTCCATCGGTAATAAAACCGTAAATTTTGTGGCCGAACAATCCTTGGAAACGAGCATCAAGAAATTTAGCAGCAATAGCAGCTCCTATTCCCATTACGTGCCCTTGTCCTAAAGGACCAGAAGTGTTTTCGATTCCTCTTAAAACATCCACTTCTGGATGTCCCGGAGTTACAGAACCCCATTGTCTGAATTGTTGAACATCTTCTTTTTTATAGTTACCCAACAGGTAATATTGTGCATACATCAAAGCCGATAAGTGTCCCGCATCCATAAAAAAACGGTCTCTGAAAGGCCAATCCATTTGGGTTGGATCGTAATTTAAATATTCAGTGTAAAGAATATGCATAAAATCAGCTCCTCCCATAGCTCCTCCTGGGTGTCCTGATTTTGCTTTTTCTACCATTGAAATAGCCAACGCTCTGATATTGTCTGCTGCTAATTGGTCGATTTTTTGGTTCATAATTATTTTAAGTTTAATAGATTTTTTGATTTTTTAAATTAGATGATAATGGATTTATATTTTATAAAAAATGAATCGCTCTTATTCGGCATTTAATTCAGGTATTTTTTTTAATAGTATTAACGCACTCTTTTTGAGTGGTTAAGAAGAAAAAAATAATAAGTGTAAAAAATACATTTGCAAATATATACAAATTTGTTTTACAAAGACAAAAAAATAAATATTATCAAAATTTGGATAACATTTGTTTTGTTTTCAGGTTTTGCTTCTTTTTCTAGAGTTTAATTATTTTGTAGGAATTAAAAAAGTAATTTATTTTTAACTATTTGATATTCATTTTGTTGATTTAGCATTTAACTATTTATTAACAAAACAAAATACTACAACGTTAGAGTGTTAATTATTCTGATTTTTTTAAGGTTTAAAAATTAAATATGTAAAAATAAATGCTTTTTAATGATAATTTCGTAGAATATTAACCGAAATTACATAAACTATGAAAAGAATAATTACATTATTAATAGTAATGTTAGGGTGCTTTAATTCCACTGTTTTTTCGCAAGCAAAAGCAACAGGTAAAGAAGTAATGATGCAAGGATTCCATTGGACTACAGATGCATCATCAACCAAGTGGTATGAGGTTGTAAAGAACAACTCTTCTGCATTGCAGACTGCAGGTTTTGATGCCATATGGTTGCCACCACCAAGTAAGTCAACAGGGGGAATGGGATATATTCCTACTGTATGGTATGATTTGAATAATGCTCAGGGAACACAAGCTCAATTGTCGTCCTTGATATCTGATTTGCACTCAAAAAATATCAAAGTTATCGCCGATATTGTAATTAATCATCGTGGCGGAACTCTCGGATGGTATGATTTTTCAACGCCTTCTTGGAACACACCAGCCGAAACTTGGTCTATTTGTAATACATCAAATATAACTGCTTCTGGACAAAAAGGGACTGGTAATCCTGATTATGACCCAGTAGCTGCAGGTTTAAAATCACCAGGCGAGTCAGGCGGTTTTGCTGCGGCAAGAGACTTAGATCACTCAAACCCATTAGTTAGAGATGGTATCAAAACATGGATGAATTGGTTAAAAAACGACATTGGTTTTGATGGTTGGCGTTATGATTTTGTACATGGATATGATGGAAAATACATAAAAGAATATAATGATGCCACAAATCCTTACTTTTCTGTAGGAGAATTGCTGGAAGGCAATAGAGATAGAATTGTAAAATGGATGGATTATACCAAAGCGGGTACAGCAACGGCTTCATCAACAGCCTTTGATTTTGCAACCAAAAGCGCTTTGCAAAATGCGTTTAGAGATAATAATTTGAGTTACTTAAAAGATGGTGCTGGAAAAGCCTCTGGCTTAATAGGAGTTTGGGCTTCTAATGCGGTGACCATGCTGGATAATCATGATACAGGGCCAAGTCCTTATGGACAGGATTTATGGGTTTTTCCTGGAGATCAAGTGCTAAAAGGATATGCTTATTTGTTGACACATCCAGGTATTCCAATGGTTTGGTGGCCACATTACTTTAATTGGGGAATCAAAAATCAAATTGACGCCATGATTAAAATTAGGAAAGATAACGCATTAAGTAGTACTTCAAACTTAAACATTGTTGCCGCTACTAACAACTTGTATGCCGCTATCATTGATGATAAAGTAGCTATGAAGTTAGGTTCAGATAATTGGTCACCTTCTGGCACAGGCTGGGTTCTACAATTATCGGGAACAGGTTTTGCAATTTGGGATAAAGGAAGTATTGTAGATGTACCTAGTTTGACAGTATCACAATCTGGAGGAACTTTTGCCACAGGAACAACGGTGAATGTGGTTTTGACAGCCAATAATTCTGCTTCAACTATTTATTACACTACAGATGGGACTGAGCCAACAACAGCATCAGCTTCGGCAGTTGGGACAAAGTCATTAGTAATTACCGCAAATACGACTTTGAAAGCTTTTGTAAAAAATACGGCCAACGTGAGTTCAACTGTAAGAACCGAAACATATACTTTCGGGGAGCTTCCTGTATTTACTGTATATTTCAAAAAACCCTCAACTTGGAATTCTACTGTAAATATTTACTATTGGGCAACAACAGGAACAGTAACATCGGTTGCTTGGCCCGGAGTCGCTATGACTCCAGATTGTGGAGATTGGTATAGTTATACTTTTCCGACAACGGTAAGTGCTTCAAATATTATTTTCAATGATGGGACTTTGAAAACAGCCGATTTAACAGCGTCAGCGGGTATTAAATATTATGACGGCGGTTGGCTTTCGGGCGAACCAGCAGGCAGATGCCCAGTTACTGCTCCGGAGTTATCGATTTCTCAGGCAGGCGGGACTTTTACAACAGGATCAACGGTAAATGTAGTTCTAACAGCCAATGTAAATACTTCTACTATATATTATACTACAGACGGTAGTGAGCCAACAACTGCTTCGGCTTCTGCAGTTGGGACAAAATCATTAGCGATTACCACAAATACGACTTTGAAAGCTTTTGTAAAAAATACAGCAGGAACTTCGTCTGCGGTGAAAACAGAGGTTTATAGTTTTACTGCTCCAACAACTTTTACTGTATATTTCAAAAAACCTTCTACATGGAATTCTGCTGTAAAAATTTACTATTGGGCAACAACAGGAACAGCGACAGCGGTGGCTTGGCCAGGAGTTGCTATGACTCCTGATTGTGGAGATTGGTATAGTTATACTTTTCCGTCAACGGTAAGTGCTTCAAATATTATTTTCAATGATGGGACTTTGAAAACAGCCGATTTAACAGCGACAGCGGGTATTAAATATTATGACGGCGGTTGGCTTTCGGGTGAGCCAGCAGGCAGATGCCCAGTTACTGCTCCGGAGTTATCGATTTCTCAGACCGGCGGAACTTTTACAACAGGAACAACGGTAAATGTAGTGCTAACAGCCAATGTAAATACTTCGACTATATATTATACTACAGATGGTAGTGAGCCAACAACTGCTTCGGCTTCTGCAGTTGGGACAAAATCATTAGCGATTACCGCAAATACGACTTTGAAAGCTTTTGTAAAAAATACAGCAGGAACTTCGTCTGCGGTGAAAACAGAGGTTTATAGTTTTACTGCTCCAACAACTTTTACTGTATATTTCAAAAAGCCCTCAACATGGAATTCTGCTGTAAAAATTTACTATTGGGCAACAACAGGAACAGCGACAGCGGTGACTTGGCCAGGAGTTGCTATGACTCCAGATTGTGGAGATTGGTATAGTTATACTTTTCCGTCAACGGTAAGTGCTTCAAGTTTGATTTTCAATGATGGGACATTAAAAACGGGTGATTTAAATGCTACGGCAGGTGTTAAATATTATGATGGAGGATGGTTGTCTTCAGAACCTTCAGGAAGATGTCCTGTAGTGGCTCCAGATTTATCGATTTCACTAGCAGGAGGAACTTTTACAACAGGAACAACGGTAAATGTAGTTCTAACAGCCAATGTAAATACTTCGACTATTTATTATACTACAGATGGGACTGAGCCAACAACTGCTTCAGCTTCGGCAGTTGGGACAAAATCATTAGCGATTACCGCAAATACGACTTTGAAAGCTTTTGTAAAAAATACAGCAGGAACTTCGTCTGCGGTGAAAACAGAGGTTTATAGTTTTGTAACAGTGCCAACTATAACGGTTTATTTTAAACCACCTACTTCTTGGACAGCTGCACCAAAAGTACATTATTGGAGTGCTGTACCTACAGGTAGTGTAGCCAATACAACTTGGCCAGGAGTAACGATGGTAGCAGATACCAATGGTTTTTATAAATATACAATTGTAGGTCCAACATCGATTAACTTGATTTTTAATAATGGATCAAGTGGAACAAATAACCAGACTGCTGATTTGTTGAGTAAAACAGATGGTTATTCCTATATTTGGGGAAGTAGTACCTCAAAAGTAGCGCTCAAAGAATTGGTTACAACTGAAAGTACTAGTGTGTCATTATATCCAAATCCAGTTGGTAGTTTATTGCATATTAGTTCTGGATCTACACCACAAGAGTATCAAATCGTGTCGATGGGAGGCATAATGGTTCAGGCTGGTAAAGTAATTGGGAATTCTATCAATATGAGTAATTTGCTTGAAGGGTTATATTTTGTTCAGATTTATTTTGAAGACGGTCAAAATTACCAACAAAAAATTATAAAAAAATAACACATCGTTTAGGTGATGGTAAAAAGCTCAAGCCCAAAAGGTTTGAGCTTTTTTTATTGTCAGGCCTATTGAGTTTATTAGAGAAGTGTATAATGTTAAAATTTGAAATTGCGAAATTGACCTTTGTTTTTTTCTAATTTGCCCACGTTTGTTTTTGCGAAATACAGCTTCCTTTGTATTGATTAATTATAAGACAATTTGGTTTAGTTTAAGTTAAAACAAAATAAGAAGGTTGATAAATCGGCCTTCTTATTTAAAAAATTCAAACTAATGTGATTTTAGTTGTTAAATGGTTAGAGAAAGAAATTAGAGTTATAACGAATTTCTAAGAATTAAGGCACTTTTGTTTTCAATGTTTTCCTTTTTTCCTGTAAGAACCATCTGAGCCAATAATTTTCCCATAGTGGTAAAGTCGGTCGAAATGGTTGTAATCCCGTTGGCAACTACTTTTTTTAATGGAGTTTCGTTGTAAGAAACAATGCCAAAATCGGTTCCTAATTTTAAGTTTTGCTCTCTTGCTTTTTCGATTACTCTAACTAAGTCTCGATCGTTTGGAATAATATAAACGCTGCCAATAGTTATTTCGGTATCTATAAATTCTTGAATAATCTCATAATTAATCTCGTGTTCTTTGCAATAGTTTTCGAAACCAATTTTCATAGCGGGAGGTTCTCTAAATCCAGGGAAAATCATAATGAGTTTGCTGTATTTGCTAATTCTGGATTTCCCTTTTTGAAGTCCTTCAAAAATATCTTTTTTATGATTTTGATAAATCGCAGGATAGGATTTTAGCTCGTCATTGGTTTGATCTAATATAATTACATCATTTACTGGTAGGGTTTTTATAAAATCAACTACATCGATTAAGTTAGTTGGCATAATGATGTATTTGGTGTAATTGCCATTGCAATCGTTTATCAATTTTTGAAAAACTTGAACATTAAAATGATGAAAGAAAATATCAACCTGAACATTTTTCCCAATATGTTTTAAAAAGGAATTATAAATGTCTTCCTTGAAAATGTTAAGCTCATCAAAGAGCAAAAAAATCTTTTGTTTTATAGTGATTTCAGTACTTTTTACATAATAGCCTTTGCCTGGTATGGCATAAATTATTCCTCTTTTTTTAAGGTCATCATACCCCAATAAGACTGTGTCTCTCGATAAAGAGAAAGCTAAACACACTTTATTTACCGATGGAAGGCGGTCTCCTTTTGTAAGTTTTTCCTCTTCAATTGCCTTTTCAATTGAATTGATTATTTGCCTGTATTTTGGAATTCCAAGGTTATTTTGAATCGAAATTATTTTCATAATTAGAGTTGGATTTTGAACAAATATACGAAAAACTGGTAGGTACTGGTATTGAAATGTTTATTTAACACATAATTTTGAAATTTAATTATTAGCAAAAAATAATTCATTAATAATTAATTACATTCTTTTTGAGCTATTTAGGTGTGGATTTCTTATAAAAACAAGAATAATTATAACAATTGCTTTTGTTTTTGTTTTGGACGCAAAAGAGTAGAAATCTATGTCAAGTTGTCAATAACCAGTCTTTTAGGAGTGTTGTAGTTTTTTTGTGAATGAATCTTTAATAAGCATTTGTAAAAACAAATTGAAAATTACCCAAGATTACAATTATAAACCCACGCATGAATTAATAACTAAACCACAATCAATTTAATTAAAAAAGTATGAAAAAAATTTACAAGAAGTTGTTGTTTTTATTTCTCCTACTTCCATTATGCGCCATCTCGCAGAATGTAGTAAATGGGATTGTTCGAGACGCAGGCTCAGGACAATCCATACCAGGAGTAAATGTAAATGTACAAGGAACAAAGAATGGCGTTGCAACTGATTTTGACGGGAAATTTCAAATTTCTAATGTGAAGCAGGGAGACAAAATTGTTTTTTCTTTTGTAGGTTACAAAAACGAAACTATCGTTTTTACTAATCAAAAGTCACTTACGGTGAATCTTACTTCGGACGAAAACCAACTAGCTGAAGTAAAAATTCAAGTAGGATATGGTTCTGTAAAAAAGAAAGACGCTACAGGAGCGGTAGCTTTGGTTACTGCAAAAGATTTTAATAAAGGAAATATTGTTACTCCTGAAAATCTCTTAACGGGTCGTGTAGCTGGTTTATCTATTGCAACAGGAGGAGACCCAGGAGCTGGATCCGTTATCAGAATTCGTGGAGGAGCTTCATTAGGAGCTTCAAACGATCCTTTAATTGTAATTAATGGCTTACCAGTAGATAACAATACTATTGGAGGTTCTCGCTCTATATTGAGTTCGATCAATCCAAGTGATATTGAGTCTTTCTCTGTTTTGAAAGATGCATCTGCAACTGCCATCTATGGTTCAAGAGCTTCAAATGGAGTTATTATGATTACTTTAAAGAGAGGTGCAAAAAAACTATCAGCAACCGTGGATGTAAGTATGGGGGTAAATACTTTAGCCAACACAATGGATGTTTTTAGTGCAGATGAACTTAGAACTTTAATAAGCGAAAAAGATCCTACATTGTTGCCTTTGTTAGGGAATGCAAATACAGATTGGCAAAAAGAAATATACAGAACGAGTCTTACCTCTAATTTGAATGCTTCGGTAAACGGAATGTTGTTTGATAAAATTCCGTCTAGAGCTTCTTTTGGTAATACAGTACAAGAAGGTTTGATGTTGACTGCAGGATTTCAACGTACCACTGGATCGGTGTCTTTGAATCCAAGTTTGTTTGAAGACCACTTAAAAGTTAGTGTGAATGCAAACGTATCTTTAGAGAAAAACAGATTCGCTGCAGGACAACAAGGGAACGCCATAACTTTTGATCCTACTCAACCTGTTTACGATGCAAATTCACCATTTGGAGGTTACTTTCAATATTATAAAGACAATAATGATGGGGTTATTAACAAAAGTGATTTAACTCCACTTGCTCCATTGAATCCTGTTGCTGAACTTTTACAAAGAAACAACAGAAGTGAAGTAAAAAGATTTTATGGGAATGTGAAATTTGACTATAACTTTCATTTCTTGCCTGAGTTATCTGTAGTTCTAAACTTAGGATTGGATAAAAGTTCGGCTGATGGTTACACAAGAGTTTCAGACCAAAATCCGCTTTCTCAAGCTGATGGGCGTATTGTAGGTTCTTCAACAGAGTACTCTAACGATATGAGTAATCAATTGTTGGACGGATATTTAGCGTACAAAAAAACTTTTGGAGTTTTAAATTTAGATGCGACTGTGGGTTATTCGTATCAAAAATTTACTAACGAAAGATATAATACTAATGAATTGTTAGATGATGGTGTAGATAGTGCTCCGGTTACTAATATTGATCCAAATTTGGTTTTAATTGGATTCTTTGGAAGAACAAATCTTTCATTTTATGATAAATACCTTTTTACACTATCTTATCGTAGAGACGGTACTTCTCGTTTTAGCGAAGATAACCGTTGGGGTAATTTCCCAGCAGCAGCTTTTGCTTGGAAAATCAAAGAAGATTTTTTCCCAGAATCTGAAACAATTTCTAATATGAAGTTAAGATTAAGTTGGGGTGTTACGGGTCAGCAAGATATCGGACAAACCAATTTAGATTTGTATATGTCAAGATATACAACAGGTTTACCAACTTCTCAATACATTTTTGGAAACACTATTGTTAATATTGCAATTCCACAATTTAGAAATGAAGATTTGAAATGGGAAGAAACAACCACTTATAATGCGGCTTTTGATTTTGGTTTTTTTGATGATAGATTGACTACCACAATTGAAGGTTTCTATAAAGAATCTAAAGATTTGCTTGCCAATGCAGCTATTTCAGAAGGTTCTAATTTTAGTAACTCTGGATTCCAAAACATTGGTAATTTTACGTCAAAAGGACTTGAGTTTACCGTTAATGCTGATATCATTCGAAATGAAAAAGGGTTCAATTGGAATGCTAATTTTAATAGTACTTTTATAAACACACAAATCGAAAGTTTAGCGTTAAACCAAGATCAATTAGTTGGAGCTACTGGTTCAGGTGCTGGTGATGGTGCAACTGCGCAAATACACAGAGTAGGTTATACTCCATATTCTTTCTACGTTTATAAACAAATTTATGATGAAGGAGGTAACCCTATCGAAGGAGCATATGCTGATTTAAATGGAGACAATATCATTAATGATTCTGATTTATATATTCACCATAATGGTATGCCAACAGTAACTATGGGATTTGCATCTAATATGAATTACAAAAACATAGACTTATCATTTAATATGAGAGCTAGTTTAGGTAATTATGTTTATAATGCTTCAAATGCTACTAGAGCTCAATATAGTTTATTAAGAAATAGCTCTGTGGTATCTAACTTACCAACTTCTGTTTTAGATACGAACTTTAATTCTAGTGAAACAGTATTGTTATCTGATTACTATATCGAAAACGCTTCGTTTTTAAAAATGGACAATGTAACTCTTGGATATACATTTGAGAATACATTCAATACGAATTCCTCAATACGTTTATCTGCTGGTGTGCAAAATGTATTTACAATTACCAATTATTCAGGTTTAGATCCTGAGGTATTTAGCAACGGAATCGATAATTCAATAACTCCTCGTCCTAGAACTTTTCTGATAGGAGCTAATATGAAATTTTAAAAAAAAAAACAGGATGAAGAATATATTAAAACATAAAATAATTTACATTTTAGGTGTTGCTGCAGTGCTTGTTAGCTGTACAAATGACCTTAATGTTGAGGTTGAAGATCCTAATGTGCTGTTGGTAGATGAATTTTATTCTGATCCAGAATCTTACAAAGAAGGTTTAGCTGGGGTGTATGGTAATTTAAGCCTTACTGGAGCATCAGGTCCTGCAAGCTCTAATATTACTGGTTTAGATCCAGGAACAAGCCAGTACGGAAGAGGTTTTTGGAATTTGCAAGAGTTAACCACAGATGAAGTTAAATGGTCTTGGGAAAATGACCCAGGATTAAAAGGACTAAACAATAACACTTGGACATCTGATAATGTTATCATTAGAGGTTTCTTTGGAAGATGTATGACTGGAATTGCCTTTGTTAATGAATACCTTAGGCAAACTGCAGATGCTAAATTAGATAGTCGTGGTGTGAGTGCTGAATTGCGTAGTGAAATTAAAACCTATAGAGCTGAAGTTCGTTTTTTAAGAGCATTATCGTATTATCATTTAATGGATTTATTTGGTAAAGCAGGATTTGTTACCGAAAATGATCCCGTTGGAGCTTATCAGTCTCCACAATATGATCGCAAGCAATTATTCGCTTTTATCGAATCTGAAATCAATGCAATTCTTCCAGAATTAAAAGATGCTCGTCAAAACGAATATGCTCGTGCTGATAAAGCTGCTGCTTGGATGTTGTTAGCTAAAATTTATTTGAATGCCGAAGTCTTTATTGGTGAGAAAAAGTACGATCTGTGTTTAGCTAATTGCAAAAATATTATTGATGCTGGATATACTTTATCTCCAATTTATGCAAATAATTTTAATGCTGATAACCATAGTAATTCGGCCAAAAATGAAATTATATTCCCTATCGTTTCTGATGGTGTAGTAACTCAAAATTACGGGCCAACTACCGTTATGATTAATGCTCAAGTTGGATCTTTAGAACAAAATGCAGCTGATTTCGGAGTTGTTGGATGGGCTGGTGGATTAAGAGTTACCAAACAATTCTCTGAAACGATGCTTAATGGAAACTATGATAACGATGACAGAAATACTATCATCAGCAAAGATAGAACCATCGAGATGACGAACATGAACAATTACGGAACAGGTTATATTACGGCAAAATGGTCTAATAAAACATCAACAGGGGCAAATGGTTCTGCTACCGAAATGGTGGACACCGATTTCCCAATGTTTAGACTTGCAGATGTATATTTAATGTATGCCGAAGCGGTTCTTAGAGGTGGTGGCGGATCAACGGTAACAGCAAGAGATTATATTAATCAATTGCGTTCTAGAGCTAATAACACCAATACAATTACTACAGCAGATCTTACTTTAGACTTAATTCTAAACGAAAGAATGGTCGAGTTGTATGGTGAAGCACACAGAAGACAGGATTTAATCCGTTTCGGAAAATTTACTGGTGGTGCTTACAATTGGTCTTGGAAAGGTGGTATAGTTAGCGGTATTGGAATTAAGGATATATACAAATTGTTTCCAATTCCTAAAGCAAGTATAGCAGCTAATCCTAATCTTATTCAAAACCCTGGTTACTAATAAAATATAGACAAAAAATAAAAATATAGATACAATGAAAAAATTAATCTTCCTATTTATAGCATTTACAGCATTATTGAGTTTCAATGCTTGTACCGACGATGATTCTCCAGTTTTTGTAGCAAAAGCTGATGTAGATGGTATTGTATTCACTAATGATTTTGCAGCTAACTATTTAATATCACCAGCAACAAAAACAAACGTTGCGGATCGTTTTATGTGGGAATCTGCTGATTTTGGAGTACAAACCAATATCACTTATGAACTTCAAGGTGCTACTAATGCAGATTTTACTGGCTACAAAGTTGTAGGTACTACAAGCGAAAATAATATGCCAGTTACTGTTGATCAATTGTTAGATTTTGCAAAAGAGTTAGGCCTTGATGGTGATCCACTTACTACTAATACTGATGGTACTGCTAATAATAAAGGGCAAGTTTATTTTAGAGTTAAAGCATCTGCTGGTACAAATGGTGCAAACGAAACCTTATCTGAAGCACAAGTTATTTCTATAGAATGGATCGAAACTGTAGCTGCTGGAACAGCTTGTCCTTCACTTTGGGCAGTTGGAGACGCTCTAACAGACATCGCTTGGAATTTCAAATCAGAAGGGGAATTAAAATGTAATAATAATGTATTAGAATTTAAAGCTAAATTCCAAGCTGGGCACTTTAGATTTTTCGAAGAATCAGGAAACTGGTCTGCAGCTTTAAACTTTGGATACTACGAATCAGAAGGTTATACTATTGATGCTAATTTAGAAGCTGCTGGTGATGGTGATGGTAATTTTAAATTTGTTGGGACTCCAGGAATTTATACTCTTACAATAGACAACACAGCCAAAACAATCGTAATGACACTTTCTTCTAACTTATGGGCTGTAGGTGATGCAGTACCTGGAGGATGGGCTTTCAATACTAGTACTGTAGAATTCGTTGAAGCTACACCTAATGTTTGGTCAGCATCAATAATCCTATCTAATGGTGTTTTCAGATTCTTTCAAAATTTTAATACTTGGGATACTAATAACAACTTCACGTATTATGAAGAAGCAGGTTATACAATCGATGCTAATTTAGAGAATGACGGTAGTGGTGATGCTAATTTTAAATTCGTAGGAACACCTGGTGCTTATGTGCTGACTATTGATGGCAATGCAAAAACGATCACTTTACAATAGTGAACTTAGAATTTAATATTTAAGATAAATCTAAACCTCGAATGGTTCGCATTCGAGGTTTTTTTTAAGATTTAAAAAACTGGTAGGTACTGGTATGTAGGATTTCAAATTTGTTTTATTTTTGAATTTCTATATTTAAAAATAAAAACATCAAAATAAAACGTAATTCATAATTAATGAATGTTTCTATAAAGGATTCTTTTGATTTTGTGGGTAATAGAGAAAGAAACTTTAACAAGGATTGGTTGCATTAATAAGGATGTTTTTTAGAATGTATTGTTTTTAAATAACACAATTGCAATAGAATAGTGGTTGTGTGTTAATTTGTTACTTAGTCTATGTATTATAGTTTGAACCTAAAAAAGTGCTAGTAGTACAGGTACTATTAGATAATATTCATTAAAAAAATAACAATATGAAAAGAGTCATATATTCATTATCAATTTGTGCAATGTTAATTTTTCAATTGGCGTGTTCTAGCAGTGATTCGCCAGATACAGATCCAATTGTAGAACCACCAGTAGTTACTGATGATTTTATCAGAGCTGCTGATGTTTCTTTCTTACCACAGGTAGAAGCTGCTGGCGTAACTCTTACTAATAATGGTAAAGCCGAAGATATGTTAACAACCTTGAAAAATTCTGGCTGTAATACTATCCGTATTCGTTTATGGAAAAATCCAGCCGATGGGCATTCTGGATTGACAGAGGTTAAAACTCTTGCGGCTCGTGTAAAAAAAGCTGGTTTAAAAGTTTGGTTAACGGTTCACTATTCAGACGAATGGGCTGATCCAGCTTTTCAAACTATTCCAGCAGAATGGAATGACTTGTCTTTTACTAATTTGAAAGCTGCTGTTGCGTCTTACACAACAACAATTATGACGGATATTAATCCAGATATTATTCAAATTGGCAATGAAATCAATGACGGTGTTTTGTGGCCTCAAGGGAAATTGACTACAAACGAAACACAATGTGTTGATTTATTGAAAACGATGAGTGCTGCAGTTCGTAGTAAATCGACTTCAGCTAAAATCATGATTCACTATGCTGGTGTTAAAGGAACTGATACTGATTGGTTTTTTAACAAAGTAAAAGCGGTTGATTATGATTATATCGGACTTTCTTACTACCCAATTTGGCATGGTAAAGATTTATCAGTTGTAAAAACTACAATTGATGCTTTAGGGTCTAAGTACAGCAAAAAAGTACTTATTGCTGAAACGGCTTACCCATTTACCTTAGGTTATAATGATTGGACTAATAATATAGTTGGACAAGATGATCAATTGATTCCAGCTTATCCTGCCACTCCAGCGGGTCAAAAAAGCTTTGTGTTGGCTATTAAAGATTTAGTAAAATCAACTAATTCAGGAATTGGTTTTGCTTATTGGGGAGGAGAATGGGTTGCTTTCAAAGGAGATAAAGCTGAAGATGGTTCAACTTTTGAGAATCAAGCATTCTATGATTTTAGTAATAAAGCTTTGCCTGTTTTTGAAGCGTTCAGTTTAAATTAAAAGAATATGAGAAAAATAATTTCTACACTACAAATTTTACTATTGGTTGTTTTATGTACTTCAACAACAGCAATAGCACAAAAGAATAAAAATAAATCATTTGCCAAAGGAGGCGATATCGGATGGTTGCCACAAATGGAAGCTACAGGTTATAAATTTTATGATGCTGATGGAACCGAAAAAGATTGTCTGCAATTGTTGAAAGATCGTGGGATGAATACCGTTCGATTACGTGTTTGGGTAAATCCTTCTGACGATAGATCAACAGGACATTGTAGTAAAGAAGAAACTGTGGCAATGGCTCTACGTGCTCAAAAATTGGGTATGCGTATTATGATCGATTTTCATTATAGTGATTCATGGGCAGATCCAGGGAAACAAAACAAACCTTTGGCCTGGAAAAACCACTCCTTTCCAGAATTACTAAACGATGTTTATATTCATACCGAAGATGTTTTGAAAGCTTTAAAAACAGCAGGTGTAACACCAGAATGGGTTCAAATAGGGAATGAAATTCCAGGTGGGATGTTATGGCCTGATGGAAGCACAGATAATTTTCCACAATTGGCACAATTGTTAAATAAAGGATACGAAGCGACAAAAGCAGTTGACAAAAACATTAAGGTTATTGTGCATTTAGATGAAGGAAATAACAACAAAAAGTTTAGAGGTTTTTTTGATAAAGCCAAAGAAAACAAAGTAAAATATGATGTAATTGGGTTGTCTTACTACCCATTTTGGATCAAAACAGATTACAAAGAAAACATCAATGATTTAGCATTCAATTTAAATGATATGGCTTCTCGTTACCATAAAGAAGTTATGGTAGTTGAGGTTGGTGGCATTGATACACAAGAGCAAAACACCTACGACATGTTGGTAGCGGTTATAAAAGCTGTAAGAGCTGTTCCTAATAATAAAGGATTAGGAGTGATCTATTGGGAGCCTCAAGGAGCGAAATCTTGGAGTCAGTATGAGTTGAGTGCTTGGAGAGCCGATGGTAAACCATCTATGGCGCTAGATGCTTTCAAAGAATAATTTGAAAGTTGAACCATTCAAACGATTTTTTATGTCAAACTTGCTCACAACAATAAAATAGAACAATAAAATACAAAAAAATAAACATAATGAACGATTTATTAATCAAAGAAACGACTGCTTTTTTTCAAGAGAAATTTGGTAGTACTCCTGAAAAAGTGGTTCTTTCACCTGGGAGAATTAATATAATTGGTGAGCATATCGATTATAATGACGGGTATGTTTTGCCTGCAGCCATAGACAAGATCATTTGTTTTGCCTTTGCAAAAAACAATTCCCAAAAATCTAAAATTGTAGCTATCGATTTGAATGAAGAATTTGAAGTAGATTTGACTCAGGAAGTTGCTTTGAGTGATGTTGTTTGGACAAACTATATTTTGGGAGTTATTAAACAATTGAAGGATAATGGTTTTTCGTTTGAAGGTTTCAATTGCGTATTTAGTAGTAATATCCCAACAGGTTCTGGCTTATCTTCATCTGCTGCTTTAGAGTGTGGAACTCTTTTTGGTATCAAAGAGCTTTTTGGTTTAGAAATTCCAAAAGTAAATATTGCTTTGATGGGGCAAAAAGCAGAACACTGGGTTGGTATTAACTGCGGAATTATGGATCAGTTTTCGAGCGTGATGGGACAAGAAAACAAAGTAATCAAAATAGATTGCAAGACCTTAGATTATACTTATCACGATGCTAATTTTAGCGATTACTCTTTGATATTATTTGATTCTAATGTCAAACATTCCTTAATGACTTCGGAATATAATGTTCGTCGTAAAGAATGTGAGGAAGGACTTTCTATCATAAAAAATAATTATCCTGAAATTACTAGTTTCAGAGATTGTAACGAAAACCATGTTCTTAGCTTAAAAGATAAAATGACGTCTAATGTTTTTGATCGTTGCCATTTTGTGGTTCAGGAGATTAATCGTGTGGCATTAGCCTGCGAGGCATTAGATAATGGAAATATCGAAGCGTTAGGAAAACTGCTTTTTGAAACTCACGAAGGATTATCTAAAGAATATTTGGTGAGTTGCGAAGAACTTGATTTTATTGTAGATACTTTGAAACAAGAAAAAGCAGTTATTGGTTCTCGATTGATGGGAGGCGGATTTGGAGGATGCACCATTAACTTGATTAAAAAAGGAGAAGAAGAGGCTATAAAATCTAAGCTTACTAAACTATATAGAGAAGCTTTTGATATTGAATTAAAAATTTATGATGTAAAAATCGGTAACGGAACATCATTACATAATTTGAATTAAGATGAGAAATTTTGATATAAACGAAGATCCGCACAGACGTTTTAATCCATTAATTAACGAATGGGTATTGGTGTCACCACACCGTGCCAAAAGACCTTGGCAAGGACAAAACGAAAAAATAGCTACTGATGCATTACCGCATTATGATGAAACCTGTTATTTATGTCCAGGAAATGTTCGCGCTAATGGAGAAAATAACCCAAAATATGAATCTAGTTTCGTATTCGAAAATGACTTTGCTGCCGTAAAACAAGAACCTATATTATTCGAGGAGGAAACTAAGCCAACTTTCTTCAAAGCTAGACCAGAACGTGGAATAGCACGCGTGGTTTGTTTTTCGCCTAGACATGATTTGACTTTGCCAGAAATGGATCTTCCAGGAATTGAAAATATCATCAGAACTTGGCAAAAAGAATATACAGACTTAGGTAGTGTAGATTATATTAACCACGTACAGATATTCGAGAATAAAGGAAGTGTTATGGGATGTAGTAATCCTCATCCTCATGGACAAATATGGGCACAATCTTCTTTGCCTACTCAAGTAGAAAAAACTCAAAATAGCTTAAAAGCATACTTCGAAAAAAATAATTCTAACCTTTTGTTAGATTATTTAGCTGAGGAGTTAAAACAGAAAGAACGTATCGTAATTGAGAATGATCATTTTGTAGCTTTGGTTCCTTTTTGGGCAATTTGGCCATTCGAAACCATGATTATCAGTAAACGTCATATTAAAAAGATTACTGAATTTACAGCCGAAGAAGTTACTGCTTATGCCAGCATTTTAAAGCTATTAACGATAAAATACGATAATCTTTTCGAAACCTCTTTTCCGTATTCTTCTGGGATTCATCAAGCTCCAACTGATGGAGAGGAACACCCAGAATGGCAATTTCACATGCATTTTTATCCACCATTGTTGCGATCGGCTTCAGTAAAGAAATTTATGGTAGGCTACGAAATGATGGGTGAAGCACAAAGGGATATAACTCCCGAAAAAAGTGCTGCTGTATTGAAGGATTTACCAGAGGTGCATTATAAAAGCAAATAAATCTTTTTAATAAAATTACAAATCAGGGGTTATTGCTGATAATTATTATTCTTTTAATCCTTGAGAGGTCAATTTATTGATAAAACAAAAAATAAATGTAAAAAATACATTTATAGGTATTGCAGATACATATTTTTGTTTTACTTTTGGCTTCCATAATTCATAAAAAAAGGATGAAATAATAACACATTTTTTATTTTATGTTTTATTTGGATGCGAAATTACTTAGTTTTATAAAGAAGAAATATTATATTGGCAGTCCAAAAAAGTACATTTTATTTTTAGAGAACAAACAAATAACCCTTTATTATTAATTTTAAAAAAAACAATTTTACTCATGAGTCAAAACCTAGCTTTTGCAGACTATGCAGTCTTTATTATCTATTTTGTCGTAGTTGCGACTTATGGATATATCGTATATAGAAAAAGAGAAAGAAACGAACACGATGCTAAAGCATATTTCCTTGCAGAAGGATCACTTTCTTGGTGGGCAATTGGAGCTTCATTAATTGCTTCTAATATTTCAGCTGAACAATTTATCGGAATGAGTGGTGAAGGATTCTTTTTAGGAATTGCTGTTGCTGCTTATGAGTGGCTGGCAGCTATCGCCTTGATTATTGTTGCTGTTTGGTTTATTCCTGTTTACTTGAAAAACAAGATTTACACCATGCCTCAATTTTTGAAACAAAGATATAACGAATCTACAGCTTTGATTATGGCTATTTTTTGGTTGTTTTTGTATGTTTTTGTAAACCTGACTTCTATTTTATATTTAGGAGCTGTTGCTATTAATGGTTTAGCAGGGGGAGAATATCTACATGCTATTATGATCGGATTAGCAGTATTTGCTTTAATTATCTCTTTAGGAGGTATGAAAGTAGTTGCTTATACAGATGTTATTCAAGTAGCTGTTTTGATTATTGGAGGTTTAGTTACTTCATACATTGCTTTGACTGTTGTGGCAGAACATTTTGGGTTAGGAAACGATTTTATTGCTGGTTTCCAAGTTTTGATGGAAAAAGCTCCTGAGCATTTCAAAATGATTATTCCAGAACCTACTCAACAGGTTTCAGCACAATTTACTCAAAATGATATTGACAAGTATCTTACTTTTCCTGGTTTGATGTCTTATGCAGCAGGTATTTGGATTATTAACTTGAATTACTGGGGATGTAACCAATATATCACACAAAGAGCTTTGGGAGCTGATTTGCAAACCGCGCGTAATGGTATTTTGTTTGCTGGATTCTTAAAATTATTAATGCCTCTTATCGTGATGTTGCCAGGTATTGCAGCTTATGTTTTGTACCAAAATGGTGGATTACCACAATTGGTTGGAGGTAAAGACGGAGCTTATTCTGCAATGTTAACTTTCCTTCCTACAGGAATCAAAGGTTTATCTGTTGCGGCTTTGACTGCTGCGATTGTAGCTTCTTTGGCTGGTAAAGTAAACAGTATTTCTACTATTTATACTTTAGATGTTCACAAAAAATATATCCAAAAAAATGCATCTGATAACGCACAAGTAAACATCGGAAGATATACTGTATTTGCTGCCATGCTTTTAGCAGTTTTATTTACTTGGGATGATGTATTAGGAAT
Organism: Flavobacterium adhaerens; assembly: GCF_040045115.1. Classification (NCBI taxonomy): domain Bacteria; kingdom Pseudomonadati; phylum Bacteroidota; class Flavobacteriia; order Flavobacteriales; family Flavobacteriaceae; genus Flavobacterium; species Flavobacterium adhaerens. The sequence continues at coordinate 133,844 of NZ_JBDLZX010000003.1, read as the reverse complement.
TGGTGGTGTAGGAGGTTTTACGTATATCCAAAAATATACAGGATTCATTAGCCCTGGAGTATTTGCTATGTTCTTTTTAGGGATGTTCTGGAAAAGAACAACTGGAGCAGCCGCTATTGTTGGGGTAATTGCTGGATTCTTATTATCTGTTTTATTCAATGAGTTTGCACCTGCATTATTTGGAAACCAAACATTCCTTTACACAGCTTACCAAACTGCAAAAGGAACTTACGAAATTCCATTCCATATTTGTATGGGATTATCATTCTTGTTTACAATGATTTTGATGATCGTTATCAGTATGTTCGGACCAAAAGTAAATCCAAAAGCTTTCGAATTGGATACAGAAATGTTCAAGTTAAAACCACAAACAACTATAATGATTGTAATTACTTTGTTGATAATTGCTGCTTTATATGTTAAGTTCTGGTAGTATAAAAGATTAGTTAGTTATGGAAAATGTGAGGCCGAATTCGTTTGGCTTCACTTTTTTTTTAAATTATTTTGTAGTATTTTTTAATGATTGTTTTAACTATTTTTGATTCCTAAAATTAACCTTAATTAAACTATTAAAATGAAAAAACTAATTGTTGGCTTATTATTTATCTCGGGAGTTTCTTTTGGTCAAGATATCCAAATTGTAAAAGGGAACTTTGATTTTTTGAAGGATCAAAAAGAAATTAATACAGTTTTTGATTATAGTAATTTTACTATGATGAAAGAGAAAAAAACCGAAGCTCAGTATATCGAAGATCATAAAAAATATTTAGATGAAAAAGCAAAAGGGAACGGTAACATCTGGTACAAGAAATGGGTAGTAGCCAAAGATCAGATTTGGACTCCTAAGTTTTTAGAAATCGCGAATGTTGTTTTAACTAAAGAAAAGAAAGATCTAAATTTTCAAGAGGGATTAAATACTCGTTACACCTTAATTGTTCAAACCGTGTGGATTTATCCAGGTTGGGATGCTGGAATTATGAAACAACCAGCAAAGGTAACTACTAATTTAAAATTTGTCGAAACAGCTAATAAAGAGAATGTGGTATTGGAAATCTCAAGCGAAGAAGCACCTGGAGACCAATGGGGAAGTAATTTTAGTGATGAAACTAGAATTGGAGAAGGTTTCGCCAAAACAGCCAAAACACTAGCTAAATTAATAGCGAAAAAAGCTTTTAAATAATTGTAAAAAGTCTGAATTTAAATTCATTTAGATTCAGACTTTTTTAATGGTAAAGTGGTCAAAAACAATTGTATTTTTTTGTTTATCTCCAACTTTTGAAACTTAGCGATTAAAACCAGCAATCATTTAGGTTTCTTTATCGTTTTGATAATTATAAATAGGGGTCAACTTTAATTAAAAAGTTAACCCCTATTTTTTAAGCTGACATATTTTTTGGGATAGTGCTGTGTTTTTAATTTCCTAAGAAAACAGTATTTGCTCTATTACCGTTAGTTAAATCTGTGTTGATGTTGCCATTTTTCCACAATATTGCTGTTGTGCTATTTTCTTCGATTTGATTACCAGTAATATAAATATTATTCGGGCTTACATAAAGTGAACTTGGTATAATGCCATATGTTCCTTGTGTTAATACTGAAGGCACTCCGTTTTTCCATATTTTTCCAACATACCTTCCGTCTTCATATTCGGCTCCAATAGCATACACATCTGAATTGATTACAGAAATACCAGTTAGGTAAGCATCATTTGTGCCGTCTGTAATTTCGGTTCCTTCTCCGTTAATCCAAATTTTTGCTACATTATTTCCTAGAGAGCCATTTGCTAAATTCGAGTAACCTGCTACATATACGTTTTTGCCTGAAACAAAAACGGAGTTTGCTTCGGACTCTTTTCCATCAACACCAAGACTGGTGGCTACTCCATTTTTCCAGATCATTGCTACAGGCCAGTCATTAGAATGATTCGTTTCATATCCAACTACATATACATCATTGTTTTGTACAAATAAGGAGTTGGCTTTTCCTTCTCTTTCTAAATTTGAAAGAGTGCTTTCTACTCCATTTTTCCAGATGGTAGCTGCTGACCAATTGTATTTTGCTTTATTTATATAACCAGCTACATACTCAATATTATTTGATACAAATACCGAAGTTGCTACCGACTCTTTTGAACCATCAGTTAGATCGATTGCATTTCCATTTTTCCAAATTGTAGCTATATAATCATGATTTGAGTTTACTTGAAAACCTACAGCATACACATCGCTAGTTGTTGTAAAAACGGAATTTACATCTGAATTTCTTACTCCATCTCCTAATATTGTTGGTTCGCCATTTTTCCAAATTGTCGCTACTTTAATATCAGAAATTTTATCATGACCTCCCACATATATATTAGTTCCTTCTTGACTCAATGGGTTTGGTAATTCGTTTTCTTTGCTTTCATCATTTGAGCAAGAAAAGAATAGCAATGATAGTGTTAATAGAATTAATGATTTTTTCATTTTATAAAATTTATTTTTGGCAAATATATTTATAGGTGAAATTTCATTCATCACTATAAGTGATGATTTACAATATTTATAGCTGTATTTAAATCAAAAAGCAATTCCGAAAAATATTTTCAGAATTGTCTCTTACGATAAATTGTAAAAGATTATTCCTACAGTATGAGGTAAAGGGGGAATAAAAGAAAAAATATGTTTTTCAGGAAAGAGATTTAAGATTGCTTTGTTTTTGATTTGCTTTATAAATCTTTTAATGTAGTATATACTTTCTTGAATTTAAGAAACGAAGCGTTATATACTTGTTTGTTTTTGGGGTTAGGAAAGTAGGTCTTTCCAATTTTAGTTGGGTTTGTTATAGGAGTATTGATTGATTTCAAACCAATTAAAACAGCTCCCCAAGCCGATCCTTCGATGGTTTTGGTTGTGGCCACTTCCATTTGAAAAATATCGGCTACCATTTGAAGCCAGAATTCACTTTTTCCAAATCCTCCACTGACCATAATTGTAGTTTGTTTCCTTTTTTCAGTGTCGGGTAATAGAATTTCGGTAATTTGAAATAATCCAAACAGAATGCCTTCCAAAGTGGCTCTAACTAAGTGAGATTGGGTATGTGTGATTTGCATCCCTAAAAGTGTTCCTTGTGCTGATGCATCCCAAATTGGAGCTCTTTCGCCTAATATATAGGGAACAAAAAGCAAACCATCAGAACCGGCTGGAATTTTTTCGGCTTCTTCAAAGAGTGTTTCATAAGAATCGGTTGTTTTCAAAAATGTTTCCTTGAGCCATTGCAATACGATTGCGCCATTGTTTACAGCACCCAAAGTAAGGTATTGATTGTCTATCAAATGATAACATTGTGTTCGCATTCGTGAGTCAATAAAAGGTTTTTCTATAGGTAATCTTACGGCTCCGCTAGTGCCAATGGTCAAGGCTAAAAATCCTTCATTCATAGCTCCCGTACCTAAATTTGCCAAAGCGCCATCTCCACCACCAAGTACATAAACCAAATTATCCAAAAGACCTTTTGCTTGATGAGTAATATTGTAGATTGGCGGGAGTTGTTCAGGAGTTATTTTTAAATAGTCAAGTATTTCAGTATCCCATTCCAAAGTATGAATATTGAGTAGTCCTGTGCCAGAGGCCATTGATGTATCTGTAGCATATTCTCCAGTAAGATGATGCCAAACATATTCTTTTATGCCAATAAATTTATCTGTTTTACTAAAGATTTCGGGTTCATATTCCTTGAGCCAGGCTATTTTAGTAAATGGAGAAAACGGATGAATCGGGATTCCTGTTTTTTGATAAAAAAGGGATCCCTTTTCGGATTGTTTGATTGTGTTGGCAATCTCTTCGGCTCTATTATCTGCCCATACCATAACATCTGTAAGAGGATTTCCAGTGCTATCGACTGCAATTATGCTTTGCATTGCCGAGCTGAAACTGATGAACTCAGGTTGAATCTCTTTTGTAATTTCAGTAATGCATTTCAAAACAGTATCAAGAATTTCTTGTGGCTTTTGTATGCTCCAATTGGATTTTGGATGATACATTGGATAGGAGTAAGAAATTTGTTTGATTACATTTCCCGCTAAGTCAAAACATACTGCTTTTGTTGAAGTAGTTCCAATATCAATTCCAACATAGCATTTTTTTTCGCTTTCTATTTGATCCATAAGTTTAGTACTAAAACCCCAAATAATCCCATAACTCCAATAATAGTTTCCATAACAGTCCATGTTTTAAAGGTGTCCGAAACACTTACTCCAAAATATTCTTTGAACATCCAAAAACCAGTGTCGTTAACATGTGAACACATTAAACTTCCTGCTCCTATTGAGAGAACCATCAATTCAGGACTTACACCTGATGTAATTACCAATGGCTGTACTATTCCTGCTGCGGTTAATCCTGCAACGGTTGCTGATCCCAAAGCAATTCGAATGACAGTTGCTACTAACCATCCTAAAAATAACGGGGAGAGTGAAGATGATTTAAATAATTCGCTTAAATCTGTTCCAATGCCACTATCAATCAAGACTTGTTTGAAAACACCACCCGCAGCGATTATTAAAATTATCATCGTGGCAGAGCTTAGTGCGGAGCTTGATTTATCCATGATATCGTTCATTTTTTTTCCGCGAAAAATACTTAATGCTATTATGGCAAAAAGTACGGCAATCAACATTGAGATATTTGGATTTCCTATGAATAGTATAATCGATCGAAGTGTATTTCCCTCGGGCAAAAGTAACTCACATAGTGTAGCAGATGCCATTAGAAGAACAGGTACTAATGCTGTTAGGATACTAATTGTAAAGGATGGCATTTCGGATTCTGAGAATGTTTTACATTCAAATAATCCCTTTGGAGGAAAAGCTTTTATTTTTTTTATAAATTCAGGAAAAATGATACCAGCTGTTATCAAGGCAGGAATTGAAACCAATAGCCCATAAAGTAATGTTTTTCCAATGTCTGCTTTAAAAATAACCGCAATGGCCGTTGGACCTGGATGCGGTGGCAAGAAACCGTGTGTGATCGAAAGTGCTGAAGCCATAGCGATTCCAAGATAAATAATAGGTTGCTTTGTACTATTGGCTACAGCAAAAACCATCGGAATCAATATGATAAAACCAGCATTGTAAAACATCGATATTCCTACGACAAAACCTGTGATCACCATCGCCCATTTGATATGTTTTATACCAAAAGTGGAAATCATTACGGAGCTTATTCGCTGTGCTGCTCCGCTGTCTGAGAGCTGATTTCCTAAAACAACGCCAAAAGCAATAATTAAGAGTAAGGATCCCAAAGTACTGCCAATACCTTGCTGGAGAGAGTTGATTAAATCTGTAAAGGGCATTCCTTTGACAATTCCAACAAAAATTGCTGTTATAATCAATGAGATAAATGCATTGATTTTTGCAGCAGAAATTAAAATCAATAACAAAAGAATACTTGCAATTAGAATAAGTAATGACATGAATTATGATTTTATAAGCGATGATTGTTTGAAAAGTATGTGTTTTTTAAGAAAAAGAACTATTCGTTTTTTTCTACTGCATGACCACCAAATTCATTTCGGAGTGCAGCCACTACTTTACCAGAAAAAGTATCTTGCATTTGAGAGCGATAGCGCATCATAATAGAAAGAGCTATTACGGGTGTTGGGACTCCTAGATCTAAGGCTGTTTCTAAAGTCCATTTTCCTTCGCCTGACGAATGCATGATGCCTTTGATACCGTCTAGTTTTGCATCTTTTGAAAAAGCATTTTCTGTTAGTTCCATCAGCCAGCTGCGTACAACTGAGCCATGATTGAAAAGTTTTGCTGTCTTGTGAAAGTCGATATCAAATTCTGAATGTTCAAAGACTTCAAATCCTTCGGCAATAGATTGCATCATGCCATATTCGATACCATTATGAACCATTTTGGTAAAATGACCGCTTCCTGCGGCTCCAGTGTAGAGTGATCCGTTTTCGACAGAGATGTCTTGGAATACTTTGGCCACATAATCAAATACATCCGCATCGCCACCTATCATAGTACAAGCGCCGTTTAATGCTCCAGATGTTCCGCCAGATGTTCCGCAATCTAAAAAGTCAATTCCGTGTTCTTTCAGTTTAGAATAACGCCGTTTAGAATCGTGATAATTCGAATTTCCGCCATCTATAATAATGTCTTTCTGGGATAAAAAAGGAAGTAATGAATCGATAACGGAATCTACAATTTCTCCAGCTGGAACCATTAACCAAATGACTCTTCGGTCATTTAGTTTTTTACATAGTTCTTCAGCGGTATGAGCAGTTTCGATTCCTTCATTGGCAATTTTCGAAACAAATTCGAAGTTTACATCCTGAGCAACAACTTGGTATTGGTTTCTTTTTAAATTTAGGGCAAGGTTAAAACCCATTTTCCCTAGTCCGATTATTCCTATTTGCATTGTGTTTGGTTATTGTTAGACTTGTAAAAATATAATTTTAATTACTACAATAATACTCTTTAAATTCTGCTTTTTAACCAAAAATGTTAAATTATTTGAATCGGTTGCAATTAGGTAATCGATTGAATTTTAGTTATTTTGTTGTTCTAAAATAACAATTAGGAAGATTTTATTAGATTGCTGTTGGATTATACTTTTTTGATAACATAAGTAACCATTCCCCAAATGATGAGTTGGTTTTCTTCGGTGACTTTTATGGGTTTGTAATTTGGGTTTTCGGGCATTAGATATAAACAATCTTTCTCGACCTGTATGCGCTTTACGGTAAATTCTCCATCAATGCAACAGATTGCAATTTTGTTGTTTTGGGGTTCTAAGCTTCTATCGACTACCAAAACATCTTTGTCGTTGATTCCTGCATCGATCATCGAATTGCCTTTGACTTTGATGTAAAAAGTAGCCAATGGATTTTCGCTCAGTTCTTTGTTCAAATCTATGCAGTTTTCCATGAAGTCAGCAGCAGGCGAGGGAAATCCTGCCGAAACACCTTCGGGTATATAGGGTATCTGAGTGTCAGATTCAAAGTTAGGTCGAAAGAAAGTGAGTTTTTGTTCGTTGTTTATAGGCATTGTATTTCTAATATATCTTTAAAATCAGTGGTGTATTTTGGTGAAAGATGATTCTGGTTCATGCTCCAAGTTAGGTTTAAATTCTGACTGGCTAATTTTATTTTGGTGGCACCCATTTTGTGATTCAATTGGTCCATTACTTTCATCAATGCTTGGTGTTTTGGATTTTCTTCTTCAAATAATTGAAGTTGCTTGCTGTTTTCTTCAATCAATTCGGTAACAATAACGCCTGCTTTTTTGAATCGAATTCTTTCATTTCCTTTGAGTAGTTTTTTGAGTAGTTCTACAGCGGTGTTCGAAATAGTCAAAGTAGAATTGCTAGCATACGGAAGCGTCATTGCCATATTAAAATAATATTTGGAGGTGTTGACACTGTGTTTATCTACTACTAACATTACAATTATGGTGTGACAACAAGAACGTTGTTTGCGTAATTTTTCGGCACAAACAGAGGCAAATGTGGTTATGCGTTCTCGGAGCAAATCATAATCGGCTATTTGTTTAGGAAAACTTCGAGTAATCGAAATGCTCTTTTTTTGTTCGGTAATGGGTTCTAAATCTAATACTGATTTGCCTTCCAGTTCCGATTTGAGACGCAAACCTACAACTCCCATTTCTCTTTTAATCCAAGCTTCGTTTTGGGGTAGTGTAAAGTCTAAAGCAGTTTGAATGTTTCGTAGTTTCGCTTTTTTTGTTGTGCGATATCCTATACCCCAAACATCTTCGATTTTGGTCCACTTTAAGGCTTTGATGCGTTTTTCATCGGTATCAATAACATATACTCCTTGTGTTTTATCTTGGAATTTTTTGGCTATATGATTGGCAATTTTAGAGAGGGCTTTAGTTTCTGCAAAACCAATGCAAACAGGGAGTCCAACCCATTTTTGAATTCTCTTTTTTATTTGAAGACCATAATTATGATAGTCTGAAATGGTTAAACCATCAAAGTTCAAAAAAGCTTCATCGATGCTGTAGATTTCGATATTAGGGGTAAACTGAGATAAAATAGTCATCACTCGGTTGCTTAAATCGCCATATAGAGGGTAGTTTGATGAAAATACCTTCACATTTTTTTGATGAACCAGTTCTTTGATTTGAAAAGCGGGTACACCCATGGGGACTCCTACAGCTTTGGCTTCATTGCTTCTGGAGATTACACAACCATCATTGTTAGATAAAACCACAATGGGTTTGCCGTTGAGTTTCGGCTGAAAAACACGTTCGCAAGAAGCATAAAAATTATTACAATCGACTAAAGCATACATAGGGTAAAATTAAGGAATACAACCAGAAGCTTTTGGCTGTAGATCGTTAATTTTTGCTTCTGTTGATAAATTATAGCGAGTGTTTTTTATTTTATAGTATAGAGGTAAAAATGTAACTAATGTAATTTTTTTATTAAAATATTAGAATATATAAAATTTTAATAAAATATTTTTAATGATTTACAAAAATATATATTATACTTGTAGTCAAGTTAACTATAAGGAGTTGCTTGTGCTTTTACTAAAGATAGTTTGAGTAGAGCATAAAATAACCAATCAAATTACAACAAATGCAGTTATCATTAAATGATAAAATTATTATAGTAACAGGTGGAGCAAAAGGCATTGGCTTAGGAATAGGCAAAGTTCTGGCTGCAGAAGGAGCAATTCCTTTTATTGTGGGGCGTAACGAAATCGATAATCAAGCTGTAGTGAGAGCTATAGAGTCGTCTGGAGGAAAAGCGTTTCAAGTCGTAGCCGATTTGACAAGACCTGCAGATTGCCAATTGGCAATCGATACTATAATCGATCAATGCGGGCGTATTGATGGTTTGGTTAACAATGCCGGAGTAAATGATGGAGTGGGATTAGAAAATGGCAATTATGAATCTTTTATGGCATCGTTGCATAAAAATTTGGTGCATTATTATTTGATGGCTCATTATGCATTACCTTATCTAATCAAATCCAAAGGAGCCATTGTAAATATTAGTTCTAAAACAGCCGATACTGGCCAAGGAGGAACTTCGGCTTATGCAGCTGCCAATGGTGGACGTAATGCTTTAACTAGAGAATGGGCGGTCGAGTTATTGAAATATAACATTAGAGTAAATGCTGTGGTAGTAGCGGAGTGTTACACCCCATTGTATGAAAATTGGATTAATACTTTTGAAAATAAAGAAGAGAAATTAGCTTCTATAACCAACAAAATTCCGCTAGGAAAACGAATGACTACAGCCGAAGAAATTGCCAATATGGTCGTGTTTCTTTTGTCTGAAAAATCAAGTCATACAACGGGACAAATACTATACATAGACGGAGGTTATACACATTTAGATCGAGCTATTTCTTCCTAAATCAATCTTAGATTTATAAAAATGAATTCGGTTATGACAAAAAATCCATCATTAGAAGCAGTCAATGAGCATGTTGCTCAAGGAAACAAAAAACTGTTGTTTGCTTTTATTTTGGTAACCAGCCTTTTCTTTTTTTGGGGATTTGTACACAATCTCGACCCAATACTTATTCCTCATTTGCGAAAAGCATTTAATCTTTCGGACTTGCAATCCTCTCTTATTGATTCCTCTGTTTTCATTGCTTATTTTGCTATGGCTTTACCAGCAGGATATGTTATGCGAAAGTTTGGGTACAAATCGGGGATTCTTATAGGTTTGTTATTGTTCGGGTTAGGATCTATTTTATTTGTTCCAGCGGCCAATTCATTACAGTATGCTTACTTTTTGGGAGCTCTTTTTATTATTGCATGTGGACTTACTTTTTTAGAAACAGCGGCCAATCCGTATGTAACTGTTTTAGGTCCAGCGTCATCGGCAACTAGGAGATTGAATTTTGCGCAATCCTTTAATGGTCTGGCAGCTTATATAGCTCCTGCTTATGTTGGACCAATGATTTTGTCAGGTAAAAACTTGACACAACAAGAGATGGATGCAATGAGCGCATCAGAATTGAATACTTACCTTTTGGAAGAAGCGGCGAGTGTAAAGCTACCATATCTTGTTTTAGGTTTGATTATTTTGGCAGTCGCTGTGATTATTTACTTCACTTCTATGCCAGATGTAAAAGATAACGATACCATCAAGTGTTCAAGTTTTAAAGAGGCTTTGCAATCTGTTAAGCTCAAATGGGGTATTGTTGCTCAGTTTTTTTATGTGGGAGCACAAGTGTGTGTGGGTAGCTTTTTTATCAAAATGGCTACAACCACAGCAGGAATAGATGAGCATACGGCTGCAAAATATTTAGGTTTTTTTGGATTGGCATTTATGGTAGGTCGTTTTTTCGGAACTTTTGTAATGCGTTATATTGATGCGCAAAAATTGCTTTTGATCTATGGTATAATCAATATTTTATTGTGTATTTTGGTTATAACTGCCAATGGGATGCTGGTTGTTTATGGTCTTATTGGGATAGCTTTTTTTATGAGTATTATGTTTCCAACTATTTTTTCAATGGGAATAGAAGATTTGGGGCATAATACTAAAATTGGTTCGTCATTAATTGTGATGTCTATTGTTGGGGGTGCGTTATTACCTCCAGTATTGGGAATAATTTCGGATAAAACAGGAAGTATTCAAAACGGATATGTAGTTCCTCTAGTTTGTTTTGCTGTAATCGTTTTGTTCGCTTTTGTAAAAAAGAGAGACACATCAATTTCATTGTTTTGAAAAAATACAAATAGTTGATGTGGCTTTTTAAATAGGATAAATAAAAAAGAATAGTATGTTTTCATTAAAAAATAAAAAGGTAGTAATAACGGGAGGTGGAAGCGGGATTGGCAAAGCAATCTCTTTATTATTTGCCAAGCAAGGAGCAGAAGTGCATATTTTGGAGCTTTCTTTAGAAAATGCCCAATCTACAGTTGATGAAATCAATTTAAGTAGTGGTAATGTATTGGCACATGTTTGTAATGTGGCGAATCAGCAGGAAGTTGTAGCTACTTTTGAAAAGATAGGAAATATCAATATTCTTATAAATAATGCTGGAATTGCTCACGTGGGTAAAGTGGATACCACACCCGAAGCCGATTTTGATCGGATTATGAATGTAAATGTAAAAGGAGTTTATAATTGTTTGTACGCTTCAATACCACAGTTTAGAAAATCAGGTGGAGGTGTAATTCTCAATATGGCTTCAATTGCTTGTTGGGTTGGTATCCCAGATAGATTTGCCTATTCGACTGCGAAAGGTGCAGTGATGGCAATGACTTTATCAGTTGCAAAAGATTATATTCAAGAAAATATCCGATGTAATTCTATTTCGCCGGCGAGGGTTCATACTCCTTTTGTAGATGGTTTTATCAGCAAAAATTATCCCGGTAATGAAGCCGAAATATTTGATAAATTATCAAAATCGCAACCCATTGGGCGTATGGGTAATCCTGAAGAAATAGCAAAATTAGCTTTGTTTCTATGTAGTGACGAATCTTCGTTTATTACGGGTTCTGATTACCCAATTGATGGAGGTTTTATAAAATTGAACAACTAAATTAATACACAAAATAAATTAAATATGAAATTAATACGATTCGGAGAAGTTGGGAAAGAAAAACCAGGAGTTTTGTTAAATGATAAACGATTAGATGTTTCTTCTATAGTAGCCGATTATAATGAAGCTTTTTTTGAAAATAATGGAATCCAAAAACTCCAACAGGCTTTAAAGATAGATACTTCATTTCCTGAAGTAAGTAATGATGTTCGATTAGGCTCTCCTGTAACTAGACCTTCAAAACTTATTTGTATCGGACTAAATTATGTAGATCATTGTGAAGAAACCAATGCTCCAATTCCAGCTGAACCAATTATTTTTTTCAAGTCAACAACTTCTTTGTGTGGTCCCGATGATAATTTGATTATTCCAAAAGGAAGTGAAAAAACAGATTGGGAAGTAGAATTGGCCTTTGTGGTTGGTAAAAAAGCCAGTTATGTATCCGAAGCCGAAGCTATGGATTATGTGGCGGGGTATTGTTTGTTGAATGACTATAGCGAAAGAGCTTATCAGTTGGAACGTGGCGGACAATGGGCAAAAGGAAAAGGTTGTGATACATTTGCACCATTGGGTCCTGTTTTGGCAACTCCAGATGAGGTTGGAGATGTCAATAATCTGTCTATGTGGTTAACGGTGAATGGTAAGAAATATCAAGACAGTAATACTTCTAATTTGATTTTCAAGATTCCATTTTTAGTGCATTATTTAAGTCAGTTTATGACTCTTCTGCCTGGTGATGTTATTAGTACAGGGACTCCTCCTGGAGTAGGATTAGGAATTAAACCAGAACCTGTTTATGTAAAAGCAGGTGATGTAATTGAGTTAGGGATTGAAGGTTTGGGAACGAGTAAACAATTAGCGGTTCCGTATTCTTAATTGAAACAATATCATAAATCAATCAGCGGTATTTACTTTTCTAGTCAATAGATGATTTTAAGGAGATGCTGTTGATTGATTTTTTTTATTAATCTTAAATCGGATCTATGAAAATAGACAGCCATGTTCATTTTTGGAAATACCATCCAGTTAAAGAAGCTTGGATTACAGATGAGATGAAAACGATTCAGCGAGATTTTTTGCCTCATGATTTTGAAGCCATTTTGAAAACTAATGGTTTTGAAGGATGTATTGCTGTGCAAGCCGATCAAAGCGAAAACGAAACTCATTTTTTATTGCAACTAGCAGAAGCAAACAATTTTATAAAAGGAGTCGTTGGTTGGGTTGATTTAAAAGCCCAAAATGTTGAAGAAAGATTGAATTATTTTTCTCAATTCCAAAAATTAAAAGGCTTTCGGCATATTGTAGAAGCTGAATATGAAGCTGATTTTTTGTTGAATTCTGATTTTTGTTATGGAATTAGTAAGTTGGCTAACTATAATTTTACTTACGATATTTTAGTTTCTGCTAGACAATTAGAAACTGTTGCAACTTTTGTATCAAAATTTCCCAAACAAGTATTTATTGTAGATCATTTAGCAAAACCTAATATTAAAGATGCTGATTTTTTAGTTTGGGAAAAAGAAATTAAAACAATTGCAACATATTCAAATGTGTATTGTAAAGTTTCGGGATTAGTTACTCAAGCTGATTGGAGTCATTGGAAAAAGGAGGACTTTGAGTACTGCTTAGGTGTAGTGACCAAGGCTTTCGGTATAGAAAGACTTCTTTTTGGGAGCGATTGGCCTGTTTGTTTATTGGCGGCTTCTTTCGAAAAATCAACTCAAATACTTCAGCATTATTACAGTCGTTTTTCGGTAGAGGATCAAAATGCTTTTTGGAAAAACAACGCAATACGAGTGTATCGTATTTAATTATATTGTGTTAGCGAAACCGTAAATTTAGAACTCAAAATTGAACCCTTTTTGTGTTAGCTTTTCATAAATAGCAGGGTCAAATTTATATAATTTAGCTGCTCTATGAGACACATCTTGCTGTTTTTCGTCTAGTGCGACTAATAATTTCATGTGTAAAATTTTACGGCGAAAATTAGATTTGTCCAATTCGATTCCTAAGATTTCTTCGTACAAATGCATTAGTTGTAATAAAGTAAATTTTTCGGGCAACAAATTAAACCCGATAGGCGCTTGGCGTACACGGTTTTGTAATTGCATCAAGCTAAAGTTGAAAATTTCATTGTGATCAAAAATCAAATTAGGAATGTCTTTGATTTTGTACCACTTTGCCTCCCTTACCGTTAAGCTGGCTTTTATGTTGTAATCTTCTCTATTGACCAAAGTATAGTATCCAATAGTAACAACTCTTCTTTCAATTACACGTTTCGGGTCGGTAAAAGCTTTCAATTGTTCGAGATAAATGTTGTCAAGACTGGTCAATTCGTAAAGAATTCGATGAGCGGCATCATCAGCGCTTTCGTCTTTTTGAAGCCATCCTCCCAGTAATCCCCATTGTCCTATACTTTCTCCTTCGGCATGTTGTACTAATAGGACTTCAAGATTCTCTTTGTTGAAACTAAAAATAACACAATCGATTGTGATGCCATCGACTGCTTGTTTCTTGATTTCTTTAGTTACGTCTTTTGTCAATTTTAAAAGTTTTAATTTTTGAAATAGGTTTAGATGTTATATTACGATTTTAAAACTCAAAGTTAAATCCTTTTTGTGTGAGCTTTTCGTAAATGGCAGGGTCAAATTTATATAATTTAGCGGCTCGATGAGAAACATCTTGTTGTTTTTCGTCTAGTGCTACTAATAATTTCATGTGCAAAATTTTTCTGCGAAAATTAGATTTATCCATTTCAATTCCTAAGATTTCCTCATAAAGTTGCATAAGTTGTAGCAGGGTAAATTTTTCGGGTAAAAGATTAAAACCTATTGGAGCTTGTCGTACTCGGTTGCGAAGGTTTTTAATGCTGTACTCAATTATTTCATTATGATCGTATATCAATTTTGGGATTTCATTTATTTTATACCATTTGGCATCCGAAGCTGTATAACCCGCCTTAATGTCATAATCTTCTCTTTTTACCAAAGCATAATACCCTATGGTGATTACTCTTCTTAGCGGAAAACGATTGGGTTCGCCAAAGGCTTTGAGTTGTTCTAGGTAAATATTGTCCATACCTGTAAGTTCAGCCAATAATCGATGAGCAGCAGCATCAGTGCTTTCTGTTTTATTGATCCAACCCCCAGGTAGTCCCCATTTTCCTTTACTGATTCCTTCACCATGTTCTACTAATAGGATTTCTAAGATTCCGTTGTCAAAACCAAATATTACACAGTCAATAGAAATTGCATTCATAGAAGAATATTTTGAATATTGAATTAAGCTTTTATCACTCTTTTTTTCTTCCATAATAGTATAAAGATTGGTGCTAAATTAATTTTTTTTTAAAAAGTTATGCTGTTTGCAGAAAAAAAAATCATTTAACATTTAAAATTATGATTATCTGATTGCTATGATTTCTTTCTCTTAATTATTCTCTAAATCTATTTAATCAATTATTAACGGTATTCTTATATTCTTAGATGTAAGGTTTTGATATTAGTAATTCTGTAATTATTGTCGTTTTTTTTAATGATAACAAATATTTAATTGTAAAATTTTGTTAATATAAAAATAAGCCTTATACTTGTAGTCAAATTAACCATAACGTTATAGTTGATTTGACCAAAAGTACAAAAACATTATTAATGCACCAATGGATTTGAATGTTTGTAAATCATGTTAAAAAAAAGAAAGAGAAATGATCGGATTGGGAATAATGTGATTTGTAAAAAAAATAAGAAACTGTTGAGATATGAATTTGTTTCCTTGTCAAATTTTAATTCTTGTAAATGTGCTGAAAGATTTTTTTAAAAGAACGCGTATTAATCAAATTATAAATTACTAACAACAACTTTAACCAAATTATTAATTATTATGAAAAGCAATTATTGTATTAAACCAAGAATGCTCCAGATTTGTATGGCGCTGTTGCTTATGGTGTTTGCAATGCAATCTAGTTTTGCACAAGAGCAATCTAGAATTGTAACAGGAAGTGTGAAATCGTCAGATGATGGGATGGGAATCCCTGGTGCAACTATTACTGTCACGGGAACACAAAAGGCTACTACTTCTGATTTTGACGGAAAATTTAAAATTGAAGCCAAAACAGGTGATGTATTAAAGATTAGTTTTATGGGGTTTAGAACCCAAAATATTACGGTAGGAAATCAAAGTGCAATTAATGTTTCTTTGCAAACCGAAACTTCAGATCTTAAAGAGGTTGTAGTAATCGGTTACGGTTCATTAAAGAAAAAATTAGTGACTAATGCTGTGACTCAGGTGAGTGGTCAAACATTAGAAAAAACAAATACTACAAATGCACTTCAAGCACTTCAAGGACAGGCTGCTGGTCTTCAAATCACATCTACTTCAGGTCAACCAGGAGAAGGATTGAATGTGGTGATTAGAGGGGTTGGTTCTACAGCAGGTAGTAGTCCTCTTTATGTTGTTGATGGAATTCTTACAGGTGATATTTCATATTTGAGTAATTCGGATATCGAATCTATTTCTGTTTTAAAAGACGCTGCATCTGCAGCAATTTATGGTTCTCAAGCTTCTAATGGTGTTGTTTTGGTAACTACAAAGAAAGGAAAACGCGGTTCTGCAGGACAAATTACTTTTGATCAGTATTACGGGATCCAATCGGTGGCTAGAAAAGTAGATATGTTAGATGCTACTGAATATGCTACGATTTTAAATGAAGCAGCTGTAAATTCTGGTAAGAGTCCTTATTTTACAAATGAGCAAATCGCAGCATTAGGAAAAGGAACCAATTGGATGGACGAAATGTTAGTGGACAATGCAGCTACTAAGAATTTTGCTTTTGGAGCTTCTGGAGGTTCAGATAATTCTGTTTATTCTACCTCTTTGTCTTATTTAGGGCAAGAAGGGGTTGTAGGAGGAGCAAGTCTTTCAAACTATGAGCGTTACAATTTCCGTTTTAATTCGGAACACAAATTATACAAAGATGTAGTTACTATTGGAGAAAACTTGAGTTTTGCTTACATTGATAGAAATGGTATAGGGGTTGGTAATCAGTATAATAACTCATTAAGAAGCGCTTTTCAAGTGACACCATTACTACCAATGTACGATGCAAATGGAAATTACTTCGATACTTCTAATACGACTAGTGCTGAGCCTTGGCTAAATGGTGTAGCAAATCCTTATGCATTGATGGAGTATAACAATCAAAATGAAAGCAATAATCAAAAATTATTAGGGAACGTTTATTTGCAAATTGAACCAATTAAAAACTTAACGGTAAAAACCACTTTAGGTCTTGATTATTATGCAGGTGAAGGGCATTCTTATTCTCCAATATATAGGCTGTCAACATATGCCTTCAACGATTTTGATAGGGTAAATCAGAACATGAATAAAGGGAAAAGTATTACTTGGGATAATTTAGCAACTTATAAATTTAAAGTAGCCGATAATCATCATTTTGAAACGATGTTAGGATCTTCTTATATCAAATACGACGGGACTTCTATGTCTGCAACAAATGCCGATGCAGTTTACAGCGATTTAGAGCATGCATGGCTTAACAATACAACCAATAAAGATGGATCTCGAATTTCAATCAATGGTGAAAAATCAGAAACCAAAAGGTTGTCTTATTATGGAAGACTAAACTATGATTATAAAGAAACGTATTTGTTAAATGCTACTTTTAGAGCAGACGGTTCATCTGTTTTTTCTACAGAAAACGCATGGGGGTATTTCCCTTCAGTATCTGCAGGTTGGGTAGTTTCTAATGAAGAGTTTTTGAAAGATTCTAATGCCATAAATTTTTTAAAATTAAGAGCAAGCTGGGGACAAGTAGGGAATCAAAATGCTAGAGCTTTCCAATATTTATCTCCAATAAAAACGGATTATACGAATTATATTTTTACTGGCGAAGGAGCTAATAATCTGACACCAGGTGCGTACCCTAACCGTTTGGCAAATCCTGATTTGAAATGGGAAACTTCAGAACAAATAGATTTAGGTTTTGATGCTAGATTTTTAGACAATGCGTTGAGTGTTACTTTTGATGCTTACAAAAAGACCAATAAAGATTGGATCATTCTTGCTCCAATATTAGCAACAGCTGGAGCTGATGCACCTTATATTAATGGAGGAGACGTTGTAAACAGAGGTTTGGAACTATCATTACAATACCAAAACAAAATAGGGGAATTCAATTATAGTATTAGCGCAAACGGAGCTTATAACGAAAACAAAGTGGGACAAATTCCAACTTCAGACGGAATCATTCACGGTTTGAGTAATGAACTTTACGATAATGCTGGGGAATTCTATAGAGCCGAAAACGGACATCCTCTAGGATATTTTTGGGGATACAAGACCGGAGGAGTTTTTCAAAATCAAGAACAAATTGATAATTATAAATCTGCAAACGGTGTAGTTTTACAACCTACTGCTGCACCTGGAGACATTATTTATCAAAACCTTAATGGAGATGATAAAATTGATGCTCTCGATAAAACAGAAATTGGAAAACCAAATGCTGATTTTACCTATGGTTTCTCTTTATCTGCTAATTACAAAGCTTTCGATTTTTCATTAATGGCTAATGGTGTAACTGGAAACGAAATCGTACAATCGTACAGAAATCAATCAGGGGCTTATGGAAACTATACTTCTGAAATACTTAGCCGTTGGCATGGTGAAGGTTCTTCTAATACAATGCCAAGAGTAACAGAAGACAATAGAAACTTCACTCAGTTTTCAGATTTATATGTTAAAGATGGAGATTTCTTAAGAATCAATACCGTTACTATAGGATTTGATTTAGCAAAAATGAAACAATCAAGACCATTTTTTGCTAGTCAATTCAGACTTTATTTCTCAGCGTTAAACCTTTATACTTTCACGAAATATAATGGTATGGATCCTGAAATCGGGTTTGGTTCATCTAACAATGACCAAAAATTCTCTTCTGGTGTAGATGTTGGGTACTATCCAAGACCTAGAACATTTATGATGGGATTAAATATTAAACTTTAATAAATAAAATAATGAAAAATACATATCTATATATTTTCTGTTTGAGTTTATTGTCACTTGGTTCTTGTAGTTTAGAGACAGAACCTCTAGTACAACAAACAGATACAAATTTTTATAAAACTATCGACGATGCAAATTCTGCATTGGTTGGGTGTTATGATGGATTACAGGTAGCAACTGGAGCATCTGGAAAAGGAATTCCAGTAATAACCGAAATTATGTCGGATGACTGTTTTGGAGGGACTGGTGCTTCTGATAAATATGATTATGCTGCAATAGATGAGTTTGATATTAGCCGTGCACCTGCAGAGGTTGATATGTATAATGATAACTGGATTGCTTATTACAAAGCACTTTATCGTTGTAATACGTTCTTGACTAAAATGGATCAAATTGATTGGAAAGGGGATACCGCTTTGAGAAATAAAATTGAATCGGAAACTAAATTTATCCGTGCTTACATTTATTTCGAAATGGTACGCCTATGGGGAAACATACCATTAATAACAATTCCTACATCTGAAAATGTTGCGCAAGCAAATCCTGATGACGTTTATAAATTAATTGCTGAAGATTTAGTTTTTGCAGCTAATAATCTGCCAAATGTTGGATATACAGCTGCAGAGGAAGGGCATGCGACTAAATGGGCTGCGAAGTCACTATTAGGACGTGTATTTTTATACTACACAGGATATTATGGGAAAACTGATTTAGCTGGTGTAGTATCTAAATCACAAGCATTAGGACATCTAGAAGATGTTATTGCTTCTAGCGGACATGGTTTAGTTGATGATTTTGCTAAGTTATGGCCTGCGTCTTCGCCTTCGCTTGAGGAATATGCTGGAGAAGGTAATAAAGAAACGGTTTTTGCTATAAAATATACCTACACAAGTGATTATAACGGAAATACTGACGGTAATGCTTGGATGATTATGTTTGGGATGAGAGAGTTTACTTCTTTGCCTTATGGTCATGGTTGGGGTGTGACTGTAAATTCTAAATTATGGGATGCCTATAATGCAAACGATACAAGACGTACGGCTACTATGATTGGTATTGAGGAAGAAGACATTGCTTTTGACAAAATAAACAGCCAACGTGAATACACAGGATATTATAACAAAAAGTATTCTCCAATGGTTGGTCTGAACGAAAAAGGCGAAATAGTTGAACTTCCAATTATCATGGGTAGTTCATTCTGGGATATTAGTCAATTTCAAGACTATGTTGCATTGCGTTATGCAGATGTTCTATTAATGGCTGCCGAGCTAGGAAGTGGAAGTGCTCAGTCTTATTTCGATCAAGTTAGACAAAGAGCTTACAAAGCTAGTTTTGTTTCTATGCCTGTAAATAAAGAAAATATTCTTAAAGAAAGACATTTAGAGTTTGCTCTTGAAGGAATTAGATACTGGGATTTATTACGTCAAGGAATAGGAACTGCATCGACAACTATTGCAGAAACAACTAGTTTACTTAGCGGAGGAGTTGCTGGAACTAAAACTATCTCAGCAGCCAAAATTCAAGCTACAAAAGGGTTGTCACAAATTCCTAATACACAAATTACATTGTCAGGAGGAGTTTTAAAACAAAATGCTGGTTGGTAATTTTAACTAAAAAGTAAAAAAAATGAAAAAGACTAAAATATTAATTACATCACTTTTGATGGCTATGGTACTGTTTTTAGTGCCATCTTGTTCACCAGAGACCTATTCTTTGGATGGTGCAACTGATAAATCCGATATCCATTTCGATATTAGTCAAGATTTAACAGTAGATCCAGGCGGAAATACAGTTATATTAAAAAACAATACTCCTGGTGTTGTGTTAAATTGGGATTATGGTACAGGAAAATCTAACAAAGCAGTTGAAACTGTAAAATACGCTTTCAAAGGTGATTATACCATCAAAATCACTGCCGTTACTGGTGGAGGTCTTGTAGAGTTAGATCCTGTAACCATTACTGTTACTGATGATAACTTAAATTATGTGAATGATCCTCTTTGGAATTTACTTTCTGGTGGTGTTGGAAATTCTAAAACTTGGCTTTTAGATTTGGATGCCAATGGTGTCTCTAAATATTTTATGGGGCCAATGTATTTTTATGGTCCTTATAGTGGATGGTTTGAGGGTGGTAACAACGGATGTTACAGCGATAATCCTGAGAAAGATTGCTGGAACTGGAATCCAGAATGGAAAGGAAATACTTGGATAGCTTCTCAAGGTGATTACGGTTCTATGACTTTTAGTTTGGATGGAGGACCATTTTTGACTACTAATCATTTGATGATGCCAAGTTATGGTCAAGAATCAGGAACTTACTTTTTAGATGCCGACGCCAAAACATTGACTACTACAAATGCTACAATTTTACATACTAATGAATATGAGAATTGTGTTGTTGATTGGAAATCAATGAAAATCATGTCTTTAACCGAGAACACCTTACAAGTTGGTGTTGAAAGAAAAACTAGTTGTGACTCAAATCCCTCAACATTGGTTTTTAATTTCATCTCAAAAGAGTATAGTGATAATTGGGTACCTACAAATGTTGCCGATCCAAACCCAAGTATAGATTTAGATGGCGGATCAGTAGATGACTTATTGTCAACAACTACAACAACTACAAAAACATGGCATTTAAGCCCAGATACACCTTTTAACTGGACTGATTTGAATGGTGCATTCCTAAACAATTGGAATTCAGTTGCTGATTATGAAGCTGCGGGATGGCCTGGTTATGTTTCTGCAGATCAAGTAAATGTTGTGAAAAACAAAATAAGTTTCTCAGACAACGGTACAGTAACTACTATAGATAGTAACGGAGTAACTGCTTCAGGAACTTATACAACTAGTACAGATGGAACTAATGTTATAAGTTTTGCGGGTATCACACCATCATTCCCAATAGGAAGTTCATGGGCAACTGTTTCTACAACTGCAGAAAATGAATGGAAAATTGTAAAAACAGCAAAAACAGGAAATGTGGTTACCGATATTTGGTTTGGTAAGAGAGATCCAAATAAGAGCGAATACATGGTTTTCCATTTTGTTCTTAGCAACTAAAAAAAGTAAAATTTTTTAGTTTACTTTTAATGTATTGATAAGTAGCTTATTGGTTACTTATCAATACATTATTATAAAAACCAATATTATAAATATGAAAATGAAACAGTTAAGTGTTTTTTTGCAAAAGTTAACTCTAATTGGAATTACAATTTTTGTAGTTGCATGTAACAATAAAGCATCGGATTTAAAAAACAGAAAAGTGTCTTTTAATTCAGATTGGAGTTTTCATCTCAATGATAGTCTTGTTGATAAGGATACTATTGGTGTGGCTACCCAATGGCGCACTCTAAATGTACCTCACGATTGGAGTATTGAAGGGAATTTTGACGAAAAAAGTCCTGCCGGTCATGGAGGAGGATCATTAACTGGTGGCTTAGGTTGGTACAAAAAAACATTCAAAGTTGCAGCAGCCGATAGCTCAAAAGTCACTTCGATCATTTTTGATGGAGTGTATAAAGACAGTCAAGTCTGGATAAACGGGCATTATTTAGGAAAACGCCCAAATGGATATGTAGGTTTTCAATATGATATGTCGCCGTATTTAAATTATGGAGACAAAAACAACGAAATAATTGTTAAGGTTGACAATTCAAAACAACCCAATTCACGCTGGTATTCAGGTTCAGGAATTTTTAGAAATGTTTGGATAGAAACCACCGATAAATTACATGTAGGACAATGGGGAACCTATATTACAACCCTAAAAATTACTGCCGAGAAAGCTTCGGTTAATTTAGAAACTACCATTGAGAATCAATATTCCGTTTCTAAAAATGCTGTAGTTACAACTACTATTTTTAAAGAAGAAACCAAAGTAACATCTGTTACTCAAAATATAGCTATAGCTGCTAATGCGAATCAAGTGATTAAGCAAGAAGCACAAGTAGAATCCCCAGTTTTATGGTCTGTAGAAAATCCTGAATTATATACTGCCGTTACCGAAATTTCGGTTGATGATAAATTAGTCGATCAATACAAAACCAATTTTGGAATCAGAGATTTCAAATTTGATTTAAAGAAAGGTTTTATCTTAAATGGAAAGCAGGTTAAAATAAAAGGAGTTTGTTTACATCATGATTTAGGTGCACTAGGATCAGCAATTAATACTCGTGCTATCGAACGCCAGTTAGAAATTATGAAAGAAATGGGTGTAAACGGAATCAGAACTTCTCATAATCCTCCTGCTCCAGAACTGTTAGACTTATGCGATAAAATGGGTTTTATCGTGATGAACGAAGCATTTGACATGTGGAAACAAACCAAAACAAAATACGATTACGGAAACGATTGGGACAAATGGCACAAGCAGGATTTAATAGATCAATTGCTTAGAGATCGAAATCATCCTAGTATTTTTGTTTGGAGTATCGGAAATGAAATTCCAGAACAATGGAGTGATACAGGTGTTGTAATTGCAAAAGAATTAGCAACAATTACCAGACAATACGATAAAACTCGTCCGCTTACAGTGGCAATGAATCCACCAGTAAACATGAATATTGATGAGGTAACTTTGCAATTTGATAAGGCCAAAACGTATTTTAATGCTATTGCAAAATCGGGAGTTCTAGATTTGATAGGATACAATTATGCGCATCAAACGTATCCGTTTCATCCAAAGAATTTCCCTGATACACCTTTCATTGCAACCGAAACGACTTCTGGTTTACAAACAAGAGGATATTATGATGCCGTTTCTGATACGATAAAGAAATGGCCAGTACGATGGGATCTTAAATTCACAGAAGGAAACCCAGGAAATACCGTTTCGGCCTACGATCAGGTGCAAACACCTTGGGGCTCTACACATGAAGCAACTTGGAAAATTATTAAAAAATACGATTTCCTTTCTGGAATGTATGTTTGGACAGGTTTCGATTATATCGGAGAACCGACTCCTTACGAATGGCCGTCGGTTAGTTCGTATTTTGGGATTGTAGATTTGGCTGGTTTTCCGAAAGATGTTTATTATATGTACCAAAGTGAATGGACAACCAAAACAGTGTTGCACATTTTTCCGCATTGGAATTGGAAAGCTGGTCAAACCGTTGATGTTTGGGCTTACTACAATAATGCTGATGAGGTAGAACTTTTTGTAAACGGAAAATCAGTTGGAAAAAGAGCTAAAAAAGGAGACGATTTACATGTGATGTGGAGAGTTTCTTTTGAGGCTGGAGCTTTAAAAGCTGTTTCTCGTAAAAATGGAAAAGTGGTTTTAGAAAAAGAAATCAAAACAGCTGGAAATGCAGCACAATTGAAACTTACTGCCGACCGAAGTACCATCAAAGCAGATGGCAATGATCTGTCTTTTGTGACAGTAGATATTTTAGATGCAAACGGAACTTTTGTTCCAACTGCCAATAATGAAATTCATTTCTCTGTAAAAGGTAACGGAAAAATAGTGGGTGTTTGTAGCGGAGATCCAGTGAGTCACGAACCTTTCAAAGGTACCAAACATACCGCTTTGGCAGGGAAATGTTTAGTGATTGTTCAGTCTTCTGAAAAATCAGAAAAATTAGAGTTAACCGCAAAAGCAAACGGTTTGAAAGAATCGACTATTGTAATTACAACAGAATAAAACTATTAACAGACTAATATAACTTCACAATGAAAAAAATACAGATAGCTTCATTATCCTTGTTTGTGGGTTTGTTACTTTCTCCAAAAGTAACAGCTCAAATTCAGAATGCAGATATTTTGAATGCACCGATCGATGTAAGCAAAGATTTTGAGAATTATTTGAATACTTTTTATTTCGCTGATGAATTAGCTAGTTTTGATCCAGCAACTGGTAAAGGAACTATCAAATATTTGCGTTATACGTATCAAACACGTCAGGCTTTCAATAATATGCTGATGAAACCGGATACGATTGCGGCCAATGAATTTCCAACAACAGAATATGAAGTTTCGCCTGTACTACCATTTCAAATTCAGTTTGTTTCGGATCGTGCTATCCGAATAAAAACGACTTCGGGACCTCAATTTCGCCCTCAAGCTACATCACTAATGTTGGTGGATGGCGTGGCGCCCAATCATCCTGAATTATGGAAATCTTCTAAAATTGATGGTGGATACAAATACACGAGTAAACATGGTTCTGTTGAAATTTTGATCAAACCATGGCATGTAAAAATCTATGACGAAAAAGGAAAATTATTAACGAGTACATTACATAATTCCGACTTTGCTAATAGTTACACTCCATCACTTCCATTTTCGTATGTGCGTAGAAATAGTGATTATTCTAGAAGTATGGGAGCGGCTTTTAGCTTAGAGCCCGACGAAAAAATATTTGGTTGCGGAGAATCATTTACACAATTTAATAAGCGTGGCCAAAAAGTAGTTTTATGGACAGATGATGCTAATGGTATTCAAAACGAAACCATGTACAAACCGATTCCGTTTTACATGAGTAGCCGTGGTTATGGTGTTTTCATGCACCATTCTACGCCAATTACGGTCGATTTTGGTAAATATTATGGCAGCGCCAACGAAATGTATATTGGTGACGATGAAGCCGATTTGTTTTTCTTTATTGGTGAACCAAAAGAGATTTTAGACGAATACACCAATCTAACAGGTAAAGCAGCTATGCCACCACTTTGGTCATTTGGTTTTTGGATGAGCCGTATTACGTATTTTACTGAAAAAGAAGGACGCGACGTTGCCAGAGATTTACGCAAATATAAAATCCCAACCGATGTGATTCACTATGATACTGGTTGGTTTGATGTAGATTGGCGAAACAATTATGAGTTTGCCAAATCTCGTTTCCCTGATGCCCAAAAAATGATGTCAGATTTGAAAAAAGACGGTTTTCAAGTATGTTTATGGCAATTGCCTTATTTCACTCCAAAGAATACATTGTTCAATGAAATTATGGATAAAAATTTAGCAGTGAGAGATAGAAAAGGAAATTTACCGTATGAAGATGCTGTACTGGATTTTTCGAATCCTGAGACCGTAACTTGGTACCAAGGAAAATTGAAAAAATTATTCGATCAAGGGGTTTCTGTTTTCAAAGTAGATTTTGGTGAAGCCGCACCACCAGAAGGAATTTATCATTCGGGACGAACAGGTTTCTATGAGCATAATTTGTTCCCATTGCGTTACAATAAAGCCGTTGCCGAAATTACTCAAAAGGAAAAAGGATATACTTTAATCTGGGCTAGAAGTACATGGGCTGGATCACAACGTTACCCATTGCACTGGGGAGGTGATGCCGAAACCACTAACGGAGCAATGTCGGCCGAATTAAGAGGAGGTTTGTCATTAGGATTATGCGGATTCAGTTTTTGGAGTCATGATGTAGGCGGATTCGTAACCAAGTCACCAGAGAATTTATACAAAAGATGGGCTCCGTTCGGGATGTTTACCTCACATGTAAGAAGTCACGGCGAACCACCTCGTGAGCCTTGGTTGTATAGCAAAGATTTATTGGAAAGCTTTAGAAAATCGGACAATATGCGTTACGAATTAATGCCATATATCTATGCTCAGGCCAAAGAAAGTTCTCAAAAAGGATTGCCAATGATGCGTGCATTGTTTGTAGAATATCCTAATGATCCAGGTGCGTGGTTGGTAGATAATGAGTATTTGTTTGGATCAAGTATGCTAGTTGCACCTCTTTTTGAAGATGTTACCGAAAGAGATGTTTATCTTCCCGAAGGAACTTGGATTGATTACCAAACCAAAAAAGTGTACAAAAGCGGCTGGCACAAAATCAAAGCGGGTGAGGTGCCGATTGTCGTATTAGTAAAAGAGGGAACTGCATTGCCACATATTGCCTTGGCACAATCTACCAAAGATATGGATTGGAGCAAGCTAACCCTTAAAGTTTATGCAACGGACACAACCACTTCGGCAGAAGCAAAAGTGTTTTTACCTGATACAGATACTGTTCAAACGATTACATTGACACAAAAAGGTTCAGGTTTTGATGTGAATCAAAATCCACTATCTGGAAAAACAACATTCAAAATTGAATGGATAAAATAATTAAGTTGAATTTGGTTTAGAATGAAAATCGGGGCGCTGTGGGATTGCCCCGGTTTTTAAAAAAAAGTACAATTATTAAGAAATGAATATCATGTTTAAGAAAATCATCATTCCAGCATTTATTGGTGCATTAGCAATTGTTGGTACAACTCATGCTCAGAAAAGCAAGTCCTATGAACTGGTTTCTCCAGGAGGAATTAATACAATCAAATTCAATCTAGACAAAACGGCTCCTAAGTATGAGGTGTCACACAAAAAAACTCAAGTCCTTACACCATCTGATATGGGGTTTGTTCTAAAAAACAATGAAGACTTTAGTACTAATTTTGAAGTTGTAGATGTAAAAAAATCTTCTTTCGACGAAACGTGGGAACAAGTTTGGGGTGAAAAGAAAAAAATTAGAAACCATTATAATCAATTGGTTGTTGATTTACAGCAAAAAACAGGGAATAAACGTAAACTTCAAATTCAGTTTCGTGCTTATGATGACGGAATTGCCTTTAGATATGTATATCCAAAACAGGTTTCTAAAGACAGTATTTTTATCATGGATGAAAAAACAACTTTCAATCTAAAAGAAGATGGAAAAGCGTGGTGGATTCCTGCTTACAAACCAGAACGTTATGAGTATTTATATACTGCGTCGCCAGTCACCACTTTAGATACGGTTCATACACCTTTAACAATAGAAAGTAAAAGCGGTTTAAAGTTAAGTTTTCACGAAGCCAATTTAATTGATTTTGCGAGTATGACTTTGGAACAAACAGAAGGGACACAGCTAAAATCGAATTTAGTGCCTTGGGCTGATGGCGTAAAAGTAAGGGTAAAAGACGCTTTTACTTCTTCTTGGAGAACGATTCAAATAGCTGAAAAATCGGGCGATTTGATCGATTCGTATTTGGTTTTAAATTTAAATGAACCTAACAAATTAGGAAAAACTCCCTATGTCCAACCGTATAAATATTTTGGAATCTGGTGGGCCATGCACATTGGGAAATATACATTTTGGGAAGGAGAAAAGCAAGGAGCAACTACTGCTCATGCCAAAGAATATATCGATTTTACTGCCAAAGAAGGTTTGCACCATTTATTGATTGAAGGTTGGAACAAAGGTTGGACACCAGCTTGGTATGAAAACCGTATGCACATGTTTAGTTTCACACAATCTGCGGATAATTTCGATTTAGAAAAAGTGGTTGAATACGGAAAAGAAAAAGGAGTTGAATTGATTGGTTACCATGAAACAGGGTCTAACTTAACCAACTATTTAAAACAAATTGACGAAGGTTTTGCATTGTATAAAAAACTGGGAATCCACACCGTAAAAATTGGTCACGTTGGTTCAAAATTAAATATGAAAGAATGGCATCACGGACAATTTGGGGTCAATTATTTCAGATACGTTTTAGAAAAAGCAGCTCAGTATGATTTGGCCGTTTTCTATCACGAACCCATAAAAGACACGGGAGAACGTAGAACGTATCCTAATATGTTAGCAAGAGAAGCGGCACGTGGTCAAGAGTACAACGCTTGGAGCGACGGAAATCCACCAAGTCATGTGGTGATTTTACCATTTACCAGAATGTTGTCTGGACCAATGGAATATACTCCGGGAGTTCTGGATGTAGAAATCAAACAAGGCTATCCAGGTAGAAGAGTACACGGTACAACGGCTCAACAGTTGGCGATGTATGTTTGCTTTTATTCGCCAATTCAAATGTTGGCCGATTTGCCTGAAAATTATAACGTTCCAGCTTATCAATTCTTAAAAGATGTACCAGCCGATTGGTCTGATACCAAAGTTTTAAATGCAGAAATTGGTGAATATTTGACCACTGTTCGTAAAGATCAAAACAGCGAAGATTGGTATTTAGGAAGTATGACTAATGAAAAAGCGAGAGAATTAACAGTTTCGTTGTCATTCTTAGATTCAAAAGCAACTTATGAAGCTCAGATTTATGCTGATGCAGAAGGTACTGACGAAACTCACAATCCATCAGCAGTGGCTATTTCCAAGAAAATCGTGAAAGCTTCGGATGTATTGAAATTGAAATTAGGAGGAGCGGGAGGAACCGCCATCCGATTCAAAAAATTATAATAATGAATTGTCGTACAGACGGGTTTTAAACCCGTCTCTACAACACAAAATATTATTTATAACTCATTTTCAGATGAAAAAAAATGTATTGCTATTGGTTCTTTTATTGGCACTGAACAATATTTCATTGTTTGGACAAAATAGTAATTCTGAAAACAGAATTATAAAAGTCGATTACAGCAAAGAGCAAGGAAAGATGAATACCATGTTCAAAGAATCTATTGGTGCTGGTAGAGCCAACGAAGGATTACGTGCCGATTGGCAACAACAATTGGTAATGGTAAAAAAAGAATGTGACTTCAAGTATATCCGTATGCACGGTTTGCTTACGGATGATATGGGAGTGTATCGCGAAGACTCAAAAGGAAATCCGGAATACAATTTTCAATACATAGATGCTTTGTATGATTTTCTTTTGAGTATCAATATAAAACCGTTTGTAGAATTGGGATTTATGCCTAATGCTTTGGCTAGTGGAAAGGAAACTATTTTTTGGTGGAAAGGAAATGTTACTCCACCTAAAGACTATAAAAAATGGGATGATTTAATTCGTAATCTAACCCAACATTTTACAGATCGTTATGGTGCCGAAGAGGTTAAAACTTGGTATTTCGAAGTTTGGAACGAGCCGAATTTGTCTCCTGGTTTTTGGTCAAGTACACAGGAAGAATATTTCAAATTGTATGATCATACTGCAAGAGTTATCAAGAGTGTAAACAAGGATTACAAAGTAGGAGGTCCAGCAACGGCTGGTGCAGCGTGGGTTCCGGAAACGATCGAATTTTGTACCAAAAACAATACGCCAATTGATTTCATTTCAACACATGCTTATGGGGTAAGTCAAGGTTTTTTAGACGAATTTGGAACTACAGGAACGGTTCTAAATAAAGACGAAAATAGTGTAAGTGGCGAGGTTATCAATTCGCGTAAGCAGATAGCCAATTCGGTCAAACCTAATTTAGAACTACATTATACAGAATGGAGTACCTCGTACACGCCAGCAGATGCTATTCACGACAGTTATCACTCTGCTGCTTATATTTTGCAAAAAATAAAACAAGTTGGAGATGCAGCAAACTCAATGTCGTATTGGGTTTTTACCGATATTTTTGAAGAGGCTGGTCCTAGATTTACACCTTTTCACGGAGGATTTGGACTCTTGAATACCCAGGGAATTAAAAAACCAGCGTATTTCTCCTACGCTTTCCTGAATAAATTAGGCGAAACAGAATTGAAAAATACCGACAAAGATTCGTGGGTAACCAAAAATGCCAAAGGAGATGTACAACTTTTGTTTTGGGATTACACTTATACACTTCCAGAAAAGATAAACAATCAGGAGTATTACAGTAAAGATTTGCCATCAAAACCAAAAGGAGAAGTCCAAATTGAAGTTGGTGGTCTGAAAAAGGGAAATTATACTTTAGAAATTTACAAAGTAGGATATAAAAATAATGATGCTTACACCGATTATTTTGCCATGGGAAGACCCAATCAATTGAGTATTAATCAGGTAAAACAAATCAAACAAAAAAATAATGGAGCACCTATAACAACAGAAAAAATAGCTATTGACGCTTCGGGAACTTTTAGCAAAAAGTATAAGATTAATGAAAACGATGTGGTCTTGTTCAATTTTGTAAAGCAATAGCTGGAGAAGAATATATAAATAATTATAACAATTTCAAGTAATGAAAAAAACGCTAAAATACATTGCCTTGACTGTTTCAATTCTCTCGTTGATTGAGGGTAATGCACAGTCTATCAAGTCGAAAAAGGGACAAAAAGCCTATGTGGGAAAAGAAATTACAACCAAGTTCGATACTAAAATAGACAAATTGATCTCTCAAATGACACTTGAGGAAAAAATTGGAATGTTACATGGTAATAGTATGTTTGCTAATGCAGGGGTAGCACGTTTAGGAATTCCTGAATTAAAAATGGCCGATGGACCATTGGGAGTTCGTGAGGAAATTTCGAGAGACAATTGGGCTCCGGCAGGATGGACAAACGATTTTGCCACCTACTATCCAGCTGCCGGAGCGTTGGCTGCTACTTGGAATCCAGATATGGCCTACTTGTTCGGGAACAGTGTAGGACAAGAAATGCGAGCCAGAGGCAAAGACATGTTATTGGCTCCTGCAATTAATATTATTAGAACGCCATTAGGAGGGCGCACCTACGAGTATCAAACCGAAGATCCATTTTTGAATAAAAAAATAGCCGTTCCATTAATTGTAGGTTTACAAGACAATGATGTTATGGCTTGTGTAAAGCATTATGCAGCTAATAATCAAGAGACAAATCGCGATTTTGTAGATGTACAAATTGATGAGCGTACGCTTCGTGAAATCTATTTACCTGCTTTTGAAGCCTCGGTTAAAGAGGCTAAGGCATACAGTATTATGGGGGCTTACAATAAGTTTAGAGGTGAATATTTGTGTGAGAATGATTATATGTTGAATAAGATTCTTCGTGACGAATGGGGTTTCAAAGGAATTGTAGTATCCGATTGGGCAGCAGTACATTCTACTGCAAAATCTCTACAAAGCGGTTTGGATATCGAAATGGGAACACCAAAACCTTTTAATGAATTTTTTCTTGCTGATAAATTAATTGCTGCCGTTAAAAATGGTGAAGTTTCCGAAAAAGAAATCGATATACATGTAAAACGTATTTTACATATGTTATTCCAAGTGAAAGCAATGGGTGGCGAAAAAAGAGCAACTGGTAGTATTGCTACCGAAGAGCATTATCAGGATGCTTACAAAATTGCATCTGAGGCTGTAGTATTATTAAAAAATGATACAAATCTTTTACCACTTAAACTAGATGGGGTAAAATCAATTGCTGTAATTGGTAACAATGCCACCAAAGTAAATGCCTTAAGAGGTTTTGGTGCAGGAGTAAAAACCAAAAGAGAAATTACTCCATTGGATGGTTTAAAAAACAGATTGCCTTCTTCGGTTACCATCAATTATGCCGAAGGATACTTAGAACGTTATGATGTAGCGAATAAAGGGAATTTGGGAGATATTACGATGAAAGGCCCAGTTACGATAGATCAATTAGACCCTGCTAAATTACAAGAAGCTTTAGATGCTGCAAAAAAATCTGATGTTGCTATTGTTTTCGCAGGTTCTAATCGAGACTATGAAACCGAAGCTTCTGATAGAAGAGATTTAAGTTTGCCATTTGGTCAAGAAGAATTGATTAAGAAAGTACTAGAAGTAAACCCAAAAACAATCGTTGTGATGATTGCTGGTGCTCCTTTTGAAATTGAAGATGTAAGCCAAAAAACAAAAGCATTGGTTTGGAGCTGGTTCAATGGTTCTGAAGGAGGTAATGCCCTAGCCGATGTTTTGCTTGGAAAAGTAAACCCTTCTGGAAAATTACCTTGGACAATGCCAAAAAATATTATGGATTCTCCTGCTCATGCAACCAACAGCTTCCCTGGAGATAAAGCGGTAGAGTATAAAGAAGGAATTTTGGTTGGATACAGATGGTTTGATACCAAAAATGTAACTCCACTCTATCCTTTTGGATTCGGATTGTCGTATTCAACTTTTAATTTTGTTGAGGTTAAATCGGACAAAAAAGACTACTCGAATAATGATACCATCTCGGTTTCGGTAACGGTAAAAAACACCGCTAAAGTAGAAGGAAAAGAAGTTGTTCAAGTTTATGTTACGAAATCAGATTCAAAAGTAGAACGTGCCGCTCAGGAACTAAAAGGTTTCCATAAAGTGAATGTAGGAGCAGGAAAAACCGAAACCATTACAATTCAAATTCCTGTAAAAGAACTGGCCTATTACGATGTGCAATCTAAAAACTGGGTTGTAGAACCAGGAAAATATACTTTGAATGTAGGTAATTCATCTCGTGACATTCAAAACAAAATCGAAATTTCTATTAAATAAATTTCTAAAACCACTAACAACTAACCAAAACCATTCATAATTATGAGAAACAAAATTGCAAAATATTCAATAGGTATATTTTTCTGCCTAATTGCTTTTAATATTTTGGCCTGTAGTTCAGACGATTCAAAGCCTGACGAAACAACGCCAGAAACAATATCACTATCTATAGATAAAAAGACGTTAGATTTTGATGCTAAAGGAAGCGCAAGCAGTGTCACCATTACAACCAATGCTAAAACATTTAGTATTGTTTCCAGCGATACTTGGATTCAATTGAGCAAAACTTCGGGTACAAACGGAACAAGCTTGTTAAACGTTACAGCTCAGCAAAACACGACAACAGTTGCCAGAACGGGTACCGTTACCATTAGCTCAAACGGAACAGTTTCTGTACAAATTGCTGTTTCTCAGGCAGCCGGGTCTGCAGTTGTAGAAGGATTATATCCTAATTATAACACTAATCCAATTCCAGCTGATGCTACTGGTATGAGTAGCACAGCAGTACAATTAGCCGCTAAAATGAAACTGGGCTGGAATATCGGAAATACTATGGAAGCAATTGGTTCAGAGACAGCTTGGGGTAATCCAAAAGTGACCAAAGCATTAATAGATTTAGTTAAAGCTAATGGATTCAATGCGATCCGAATCCCTTGCTCTTGGAATCAAAATGCTAATGGGACAACAGCAAAAATAACAGATGCTTGGTTAGCCCGCGTAAAAGAAGTGGTACAATACTGTACAGACAATGATATGTACGTAATTGTAAACATCCACTGGGACGGAGGATGGTTAGAAGAAAACTGTACGGAAGCCAAAAAAGAAGCAAACAATGCGAAACAAAAAGCATTTTGGGAGCAAATTGCAACTCATTTGCGTGATTTTGATGAACACTTACTTTTTGCTAGCGCAAATGAACCTCATGTTGATAATGCTACTGAAATGGCAGTGTTAACTTCCTACCATCAAACATTTGTTGATGCGGTACGTTCAACAGGAGGGAAAAACGCTTATCGTAATTTGATTGTTCAAGGACCAGCTACTGATATTGAAAAAACAGCTCAACTGATGACTACTATGCCAACAGACAAAGTTGCCAATAGAATGATGGCTGAAGTTCACTTTTATCCGTACCAATTTACCCTTATGGATAAAGATGCTGATTGGGGAAAAATGTTTTACTATTGGGGAGAAGGAAATCATTCTACAACAGATACTGATAGAAACCCAACTTGGGGAGAAGAAGCTTTCGTAGATCAAGTTTTCCTATCTATGAAAACCAAGTTTGTTGATAAAGGAATCCCTGTAATCTTGGGAGAATTTGGAGCTATCAGACGTGATTTGACTGGTGATGCATTGGCTTTACATCTAAAATCAAGAGCTGCTTTTCTAAAATATGTTGTAAAACAGTCCAAAGTAAACGGTTTAATTCCGTTTTATTGGGATGCAGGGAATTTAGGAACCAACACTATGTCTCTGTTCGATAGAAAAACAAATACAGTTTACGATCAACAAGCCTTAACCGCTTTGTTAGATGGACTAAAATAATATAGAGCACTTTCAAGTAGCTGAGATTCTAAGATTCTAAGTTTTTAATGTAACTGAGAATCTTAGAATCTTGTTGGTTTAATATCTTTTTAAAAAATTAAAAAAATGAAAAAATATTTCGTATTTCTTTTTTGTGTCGTTAGTTTAATGGCTAATGCCAATGTTAGAATGCCGTTGTTATTTGCCGATGGGATGGTTTTGCAACGCAATAAACCAATTCCGGTTTGGGGTTGGGCGGATGCCAATGAAAAAGTAGAGGTTCACTTTAACAAACAAGTAAAAACCATTGTAGCCGACAAGAATGGCAAATGGATGTTGAATCTAAATGCTGAAAAAGCCGGAGGACCTTTCGAATTAGTAATTTCTGGTAAAAATAAAATTATCATAAAAGATGTTTTGGTTGGAGAAGTCTGGATTTGCAGCGGACAATCGAATATGGAATTTACCGTGAAACAAGCCAAAGATTTTGAAATCGAAATGAAAGACGCCAACTATCCTCAAATTCGTCAGTTTTTGGTTCAAAAAGATATGAGTTCGACTCCGAAAGAGGATTTCAAATCGGCTAAATGGAGCAGTAGTAACGAACAAACGGTTGGCGATTTTACAGCTGCTGGATTCTATTTTGCTCGAAAATTATACAAAGAGTTAAACATTCCAATAGGGTTATTGCATACTTCGTGGGGAGGGACTTGCGTAGAAACTTGGACAAGCAAAGAAGCCTTCGAAAATAGTTCCGAATTTAAAGAAATGATTGCCCAGGTTCCTTCGCTAAACATGGATGAAGTTCTTGAAAATTATAGAAAAGCAACATTAGAAAATATAAAAAAAATTCAAGGTTTTGACGCTTCAATGGATAACGAAAGTCAGTTTAAAAACCCTGAATTTCAAGATGCAAATTGGCCAGAAATTAAAGCACCTTCACTTTGGGAAAACCAACAAATTGGTAATATTGATGGAATCGTTTGGATGCGTAAAACAATTGTTTTGACTGCTGAACAAGCCAAAAAAGAAGCTGTTTTGCACTTAGCAAAAGTCGATGATGAAGATGTGACCTATGTAAATGGTGTTCAAGTTGGGACTCATAATCTTTGGGACAAATTAAGAGTTTACAATATTCCTACTGGAGTTTTAAAAGAAGGAACAAACGTAATCGCAGTAAGAATCACCGATTACAGCGGAGGAGGTGGGATTTACGGAGAAGCATCCGATCTTAAAATCGATTGTAAAGATTCGAATGTCCCACTCGATGGTCTTTGGAAATTTAATGTGGTAAAAGTACGAATCGAAATTTCTCCCAACAGTTATCCATCGTTATTGTACAATGCTATGGTCAATCCGTTAGTTCCGTATGCCATTCAAGGCGCTTTGTGGTATCAAGGAGAAGCCAATGTTTGGAGAGCAAAACAATACAAAAAGGCTTTTCCTTTGATGATTCAGGATTGGAGAACTAAGTTCAAACAAGGCGATTTTCCTTTCTATTTTGTACAATTATCCACCTTTGATGAGTCCGGAGGAAATAGTGCCAAAGGAAGCCGTTGGGCAGAACTTCGCGAAGCGCAAACCGAAACGCTTAAAGTTCCAAACACAGGAATGGTGGTAACGACTGATATTGGGAACGCCAAAGACATTCACCCAACCAATAAACAGGATATTGGGTTGCGTTTTGCAGCTATTGCGTTGAATAATTTGTATGGGAAAAAGCAAGTTTGTTCAGGGCCAATGTACAAATCACAAGAAATTAAAGGAAACCAAATCATTTTGACTTTTGATAACATTGGTAGCGGATTATTGGCTTCAGGAAATTCAGAACTCAAAGGTTTTGAAATAGCAGGTGCTGATAAAGTTTTTCATCCGGCCAAAGCGATAATCAAAGACAATAAAGTAATTGTTTCGAGTGACAAAGTCCAAAATCCAGTTGCCGTTCATTACGGTTGGGCCGATGATGATACCGAAATCAATCTTTTCAATAAGGAAAAATTCCCGGCATCGCCATTCCGTACCGATAATTGGGAAATGATTACCGAGAATGAAAAATATAAAATAAATTAGGAATGTAGAGACGGGTTTCAAACCCGTCTGTACGAAACCCGTCTGTACTGAAATCCGTCTGTACTGAAACCCGTCTGTACTGAAATCCGTCTGTACTGAAACCCGTCTGTACGAAATTCATCAGTAAAGCAAAAAATCCAATTGATTATGAAATTCCTAAAATCAAAATTTTGGTTGATTATGCTTTTTCTATCATTAATAGTAAAAGCCCAACAACAAAAAGACAATAGTGGTAATTATACCAATCCAATTTTCGCCGGTGATTACCCAGATCCATCAATCATTCGTGATGGTGAAGATTATTATATAGTGCATTCTTCGTTCAATTATTATCCGGGATTGTTGATTTGGACATCCAAAGATTTAATCAATTGGAGTCCAGTTACCCATGCACTAAAGAAAAGTGTAGGCTCTGTCTGGGCACCAGATTTGGTAAAACTCAATAACAAATTCTATATCTATTTTCCTGCCAATGAAACCAATTACGTGGTTTGGGCAGATAAAATAGACGGACCTTGGAGCGATCCAATCGATTTGAAAGTTGGCAATATAGATCCTGGGCATTTTGTTGACGAAAAAGGGAAACGTTATTTGTATTTTAGCAATGGGGGTTACGTGCCGCTTTCTAAAGACGGTTTATCGGTTACAGGTGAATTGAAACATAGTTACGATGGTTGGAAAATTCCAATTGACTGGTCAATCGAATGTTTTTGTATGGAAGGCCCAAAAGTTTTCAAAAGGGGAGACTATTATTATCTTACAGTTGCCGAAGGAGGAACTGCTGGGCCTGCAACAAGTCACATGGTGATTTCGGCTCGATCAAAATCGCCACTTGGACCTTGGGAAAATTCACCTCATAATCCAATACTAAGAACTAATGATAGTTCTGAAAAATGGTGGTCAAAAGGACACGCCACAATAATCGATGATGTAAAAGGAAATTGGTGGATGGTTTTTCACGGTTATGAAAATGGGTATTACAATATGGGACGCCAAACACTTTTACAGGCTGTAGAATGGACAAAAGATGGTTGGTACAAAATGAAAGAAAACACAAAAACCGAAGCTATTACGAAGAAACCGGCAGGACAATTCGTGAAAAGCAATTTCGCACTTTCGGATAGTTTTTCTGGAACAAAACTTCAACCACAATGGCAGTTTTTTGATGAGTATGATGCGCAAAGAACCACATTCACTTCAAATGGAATAAAGATTAAAGGAAAAGGAACAGGCATTGGTCAAAGTTCGCCTTTGTTGTGTACCCCTTCAGACCATTCTTATACTGCCGATGTTGAGGTAGAAATTGAAGGAAACGCATCGGCTGGATTGGTGCTTTTTTATGATACCAAGTTATTTACGGGAATCGCTTTTGATAAAGATAATATCATGGCAATTCTTAGAGTATGGCAGTTCCCTACCGTAAAAGATGTGAATAAAAGACACTTGTTTTTACGCCTGGAAAAGAAAGAGCAAGTGGTAAACATGTTTTATAGCATTGATGGAAAAGATTGGCTAAAAATTGAAAATTCTGCCGAAGTTTCCTCATTCAATCACAATGCTTTAAGTGGTTTTATGAGCCTCAAATTGGGACTTTCAGCAGTAGGAGATGGTCAGGTTACTTTTAAAAATTTTGTGTATCTTCCTAAATAAAAGGATACATGCAAAAATTCCAAGGGAAATTCCGTATAGAAACTGCGAGAGCAAAATGGTGGGATTATAATAGTGAAGGAAGTTATTTTATTACGATTTGTACCAAGAACAATGAACATTTGTTTGGTTATGTAAAAGATGGTGAAATGATTTTGAATCAATATGGAAAAATTGTTTCCGATTGCTGGTTTGATTTGCCGAATCATTATACAAATATCGTTTTGGGAGCATTTCAGATAATGCCCAATCATATTCATTGTATTGTAGGTGTTGATAATTCAAAAATGATTGATGCTGTGGTAGAGACGGGTTTGAAACCCGTCTGTACTGAACCCATCTGTACGGATGATAATTTAAAAAAGGCACACGGAGTATTCGAATTTATCCGGGCATTAAAATCATTTTCATCCAGAAGGATTAATGAAAAAAGAGGTACAAAAGGAGTATCAAATTGGCAAGAGCGATTTCACGATCACATAATCAGAAATGAATCTGAGTATTATAGAATAGAAGATTACATTATAAATAATCCAAAAAAATGGAATGAGGATTGTTTTTTTAATAGGGATGTGTAGAGACGGGTTTGAAACCCGTCTGTACGTAGGGCGAAAATGTAGAGACGGGTTTGAAACCCGTCTGTACCAAACCAGCTGTACGAAATGCATCTGTATAATCAATAATTTATTAAATCAGAATATGAAAAAATTACATATAATTGCCATTATCCTTTTTTGGATTTTCGCTGGGAAAATTTCCGCACAATCCAGCCATATTTTATGGTACAATCAACCAGCGGAATTTTTTGAAGAAAGTCTCGTTTTAGGAAACGGGAAAATGGGCGCTACCGTTTTTGGTGGAGTCAATACCGATAAAATTCATCTGAATGATATCACGCTTTGGTCGGGGGAACCCGTAAATGCCAATATGAGTCCCGAAGCTTATAAAAATATTCCAGCTATTCGTGAAGCATTGAAAAATGAAGATTACAAATTGGCTGAAGAATTAAATAAAAAATTACAGGGGAAAAATTCGGAAAGATATTTACCATTGGGAACATTGGAAATAAAACATTTTAACGATGGAAAAGTTTCTAATTATAGAAGAGAATTAGATCTTTCAGCGGCTGTATCAAAAGTTAGTTATGAAATAGATGGAGTAAAATATACTCGTGAATATTTTGTTTCAGCCCCAGATCAGATTATGGTGGTTAAACTGACTAGTAACAAGAAAGGAGCTTTGAGTTTTGAAATTAACTCTAGTAGTTTATTGCAATCAAGTGTTGAAGTCAAAGACAATGTTTTGACAATGGATGGGATTGCGCCAATACATGAGAATTCTGGTTATACGGTTTTGCCTAAATTTTTGGAGATAAAAGAGAGAGGAACCCGTTTTGCTTCGGTATTAAAAATTAAAAATACAGATGGAGAAATCATTAATTCGAATAAAAGTTTAGGAGTAAAAAACGCAACAGAAGCCATTATTTATGTTTCGGTAGCCACTAGTTTCAAAGGTTTCGATGTAAACCCTTCAATTGATGGAGTAGCAGAACCAATTGCGAAAAAGAATGTTGAAAAAGCTTTCTCAAAATCATTTGATAAACTTAAAGAAACTCACCTTGCTGATTATCAAAAATTCTACAATCGAGTACTTTTGGATTTAGGGAAAACAACTGCTCCGGATTTGCCTACAGACGAACGTCTGCTACGTTACGCTGATGGTAAAGAAGATAAAAATTTGGAAATTCTGTATTTTAATTTCGGACGTTATTTGTTGATTAGTTCTTCAAGAACAATGGGAGTTCCGGCTAATTTACAAGGATTATGGAATCCGCATCTTTTTGCACCGTGGAGCAGTAATTATACGATGAATATCAATTTGGAAGAAAATTACTGGTTGGCCGAAAACACGAATCTTTCCGAAATGCATCAACCTCTTTTGGGCTTTATCAAAAACCTTTCGGTTACAGGGAAAGTTACGGCCGAGACTTTTTATGGTGTTAATAAAGGCTGGACAGCAGCGCACAATTCGGATATTTGGGCAATGTCTAATCCCGTTGGTCAATTTGGAAAAGAAGATCCCATGTGGGCATGTTGGCCAATGGCAGGAGCTTGGCTGAGTACGCATATTTGGGAACATTATGTATTTACTCAGGATAAAAAATATTTAAAAGAAGAAGGATATCCTTTGATGAAAGGAGCAGCCGAATTCTGTTTGGGTTGGCTCATAGAAGATAAAAACGGAAATTTAATTACAGCTCCATCCACTTCACCAGAAAATCAATACAAGTTGGCTGATGGTTTTGTGGGCGCAACTTTGTATGGAGGAACAGCCGATTTGGCGATGATTCGCGAATGTTTTGATAAAACAATCAAAGCGGCTAAGATTCTTAATGTTGATGCCGATTTTGTAAAGAAGTTGGAAGTTAATTTGGCCAAATTGCATCCGTATCAAATTGGAAAAAAAGGAAATTTGCAAGAATGGTATTTTGATTGGGAAGATAAAGATCCAAAACACCGTCATCAGTCACAATTATTCGGATTGTTTCCTGGCGATCATATTACACCTTTAAAAACTCCTAATTTGGCCGAAGCTTCAAAGAAAACTTTAGAAATTAAAGGCGATGAAACCACAGGTTGGTCAAAAGGTTGGCGTATCAATCTTTGGGCAAGACTTTGGGACGGAAATCGCGCTTATAAAATGTATCGTGAGCTGCTTCGTTACGTAGATCCTGACGGAAAAAAAACCGAAAAACCGAGAAGAGGAGGAGGAACGTACCCGAATTTATTTGATGCGCATCCGCCGTTTCAAATTGATGGGAATTTTGGCGGTGCTGCTGCCGTGACAGAAATGCTAGTTCAATCAGATGAAAACGAAATCCGATTATTGCCGGCTTTACCCGATGCCTGGGAAAGTGGTTCTGTAAAAGGGATTTGTGCCAGAGGGGGTTTTGAAATTGAAATGACCTGGAACAATAAAAAGCTCAATAAAGTATTTATTTCTTCTAAAAAAGGAGGGAAAACCACTTTGATTTTTGGCAATAAAAAGCAAGAAGTCAATTTGAAAAAAGGAGAGAAAAGAGAAATAAAATTCTAATAGATTAAACCTAACAGGTTTTAAAAACCTGTTAGGTTTTGTTTTATGATAAAAAAAAATTATTTACCAATAATCTGATCCATCACCCAGTTGGCATGTGCCCCAGCAAACCCACTACACGGATGATTTGAGTTTCCTAGTAAATGTTCGCGTATTTGCTCTACATGATACAATTGTATGTTTTCTGGATGATGTATTTCGTGTTTAGATTCACCTTCTGGTGTTTTCAGAATCAGTGGGTCGTTTTCAAAAATAGAGAAAGTGATTTTACCTTTACTTCCATAAATTTCAACTACGTCTTCTCGTTCAAAACTTCCAAAATTCCAGCTTCCGCTTCCTGTAACTCCCGATTCGTGAATCCAATGCGCTACACAAGCATCTTTTGCAGTATATAACCCCTGCTGATTCAGGCTAAGTCCTGTCACTTCTTTTATATTCCCAAAATAATGTGCAAACAAATCCAATCCGTGGCTTGCTAAATCATCAAAATAGCCAGCAGGAGCGATTTTGGCATCGGTTCTCCAGTTGTATTCGCCCGAGCGATCTTGATCACTTGCTGTTTTACTCAAATGCCAGCGAACGTGTCTTATTTCTCCAATAGTTTTGGAATCAATCCAATTTTTTATTTGTTCGAATCGAGGGAGAGTTCGTCTGTAATAGGCAACAAACAAAGGAATATTTTTTTTATCAAAAGCATCAGCGATTGCTAGTGCTTCATCATGGTTGGGAGCCAATGGTTTTTCGATGCAACAAGGTTTTCCTGCTTCGGCCACTTTTAATCCATACAATTTGTGAGTATCAGGTGGAGTTGCAATATAAACAGCATCGACTTCGGGATCATTTATTAAAGCATCAGCATCTGTATAAAATTTATTGATACCATGTCTTTTGGCGTAATCAGCAACTTTTTCGGCGTCTCTTCTCATTACCGCAGTAATGCTAAAACCTGCAGTTTTTTGATAGGCGGGACCACTTTTAACTTCGGTTACATTGCCACACCCGATAATGCCCCAGCGTATAGTTTTATTTTTTTCAGTCATATTTTCAAATTTATTCGCAACCATCAATACCGCAACTATTAGTGTTTGATGAGGTTTGAGATTGAATTAGACTATCAAAATTACCTTCTTCCCAAGTTTTTTCAAGTGTTTTTAAGAATACATCAGTTGGCTGTGCACCTGAAACGGCATATTTATTGTCAAATACAAAAAAAGGAACTCCAGTTACTCCCAATGATTGTGCTTCTTGTTGGTCTTGTTGAACTTCTTTGGTGTAAATGTTGGAATCAATCAGTGACTCTACCTCATTTATTGGTAATCCAACTTTTTGACTAATTTCTTTAAGTGTATCCCAATCGTTTACATTCTTACCTTCTGTCAAATACGCTTTGAATAGAAATTCTTTGACTTCATCTGCTTTGTGGTGATTTTTTGCCAAATGCATTAATCGATGTGCGTTTAAAGAATTGGCTAAAATTGATTTTTCAAAATGAAAATCAAGTCCAGAATTTTTGGCGTTTTGAGTCATGTTGTCAATCATTGATTGTGCCCAATCTGTATTTCTTCCATATTTGTCAGCCAGATGTTCAACGATGCTTTCGCCTGGAGTAGCCACAAAAGCTGGGTCTAATTGAAAACTCTTCCATTCGATTTCAACTGCATCTTTATTTTCAAATTGAGAAAGAGCTTCTTCAATTTTTCTTTTTCCTATATAGCAAAACGGACACATTACATCGGACCAGATTTGTACTTTCAATTGATTTTTCATTTTGATTTTATTTTATTGGCATGGCCAAATGATTTTGTAACAAAAGTAATGAATAGCATTCTCTAGATTTTGTTTTTAATTCTTGTCCTCATCAGTTTCGTGTATCGAATCAGTTCCGCCTTTTTTGTCTGGGAATTGATAATTAAACTGTTTTAAATGTAGTTTGTTTGCTTTTTTGGGTTTTGGGGTTGGAGGTAATATTACCGCCTCAGCTTCTTTAAATAATAGTTTGTTGGATAAATAATCGGTTAAGTATTTTTTTAGTATTTGTATTTTTTCAACTTCAATAGAATAGATTGTTTTTTTGCCAACATTTTTCACCTGCAATAAATTTGCTTTTTTTAATTCTAATAAATGTTTGGAAATAGTTGATTGTGCTAATGGAATTAAAGTGACAATTTCGCCGCAGGTTCTATTGTTTTTATTCCATAAAAGCGTCATAATTTGCATTCGTGTCGGATGTCCCAATGCTTTACAAATTTCTGCAATAGCATTTGTTTCTAAGTCAAAATTTAACTGTTTTGTAGTTCCCATAATGCTTGCTTTTTATTACATCGTAATTTAGCGATTATAATTGATATATAGTACTATGATAACTTTTTTTTAAGGTTATTAAGTGCTTAATTTTTTGAAAACAAAAAACCAGCTAATTAATAGCTGGTTTTAGAATTATTTTGAAGAAGTACTTTAAGCTAATAAATCGAGTACTAATGATGGGAATAAACCTATAATAATATTTAATGTGATCGCTATTATAGCAACTGCATAGTATATAAAAGATTTTCCTGCTCTAGCTTCATTAGGTTCTTTATTGTACATCACTAAGATTAATTTAAAATAATAACCCACACTTATAATAGAGTTGATTACAGCAAATATAACCACTACTAGATACCCAGATTCGATAGTTTGACTAAACAAAACCAATTTAGCGAAGAAACCTGCGAAGATAGGAATACCTGCCATAGAAAGTAGAGAAGCGGTTAAGATCGCAGCCAATAATGGATTTGTTTTCCCTAATCCGTGAAAGTTTACAATATCTTCGTTTTCTCTGTTTTTGCATACGTACAAAATAACGCTAAAAGCAGCAATACCCGCAAACGAGTATGCCGCTGTGTAGTATAATAAACTTCCATCTGAATTAGATAAACTCAATAGTGTCATTAACATAAATCCAGCATGAGAAACTCCTGAGAAAGCTAACATACGTTTTACATTCACTTGTCGTAATGCCATAATATTACCAACAGACATTGACAAAATCGAAATAATTACCACCACTAATTGGAACGAGTAATTGATATCAGCATTCATTCCAGATAATAATTTATAAAGAGTTGCTACAGCAACAACTTTAGC
Source organism: Flavobacterium adhaerens (assembly GCF_040045115.1). NCBI lineage: Bacteria > Pseudomonadati > Bacteroidota > Flavobacteriia > Flavobacteriales > Flavobacteriaceae > Flavobacterium > Flavobacterium adhaerens. The sequence continues at coordinate 89,747 of NZ_JBDLZX010000003.1, read as the reverse complement.
CAAAGTACTCATTAAAGCAGTTGTTAGTGATGGAGAGCCTTCGTAAACATCGGGTGCCCAAAAATGAAATGGAACCGCAGCAATCTTAAATAACATTCCGATAGTAACTAAAACAATTCCGATTGGGAACCAAATTGGTAATTCGGCAGATTGTGACATACCACTAATTTCAACGATGTCAAATGAGCCCATTGCCCCATAAATCATACAGATACCAAATAAGATAATTCCAGATGCAAAAGACCCCATCAAGAAGTATTTCATTCCTGCTTCATTACTTTTAATTTTGGTACGATTACTAGCAGCAAGTATATAAAGAGAAATTGATAAAATTTCTATACCTAAAAAGAACATAGCAAGATTTCCAAAAGATACCATTGCGACTGCTCCAGCCAAAAGAAATATTTTTATGGCAATGAAATCAGAAAGTTTTGATTTATGATTTTCATAGAAATTGTGGCTCATCGCAACCAAAAATGACGTCAAAAGTATAAATAGACTTGAAAAGGCTACAGAAAATTTATTGACTACAATCATATTGTTGTAGTAGCTCGCAGGCGAATCAAATTCGGAAACAGTCAGTCCTAGAATGGCTAATAATCCAAGTAATGTTATTGGAATAATTGCTTTTCTAAAATCAAAGATTTCTAATATAAGGCTTAAAATACCTAATCCTATTATAGCTATTAATGTTGTCATTTTTTATTTTTTGATTTAGGCTTTATCATTGATAAATAGTAACTCTGCCAATTCTTTTTTACCTAATTTATTTTATTATATTTTATTGGATTCAATTTTAAACAATCAAATTTTAAGCTCTGTTAATTGCTTTTAAAATAATTTCAAGACTTGGTGTTATTAAATCATTGATAGGTTTTGGATAAATACCAAAGAAAAACAATACTGCAATAATTATTACCATTGTTAGACCTTCAGCGAAGGTCACATCGTTAAATAATTTATTATTGGTTTCTCCTAACATCGAGTGTTGAAACATTTTTAGCATATAATACGCTCCCAAAATAATGGTTGTTCCTCCTAAGATTGCAAACCAAACATTTATTTGAAAAAGGCTGTATAAAACGGTAAATTCTCCGATGAAATTAAAAGTTGTTGGCAAAGCTACCGAAGCCATTACCAATATTAAAAACATTGAAGCAAATTTTGGAGATTGAGTGCGAATTCCACCCATTTCTGCAATTAATCGGGTTTCGTATCTTCTAAAAATGATTTCGGCTGCAAAGAATAATCCAACTACAACAAAACCATGCGCTATCATTTGTAAAACGGCTCCTCTAAAACCATCAAGTGTTAAGGTGTAAGTACCAGCAGCAATCAATCCTACGTGGGCAAGTGATGAATAAGCCAACAATTTTTTAAGATCTTTTTGTCTCAAAGCAACAATAGAACCATAAATTACTCCAGCAATACCAATTCCGATAAAGATATCCATGTATTCTTTGGCCGCTAATGGAGCCAAAGGCAATTGCCAACGAATAAGACTGTACAATCCCATTTTTAGCATTATCCCAGATAAAAGCATTGTTCCAAGAGTTGGTGCTTTTTGATACACATTTGCTTGCCAAGTGTGGAAAGGAATCAAAGGAATCTTGATAGCATACGCTAAAAAGAAAGCTGTAAAAATCCATTTTTGTTCTGTAATACTCAAATTTAAGTTGTATAAATCTTCGAGCAAGAAGCTTCCTGCTTTTTGGTACATATACACAAATGCAATGAGCATAAATAATGAACCAGCAAGTGTATAAATAAAGAATTTAACTACCGCTTTTTTGCGTTCCTCAGCATCTCCATTACCCCAAATTAAAGCGATAAAATAAATTGGGATTAATGATAATTCCCAAAAAATATAGTATAAAAGCCCGTCACTAGCCAAGAAGGTACCTGTCATGGCAAATGACATAAATAGAATTAATGCATAAATTGATTTTGATTTTTTGAAATCATTGCCAAATGAAGATAAGATGATAACAGCTGTCAAAGCAGTTGTTAATAAAATCATAGCCAACGATAATCCATCTGCTTGTAATGCAAATGAAACTTTAGGTAAGGTAATCCATTGGCTGTTATAGCTAATGTTTTCTCCTAAATTAAAATGATTTAATAATACAATTGAGCAAGCTGTTGCGGCCAAACCGAAAAACAAAGCCACTTTTGAAGCAAGTTTGTCACCAGCTAAATAAGTTGCAAATGCGCCAACTAAAAGGATAATTAATATTAGAGATACATTCATAGTAATAATTATTGAGCTAAAAATAAATAAGAAATAATGGCACATAAGCCCAATACAAAGGCAAATAAATAAAGACCAACACTTCCGTTTTGTAATTTTTTACCTTGAAAACTAAGTTCGCTGGCAACTTTTCCAAATCCAAAGACAACAGCTGAAATTCCTGTTTCTACATAATCTCTAAACAATTTGGATAATCCGTTTATAGGAGCTACAAAAATTGCATCGTATAATTCATCGATATAGTATTTGTTGTAAAGTACTTTTGAAACACCAGTAATCTTATCGTCTTCGTCAGGTACTTCATTTTTGGAAATGTATTTTGCATAAGCAATTCCAATTCCAATAAAACCTCCTATGACTGCAATTCCCATCAAAATATATTCTGTAGTTCCTAAAGTATGTGCTTCATGAGCTTCTTTAGAGAATAATGGAGCTAAATAATGATTCAACCAACTGTCGGTTGGTAGGCTGATTAAACCACCAATTGCAGCTAAGATTGCTAATACTATCAAAGGGAATGTTATCAAACTTGGACTTTCGTGTAAATGATGTTTTTGTTCCTCAGTTCCTCTAAAATCTTTGAAGAAAGTTAAAAACATTAATCTAAACATATAAAAAGCAGTCATTATAGAAGCAACTGATCCAACAACCCAAAGTGGAATACTATGGTGGAAAGCGGTCATCAAAATTTCATCTTTTGAAAAGAATCCAGAAAATACTGGAACTCCAGAAATGGCTAATGAAGCAATTAGCATAGTCCAATAGGTAATTGGCATTGCTTTTTTCAAACCACCCATTTTGCGCATATCTTGTTCTCCATGTAAACCATGAATAACAGATCCAGACCCTAAGAATAAACAAGCTTTGAAGAAGGCGTGCGTGATTACATGGAATACGGCTACTTCGTAAGCTCCGAAACCTAATGCTAAAAACATTAACCCTAATTGAGAAACAGTAGAATAGGCCAATACTTTTTTGATATCATTTTGAACCAAACCAATAGTCGCCGCTACTAATGAGGTAACACCTCCAATAACAGCAATAATTGTTTGTACATCTGTATTTAAATCAAATAGGAAATGTAATCTAGTAACCATAAAAATACCAGCAGTAACCATTGTAGCTGCGTGAATTAAAGCCGAAACAGGTGTTGGTCCTGCCATCGCATCAGGCAACCAAGTGTACAACGGAATCTGAGCTGATTTACCGCAAGCTCCTATAAACAGCGCCAATGCTGCAATACTTAACCAATAAGTATCAAGATTTGCTGATCCTTCAATCGCCGTTTTTAAAGTTGCAAAATCTAAAGTGGAGAATAAACTTCCAAGGATGAAGATTCCGATAAGTAATCCCAAATCTCCAATACGATTCATAATGAAAGCTTTTTTGGCAGCATCATTATAATCTTGGTTTTTGTGCCAAAACCCAATCAATAAGTAAGAGCAAAGTCCAACACCTTCCCATCCAATAAACATCACTAGTAAGTTACTACCTACTACCAATGAAATCATGAAGAATATAAACAGATTCAAATACGCAAAAAACTTATGCATATTCTCATCATCGTGCATATAGCTTATCGAATACAAATGAATCAAGGAACCAATTCCTGTTACAAATAGCAACCATAAAATTGATAATTGATCCAATAAAAAACCAAAGCTCACATTAAATTTACTAATCTGAATCCAATTGAATAAATCAATGTTAATTGCTTGTTGTGTTTGATTAATTTGTGAAAAGAATGAAAGAGAAACAATAAATGAAACTACAATAGAAAGTGTTCCTACAATTCCAGAAACCGTTTTTCCTAGACTTTTCCCGAAGAAAATATTAATTAAAAATCCTAATAAAGGAGTTAATAGTAAGATTAAAGCTAAATTGGTATCCATTGCCATTTATCCTTTTAAGTTTTTTAAATTATCAATACTAATTGATCCAATATTTCTAAATATCGAAACTAATATGGCCAATCCTACAGCAACCTCTGCAGCCGCTACTGCCATTGAGAAAAATACAAATACCTGACCTTGTGTGTCTTGGTGGTAAGTTGAGAAGGCTACAAACAATAAGTTAACGGCGTTCAGCATAATTTCAATAGACATAAATACAATGATAGCATTTCGTCTGTACAAAACTCCAAAAATACCTATGCAAAAAAGCACAACACATAGGAAAATATAATTCTCTATACCAATCTGAGTTAAAATATTGTTCATTATTTTTCTAATTTTTCTTTTTTAGACAATAATACTGTTCCAATCATTGCTACCAATAATAAGACAGAAGCAAATTCAAATGGCACCATATATTCATTTAATAATGCTTTACCGAGAACTTTTATAGATTGATAATCTTCTCCAGTATAATCATATTCAACAATAGGTTTTGAGTCAATGAATATTTTTATCAAAACCAAACAAACCAAACAAAAAGAGACTACTGCTCCTAATCTTGTAAATCTAGGTTTGTGAACTTCATCTCCTTCGTTAAGATTCATCAACATAATGGTAAAGAGCAATAAAATCATAATAGCACCCGCATATACAATAATATGAACGATGGCTAAAAATTGTGAGTTTAAAAGCAAATAATGTCCACCAATAGAGAAAAAACAAATTACTAAATAGATAGCGCTATGTATAGGATTTCTACTGAAAATAGTTAAAAAAGCTGTTAGCAATGTGATTGCAGACAATACACAAAATAAAATAAGTACTGTTGACATTAGTTAGCGTTTTTAAGTTGAGTATTTTTTAAGGCCATTTCTAATGGCATAACCAGTTTGTCTTTTCCAAAAATGAAATCCTCTCTGTCATAACTTGCAGGAACTAACTCTTTTGATATAGTTAGATAAATTGCATCTTTAGGACAGGCTTCTTCACATAATCCACAAAAAATACATCTCAACATATTGATTTCGTATATTTCAGCATATTTTTCCTCTCTGTAAAGATGTTTTTCATTTGCTTTACGTTCAGCTGCTTTCATTGTAATAGCTTCGGCAGGACAAGATAAAGCACATAATCCACAAGCAGTACAATTCTCTCTACCTTGATCATCACGCTTCAACATGTGTCTTCCACGATATACAGGACTCATTTCTCTAACTTGTTCAGGATAGTGAATGGTCGCTTTTTTTCTAAAAAAGTGTTTTATAGTGATGGCCAAACCTTTTACAATCGCTACCAAATACAAGCGTTCTAAAAAAGTCATCTCTTTATTAGAGACCAATTTTTTTCTTCCCGATAAGGATATAGTTTCTATTGACATTTTATTTTTTTTATTTGTAGCTAATCCTGCTATCCGCTGTATTCCCGATTTAAAAAAACAAGGCTTTTTTAGCAGTAGTTTTTGTTAATCGGGAGATGCCGCTTCTATCAGGGCTAGTGAAGTTCTCTAAAGAATTTAATCGATTAAAATCCGAAATAAGCAGCGATATCACTTCTCAAAATCACTACTCCAGTTATCATAATGTTTACAATAGCAAGCGGAATTAAAATTCTCCATCCCAAATGCATCAATTGATCGTATCTAAATCGTGGTATCGTCCAACGAACCCACATGATAAAGAAAATAAAACCACAAAATTTAGCAAACAAAACCATTATTCCAATTATGTTCGCAACATTTACTCCCCAATTTTCTGCTGCCCATGCCATTCCTGGATAATTGTATCCGCCAAAAAACAACACAGCCATTACAGTCGCCGAAATAAACATATTTGCATATTCAGCGAATAAATAGAATCCCATTTTCATAGATGAATATTCAGTATGATATCCTCCAATTAACTCCGATTCACATTCTGCTAAATCAAAAGGAGTTCTGTTTAATTCTGCAAAAGAACAAATCAAGAAAATCAAGAAAGTTAAAGGTTGATAGAACACATTCCAATGCCATTCCGATTGTTGCATTGCGATTTCTTTCATGCTTAAAGTTCCTGTCATCATTGTCAAAGCGATAATTGATAATCCCATGGCAACCTCATAAGAAACCATTTGTGATGCTGCTCTAATAGCTCCCATCAATGAGAATTTATTATTAGAAGCCCAACCTCCAATCATAATACCATAAACCCCCAAAGAAACTACTCCAAAAATGTACAATAAACCAATATTGACATCGGTAGCTTGTAATATGATATCTCGACCAAATAAATGCAATCTATCTCCCCAAGGAATAACAGCACTTGTCATTAAGGCTGTACTCATTGCAACCGTAGGGCCAACAATGAATAAAAATTTATTAGGAGTATTAGGGAAAAATTCTTCTTTAGCAAATAATTTACCACCATCGGCAAGAGGTTGCAATAATCCACCCCAACCTGCTCGGTTTGGTCCTACACGGTCTTGCAGGTAAGCTGCAACTTTACGTTCAGCCCAAGTAGAATACATTGCCATTAACATAGTAAGAGCAAAAATGATTACTATAAAAACACCTTTTTCTATTATAAATGCACTTTCCATTCTTTAGGATTTTTTAGTGTTAGTGTCCAATGGAATTGCAGACATACTAATTTTTTTGCGGTCTTGATCTCTACCCATAAGAATATTTTTCTCAGTATTGATTTCTACTTTCTCTAATGGGCGAGTATAATTGTTTTGATTGATTACAGAATCTTTTTCAAATTCCCTTGGGCCTTCAATAACCCAATCCTTTACATCTTTGTGGTCAAAACGACAGCTATTGCAAATAAATTCTTCTACTTCGTGAAATTCATCTTTGCGACCTGTTACACGCTGAATTTCGCCACCAAACATCCAAACAGTAGTTTTTCCGCAACATCCAGGAGTTGTACATTCTCTATGGGCATTGTAAGGTTTGTTAAACCAAACTCTGGATTTAAATCTAAATGTTTTATCGGTTAAAGCACCTACAGGACATACATCAATCATATTTCCAGAAAACTCATTTGTAATCGCTTTTGAAATGCAGGTTGAAATGTTAGCATGATCACCTCGATCTAATACTCCGTGAACTCTTTCGTCTGTCAATTGATCTGCAACCTGAACACATCTTTGACAAAGAATACAACGATTCATATGTAATTGAATATTTGGACCAATATCTTCTGGTTCAAAAGTTCTTTTTTCTTCGATAAAACGGGATTCTGGTTTTCCGTGTTCAAAGCTTAAGTCTTGTAAGTCACATTCACCTGCTTGGTCACAAATAGGGCAATCTAATGGGTGATTGATTAATAAAAACTCTGTTACTGCTTTTCTAGCTTCTTGAACTCTAGGTGAAGCTTTACTGTTTACTTCCATTCCGTCTTGACATCCTGTTACACAAGAAGCCATTAATTTTGGCATTGGTCTTGGATCGGCTTCACTTCCTTTGCTTACTTCAACCAAACAACAACGGCATTTTCCACCGCTTCCTTTTAGTTTTGAATAATAGCACATGGCTGGTGGAACTACTTCTCCTCCAATCATACGTGCAGCCTGCAAGATAGTTGTTCCTGCTTCTACTTCAATTTCTTGACCGTCTATAGTTACTTTCATTATTATTTTTGTTTTGAAAGTTTCAGGTTTAAAGTTTTTGAGTTGCTGGGACTTTAGACTTTAAACTTTAAACATTTTTAAACTGTTTGTTTGCTTACTAAGTGTTTTACCTTTTCAAATGGCTCTGCAACAAAGTGGTCTCTATTTCTAATTTTCTCAGGGAAACGAATATGATATTCAAATTCATCTCTAAAATGACGAATTGCTGCTGCCACTGGCCAAGCTGCTGCGTCACCTAAAGGACAAATAGTGTTTCCTTCAATTTTACTTTGAACACTCCAAAGCAATTCTATATCTTCTTCACGACCATGACCGTTTTCAATTCTGTGCAATACTTTTTCCATCCAACCAGTTCCTTCTCTACATGGAGTACATTGTCCGCAGCTTTCGTGGTGGTAAAAACGAGAGAAATTCCAAGTGTTACGAACGATACAAGCAGTATCATCATACACGATAAATCCTCCTGAACCTAACATTGACCCAGTTGCAAAACCACCATCGGCAAGAGATTCATAAGTCATCAAGCGGTCTTCGTTATTGGCTGTTTTGTAAATTAAATGGGCAGGTAAAATTGGAACAGAACTTCCACCTGGTACAAATGCTTTTAGAGGTCGATCAGAACTCATTCCTCCTAAATATTCATCAGAATTCATGAATTCGTAAACACTTAATCCTAATTCAATTTCATAAACACCAGGATTTTTAATGTTTCCTGATGCAGATATTAATTTGGTTCCCGTAGATCTTCCGATACCAATTTTTGCATAATCAGCACCAGAATTGTTTATGATCCAAGGCACAGTTGCAATGGTTTCGACATTGTTTACCACGGTTGGGTTTGCCCAAAGTCCTGAAACAGCAGGGAAAGGTGGTTTGATACGAGGATTTCCTCTTTTTCCTTCTAAGGATTCAATTAGAGCAGTTTCTTCACCACAAATGTAAGCTCCACCACCAATTTGTACATGTAGTTCTAAATCGTAGCCAGTTCCTAAAATGTTTTTCCCTAACCAACCAGCTGCTTTTGCTTCTACAATAGCGCGTTCTAAGATTTTATAAACCCACATATATTCTCCACGGATGTAGATATACGATAAGTTAGCACCTAGAGCGTAACTAGAAGTTATCATTCCTTCGATCAACAAGTGAGGGATGTACTCCATCAAATAGCGATCTTTGAAAGTTCCTGGCTCAGATTCGTCAGCGTTACAAACTAAATGTCTTGGTTTTCCTGATTTTTTATCAATAAAACTCCATTTCATTCCAGCTGGGAATCCAGCACCTCCACGACCTCTCAATCCAGAAGTTTTCACTTCTTCAACAACTTCATCTGGTGTTAATGTTTTTAGAGCTTTTTCAACCGAAGCGTAACCACCATTTTGGCGATATACTTCGTAGCTTTTTATTCCAGGAATGTTGATTTTATCTAATAATATTTTTTGTGACATCTTATTTATCGTGTAATATTATTTTACTATCTCTACAATCAGCAATTAGCTGATCTACTTTTTCTTTAGTAAGATGTTCTTTGTAAAAATCACCTAATTGCATCATCGGAGCATAACCACAAGCACCCAAACATTCAACTCCTCTTACTTCAAAAAGACCATCAGCAGTTGGTTCTCCAACTTGTACGCCTAATTTTTCACAGGTATAATCCATTAAATCCTCAACACCGTTTAGACAACATGGAGAAGTTTGGCAAAATTCAAACATGTATTTGCCAATTGGTCTTTGGTTGAACATGGTATAAAAAGTTACTACTTCATATACTTCAATTGGTTTGATTTGTAAAATTTCGGCAACTTTATTTTGTAATTCAATACTTAACCAGTTATCGTGAGCGTCTTGGACTTCATGCAATACAGGTAATAAAGCTGATTTTTGTTTGCCTTCAGGATAATGACTGATTAACTCATTGATGCGATTCATCAATGTTTCTGTCATATTTATTTCTTGGTGGTAATGTTTACGTTCCATTTTGTTTTATTTTGAATCTAAAATCTAAATTTTAAATGTTGTGCCATTTATAATTCTTCATTCAAAATTTATTTATTTTTTAAGCGTCTAACTCTCCAGCGATAACATTTAAACTTGATAAAATTACGATAGCATCAGATAACATGGCTCCTTTAATCAATTCTGAATAGGCTTGATAGTAGATGAAACAAGGTCTTCTGAAATGCAATCTATATGGAGTTCTACTTCCATCTGAAATTAAATAAAACCCGATTTCTCCATTTGCACCTTCAACAGGGTGATAGATGTCAGCTACTGGTACTGGAACTTCTCCCATTACAATTTTGAAATGGTATATTAAAGATTCCATATCGTGATAAACATCTTCTTTTGGAGGCAGGTAATATTCAGGAACATCTGCGTGGAATTCATTTCCTTCTGGCATTTTTGCCAAAGCTTGACGAATAATACTTAAACTTTCCCAAACTTCAGCATTTCGCACACAAAAGCGATCATAGGTATCTCCCGATTTTCCAACTGGTACTATAAAATCAAAATCATCGTACGAACTATAGGGTTGGGCAACACGAACGTCATAATCGACACCTGCAGCTCTCAAATTTGGACCAGTAAATCCGTAAGCCATTGCTTTCTCTGCTGAAATAGCCCCGACATTTACGGTTCTATCTATAAATATTCTGTTTCTTACGAATAAGTTTTCAAATTCTTGCCAAACTGGTGGGAACTCTTCAAGGAAAGCATCTAGTTTTTTAAAAGCTTCTGGTGACCAATCTCTTTCAAAACCGCCAATTCTTCCCATGTTTGTAGTAAGACGAGCACCGCAAATTTCTTCGTAGATTTCATATACTTTTTCTCTAAACTGCATTACATATAAGAAACCTGTATAAGCTCCTGTATCAACACCTAGGATAGAGTTACAAATTAAGTGATCTGTAATACGAGCTAACTCCATCACAATAACTCTTAGATATTCAACTCTTTTAGGGACTTTTATATCGAGAAGTTTTTCAAGTGTCATCCACCATCCCATATTATTGATTGGTGAAGAACAATAATTCATTCTATCCGTAAGAGGAGTGATTTGGTAAAAAGGACGATTCTCGGCTATTTTTTCAAAAGCCCTGTGAATATATCCAATCGTTGGTTCTGCTTCAAGAATTCTTTCACCATCCATCAACAAAATATTTTGAAAAATACCGTGTGTAGCTGGGTGAGTCGGTCCCAAATTTAGAATCGAAAGTTCGCTTCCGTCTTCGTTGTGTCGCTCTTTGATTATTTTAGCATAACGATGCTCTGGTGGTAATAATAGTTCTGACATTTATTTAATCTGAAAAATTATATTTATTTTTTTAATTCCTGATTGGTCGTTGTTCTTCCAAAGTACCTATCATCTTTGTCTGTTCTTCCGCTGTCTTCCATTGGGAATTCTTTACGCATTGGAAACGAAACCATTTCGTCCATATTTAAGATACGTTTTAGTTGAGGGTGACCTATGAAATTTACCCCAAAGAAATCGTATGTTTCTCTTTCCATCCAGTTAGAACATAAATAGATATTGGTTACAGTTTTGATTTCAGGATTAGAACCATTTAAATAAGATTTGATTCTAATGCGTTTGTTTTCGTACCAGTTGTGCAAATGATAGACAATGGCAAACTGTCTGTTTTCTTCATTATCAGGATAGTGAATTGCACATAAATCTGTCAAAAAATGAAAACGTAATACAGGATCATTTTTTAAAAAAAGGATAACAGCTGTATTGATGTCTGAATCGATTTCAAATGTAAAAATGTCTCTTTCTTGTTTAAAATCTTTGACTTTTATTCCGAAAGCTTCTACTAATTTCTCTTGAATTTCTGTTGTCTCTAATGCCATTTTCTTATTGAATGTTATAAGATGCCAATAATTCTTTGTATTCTGGTGAGCTTCTTCTTCTTACAGATTCGTTTTTTACTAATTCTTGAAGTCTCATTACCCCATCAACTATTTGCTCAGGACGTGGTGGACAACCAGGAACGTAAACGTCAACTGGAATCACTTTGTCGATTCCTTGTAAAACGGAGTAGGTGTCAAAAACACCTCCGGATGAAGCACAAGCACCTACGGCTATTACCCATTTAGGTTCGGCCATTTGTTCGTAAACTTGACGTAAAATTGGAGCCATTTTTTTTGAAATTGTTCCCATTACCAATAACATATCGGCTTGGCGAGGAGAAAAACTTACCCTTTCTGATCCAAAACGGGCAAGATCGTAGTGGGAGGCCATTGTTGCCATAAATTCGATTCCGCAACAAGAAGTGGCAAATGGTAAAGGCCAAAGAGAATTGGCGCGGGCTAATCCGACAACATCATTCAGTTTTGTAGCGAAGAAACCTTCCCCAGTTACACCCTCTGGAGGGGCAACCATATTTATTTTTGAATCGCTCATTTTAATTTTTTTATTTTGAATGTTGAATTTTAAATTTTGAATGTTCTAATTAATTTATAATTCAACATTTATAATTTAAAATATATTTATTCCCATTCTAATGCTTTCTTTTTGATAACGTAGAAGAAACCAACCAAAAGTAATGTCATAAAGATAAGCATTTTGATCATTCCTTCTATTCCTAACTCTTTGAAATTCACCGCCCAAGGGTATAGAAAAATTACTTCAACATCAAAAAGTACAAATAAAATGGCTACTATGAAGTATTTTACTGAAAAGGGGATTCTGGCATTTCCAACGGATTCGATACCGCACTCAAAATTTTTATCTTTATTTTCCGATAATCTTTTTGGGCCTAATTTGCCAGAAATAATGATCATACCAACAACGAAACCAACAGCTAAAAGAAGCTGCATAAAGATCGGGACGTAATTTATTTGCTCAGGTTGCATAATTAATAATTTTTGCATTAAAATTTGTTACAAAGATAGGTTTAGTGTTATTAAAACACAAGTTTTGTTGCGGCTTTAGTAGAAACATTAACTCTATAAAAACTTAATTTTTATTGATTATAAATAAGAATTAAAGGTTTTGGCTACAGAGCCAAAAAAAAAGCGTTCCGAAATCAATCGGAACGCTTTTTAGACGTTTTTTTAGAATAAAACAGTAAACTTTTGATGCTTAAAGTACTGCTACTTTAGCTGCTACTTTACCTTTTCTTCCTTCTTCTTCTTCGTAGCTAACTCTGTCACCTTCACGTAACTCTTCAGCTGTGATTCCTGAAGCGTGAACAAAGATGTCTTTTCCTGTTTCTTCGTCTGTAATGAATCCGTAACCTTTAGATTCATTGAAAAATTTAACTGTACCTGTACGCATTGTAATAGTAATAATAATTTATAATGTGGCAAATGTAATCTTTAATACAATACAAAAACCATAATTATGTTAATTTTTTTCTAAAATTATTGATATTCAATGTTTTTGGTTAATTGATTAAATTTAATCCAATATGTAATTCTTTTAATTGTGATTCATCAATAACTGAAGGCGCATCTATCATTACATCTCTGCCAGAATTATTTTTTGGAAAGGCAATAAAATCACGAATTGTTTCTTGACCACCTAATATTGCAACCAAACGATCCAATCCAAAAGCTAATCCTCCGTGGGGAGGAGCACCATATTGAAAGGCATCCATTAAGAATCCGAATTGTGCTTTTGCCTCTTCTTCGGTAAAGCCTAAATATTTAAACATTAATTGTTGTGTTTCTTTATCATGAATACGAATAGAACCTCCGCCAATTTCATTACCGTTCAAAACCATATCATACGCATTGGCACGAACTTGACCAGGATTGGTTTCTAATAAATGCATATCTTCTGGTTTTGGAGAAGTAAAAGGGTGGTGCATAGCATGATAACGACCACTTTCTTCATCAAATTCTAACAATGGGAAGTCAACCACCCAAAGCGGAGCAAATTCAGCTGGGTTTCTTAATCCTAAACGTGTGGCTAATTCCATTCTTAAAGCACTTAATTGCGCTCTTGTTTTGTTGGCAGGTCCTGAAAGTACAAAAATCATATCGCCTGGATTTGCTTCTGTAACTTTGGCCCAATTGGTTAAATCGTCATGATTGTAGAATTTGTCAACAGATGATTTGAACGTTCCGTCTTCGTTACATTTTACGTACACCATTCCTGACGCACCAACTTGAGGACGTTTTACCCAATCAATTAATGCATCAATTTCTTTTCTCGTGTAATTTCCAGCTCCTGGCACTGCTATTCCTACCACTAATTCAGCGGCGTTAAAAACTGGGAATTCTTTGTGCTGTGCAAATTCGTTCAATTCACCGAATTTCATTCCGAAACGAATGTCTGGTTTGTCATTTCCGTAAGTTTTCATGGCATAATCGTAGGTAATTCTTGGGAATTTATCTACTTCGATACCTTTTATTTCTTTTAATAAATGACGAGTCAATCCTTCGAAGATGTTCAAAATATCTTCTTGCTCTACAAATGCCATTTCACAATCGATTTGTGTAAACTCTGGCTGGCGATCGGCACGTAAATCTTCGTCACGGAAGCATTTTACAATTTGGAAGTATTTATCCATTCCACCTACCATCAATAATTGTTTGAAAGTTTGTGGTGATTGCGGCAAAGCATAAAATTGTCCTTCGTTCATTCTCGATGGAACGACGAAATCTCTAGCTCCTTCTGGAGTAGATTTTATTAAATAAGGTGTTTCAACTTCGCAGAAATCTAAATCAGAAAGATACTTACGTACTTCTATTGCGACTTTATGACGGAAGAGCAAACTATTTTTTACTGGATTTCTACGAATATCAAGGTAACGATATTTCATTCGGATATCTTCTCCTCCGTCTGTTTCATCTTCAATGGTAAATGGAGGAGTTAAAGCTGAGTTTAGAATTGTTAATTCTGAAACTAATATCTCGATTTCTCCAGTTGGGATATTTTTGTTTTTGGCTTCACGCTCAATAACAGTTCCTTTTACTTGAATTACAAATTCGCGTCCTAAAGTTTTTGCCAATTCAAAAACAGTTTTATCAGTACGACTTTCATCAAAAATTAATTGTGTAATTCCGTAACGATCTCGTAAATCGACCCAATTCATAAAACCTTTATCGCGAGATTTTTGAACCCAACCTGCAAGTGTAACTTCTGTATTGATATGTGAGGCGTTTAGCTCTCCGCAATTATGACTTCTGTACATAATATAAAATTTAATTTTCGGCTTTTTTATAGCGAATGCAAATTTAGGACTAATTATCAATATAAGGTTGATTATGTCATTTTTTTCATTTCACTCTTTTCTTTTATTTTCTGTTGAAAAAAAAATTATTGAATAATGTATCAAAATATAACTTTTATGTAAGATAACTATGTTATTATTTGTTTCCAATGTTAAGTTTTTATCTATGTTACCAAATTGTTAAGTAAAAGTTTTTTTAATGTAAATTTTGTTTTTAATTTTGATAAAATAAATAGATAAACAATTAAAAATTAACGATATGAAAAAGTGTGTAGTACTAATAGCTATGTTGTTTACTGGAGTGATTTTTGCTCAAGATGCAAAACCAGTTTTAGAGCCTTTTGGAAAAAAAATAAAAGCCACTTATTTTTATGATAATGGACAAGTACAGCAAGAAGGCTATTTTGTAAATGGAAAACTTGATGGAATTTGGGTTATGTATAATGAGGGAGGAGATAAAATTGCTTCAGGTGAATATGATGCTGGTGTAAAAGTGGGCAAATGGTTTTTCTGGTCTCAAAACAATGATAAAAACAGTTTGTGCGAGGTCGATTTTTCTCAAAATAAAATAGACAAAGTAAAAAATTGGAGACAAGATGCTTTTGCAACTTCGAACTAAGTAATTTTAAATCATAAAAGAGGAGAAAGACTATAACGCTTTCTCCTTTTTTTGTGTTCATGATTTGGATTTTATTGTACTGAACTTTTCAATCAATATTGAAAATTACAAAGAATAAGGAATTTGTAAGCCGGTCAACATAAAGCTACCTAAAAAACGAATAAACTCTCTATTTTAAGAAACATAAAAAATCAAACTAGACTCTGTTTATTCCACAAATCAAAGTACTTTCCTTTTTGTTCTAATAAATCAATATGATTACCAGATTCTACAATAATTCCGTTTTCCATAACCAAAATCGTATTAGCGCTTGCAATGGTACTCAATCGATGCGCAATAACAATAACAGTTTTACCTTGTACTTTAAAATTATCAATAACATCTTTTACAATTCGTTCTGATTTAGAGTCAAGCGATGCAGTTGCTTCATCCATTAACAACACCTCTGGATTTTTATATAAAGCTCTAGCAATAGCAATGCGTTGCTTCTGCCCTCCTGAAAGCATCGCCCCGTTTTCGCCTATTTGGGTTTCAAAACCATTCGGCAATTTTTCTACAAATTCTGTAATCCCCAATTGTTTAGACAAATCCAATACTCTTTGAATATTTGGAAAGGAATCACCCAAAGCAATATTCTCGATAATATTCCCTGAAAACAAATTGAGTTGTTGGGGAATTACCCCAATACAATTGCGCAAACTTTGGTAGTGGATAAACTGTGTATCATAATCACCAATGTATATTTTACCTTCTTTTATTGGATATAAATTTTGCAAAAGCGAAATCAAAGTGGTTTTTCCACTACCGCTTTCTCCAACAATAGCAGTAGTTTCATTTTTCTTAAATATTGCATTGAAATTTTTAAATACTTCCGTACGAGAACCATATCGAAAAGATACGTTTTCGAATTTTATGTCTCCAATACTTTCTCTTTGTAATTCAACTTTATTTTCGGTTTCCTCCCTTTCCAAATCCATAATTTCAAAAAGTCTATCGGCAGCAATCAAGGCATTCTGTGCTGTTTTGTTCATTCCAATTAAAGATGCAACCGGCGAAGTAAAATAGCCTATTAAAGCATAAAACGAAAATAATTCTCCAGGGGTAATTGACCTGTCGATTACATAACCAGAGCCTATCCACATTAAAACAACTGTAAATATTGAAGCCAGAAATTGTGTTGAAGTCCCTGCAAAAATCCCATTCATGCCAGATTTGTAAGTGGTAAACAACAATTTTACAAATTTATTCTCTGTTTTCAGATTTGAGAATTCTTCAATACCAAACTCCTTTACCGTACGGGCGTGTGTAACACTTTCGACCAATTGTGTCTGCAGTTCAGCAGCATTTTCCATAATGGTTCGTTCTACTTTTTTATTGAATTTATTCAAAACAAAATAAATCAATCCATAAAACGGAATCACAAGCAATATCACCAAAGCCAACTTCCAGTAATAGGTAAACATCAAGGTGAATGAAAAAATTACGATAAAAATATTGACAATCATCTCTATGGCTACTTCATTGATAAAAGACCGTATTTTGACCGCATCATTTATCCTTGAAGTAATTTCACCAATTTGCATCGTATCAAAAAAACGTTGTGGCAAATGCAATAAATGTTTGTAGTAGCCCAAAATCAATTTGGCATCAATCAATTGTCCGGTTTTCATTACAAATACACTCTTCTTGGAACCGATATAGGCCTGAAATGCAATAATCACAATCATAGAAACGCTCAGTAAATTCAGCAGATTTCTATTACCTTCGACTAAAACATAATCAGTTATTTTTTGTATATAAATTGACATCGCCAATCCCAAAACAGTATAAAGAATAGCACCAACCAAAGCCTGAATCAAAATGGTTTTGTGTGGTTGTACCAAATGCCAAAATCGTTTTATGGGAGAAACTTTTTCATTGCAGGTTGTGAAATCTTCTTTTTGGGCAAAAAGTATCAAAACGCCCGACCATATTTTTTGAAACTCTTCAAAAGTATAGATTTCCATTTTGCCATACGCAGGATCCATAACTGTAATCTTTGATTGGCTTTCGACTTTTGACTTTTCAACTTTATAGACTACTATATAATGATGCAATTGTTCTTTGACAACTACATGTGCAATAGCTGGAAGTGGAATTTTGTCAATGGCATCCATTCCTCCTTTTACGCCTTTGGCAGTGAAACCCATTTTATAGGCAGCTTCAATTATTCCTAATACATTTGTACCACGCTTATCTGTGTTGGCATATTGCCGAATTCTTGCTATTGGGAGATTAACCTGATAATGATTTCCAATAGAAGCGAGACAAGCAGCGCCACAATCTTTAATATCATGTTGTTTTATTTTTATAGAGGCCATTAAAAGAGGTAATAGAAGAAGGATAAAAAACTTCCTCAGGATTAAAATAATGTTTTGAGTTCAATTTCCCAACTTAGGATTTTGTAGCTATTTGCTTTGGATTTAACCAATCATCCACTTTATCAAATAGCAAATCATAAAGACTTCTTCTGGTTACCATATAACGAGTAGTGAGTGTCATTCCTTTAGAAATTTGGGCTTTATAACCCGATTTTAATCGCATCACTGTATTTTTCAAATCACAACGCACTTTGAAAAAAGCCTGTTCGCCTTGAATTGTAATATTACGATCGATGTCAATTACTTTCCCTTCCAATAATCCCCATTGATTATAATTGAATGCATCAAGTTGAAATTTTACATTTTGATTTTTTTTAATAAGACCTATATCATCAGGCGCAACGGTACTTTCAACAATTAGCTGATCTGTTGCCGAAATCGTAGCAATAGGCTGCGAAGCATTGAGAAATGAACCTACTTGAATTCCGGAAAAATTCTCAACCGTTCCCGATATTGGAGCTGTTATAATATAATTTTTGGCTTCAACATTTATTTTTTGAAGAGTTCCTTTTAGATTTTGAAGCTGTTCTTCGAGTTCTCTTTTCTTGTTTTGCCATACAGACCGCTGGTTTTTCTCTAGTCCAGTTAATGCCTGTTGCGCATAAGTATATTCAAAACTATATTTTTCAAACTCTGCTTTGGCAATCACCCCTTTGTCATACAACTGTTTGTTGCGGTCGTAACCTGTTTTAGCCTGAACTATTTTACTAAGCAATTCCTCTCGTTTGCTGGAATAGCTAAACCATTCTTGTTGCAATTCTGGAGTTTTGAGTAAGTTACTTTTGCCCAAAACAACTAGCGATAAATCCTGAATTTGATTTTGAATAGTAGCCGAAAGCGTTTGATTGGATGCTTTCTCTGCATCCAGATTATCCAAAGTAAGCTGTACAAGTGTATCTCCTTTTTCAACCGCACGATTATTTTTGAGATTTATGAAAGTTACTTTACCGTTCACTACACTCGTAAGTGGAACATTATCTGTGGTAGAACGAACCATGCCTCGACTTTGGCTACTGATATCTATTTTGATAATGGGCAATAATCCTAGAAAAACCAAAATACCTAAAACCAGCACCAAGTAGATCGATATACTCTTGGTTTTGTTCTTGGAAATTAGGTTTTCGAGGGTGTTTATGGGGTCTTGTGAGAATCGCATGTTGTCTTTATAATCTAATTCCCATTTCATTTAATGATTTTGCATAGCCTTCACCAAACTTTGATTTTGCTTGGACAATTGCTTGATTTATTTCTTTTATTAATTCATCATCAAGTATTCTACCCCTATATGTAATTTGCTCAAAAATACAGGAATATTGTAAAATCATTTCAGTATCTGAATTGTTTGACTTATAGTTTAAAGTCTTTTGCTCAAGCTCAATTTTTATTTGATTTATTTTGTTTCGTATAATTTCCGGATTTCTTTCCATGGTGTTTTATTTATTGGCATTATTACTAAAAAGTTCTTTTTCTATATCTGAATATTGGTAGTTTTCAAAGTTCATTATATTTTTATTTTTTACTAAAAAGATAGTATCGCAGTCTTTATACAGAATTTCCAATATATGAGATGATATTAATACAATGCTCTCTTTGGCTATCATTTTAATATAATTCATTAATAAATAATTTGATTCTAAATCTAAACCGTTAAAAGGTTCGTCAAAAATGTAAATAGAATATTTTTTTTGCAAGACCGCATTTAGATATGCTTTTTTTTTCATACCTGTTGAAAATTCCTTTATCAATCTATCATTAGGAATATCGAATAAGTTCCTGTCATTATTGTACTCCATTTTTAATAGTTCAGCATAAAATTTACTAAACTCTTCAGGAGTCAGTTCATCATACAGGGTTGGTTCTGTTGGACACCACGCAATTTCGCTTAATGTTAATGGGGTATCTTTAAAAAAAATTTCACCATCAAAACTCGTTAATGCTAAAATGCACCTAAAAAAGGTTGTTTTTCCCTCACCATTTTTACCAATAACTCCATAAATACCATTTTTTGTAATATCTAAACTTATTTTCTCTAAAACTACATTGTTCTTGTAAGATTTTTGATTTATTTTAATAGTTAGCATGCTGTATGTTTTTTATTTTTTTTACTCCGTAATGATATAAAAATGGAATTAATAAAAGTGGTATCCCGTACTGAATGTTGCCTAGAAATAAAGCAAAAAAGATCATGTGTAAAAAAACATTATCAAAAAAAGTATATTTAAATAAAACATTTACGATGGGTAATAAAAAAAGTGCCGGTAAAAAATAAACTAGTTCCCAATTACTATAAAATAAAATTAGTATAATTAAAGGAACTGTTAGAAAAATTGAATTATAAACAACAATAAATAAATGCTTTTTTAGGTATAAATCACCTAAATAGCAACTCACTTTAATCTGATCAATGCTTTCCCTTTGAAATGATGGAATCGATGCGATAATAGAGACTGCCAATAAACTAAAATAATTTAGATTAATATTATTGCTTTTGTTTCCCATGATACTGATAAAAACAACAATTGGAATGTATAAATAAAGTTTGTTCTTTCTAAAAAGGATTGTCCAAAATGGGTCAAAAAACTTGAATGGAAATTTGATGATTTTCGAACTATATTTTGGAAGAATTGTATAGAAAACTAACAATACTAAAAATATTGATAGATTAAAGAAATCTTTGTTAATTAAAATTATTGAGATACTAGGTAAGCTGTAGAATAAATATTCTATAAAAATAATTACCAAATAATTTTTCCTTAATTTGAGCAATTCTAAATCCTTTCTGTTAGAATGATAAAGTAAAATTTCTAAAGAAAACAATAGAATGTACTTCGAAAATTTGAAGTAGATCGTACTCAAAAAAAATGTTATTATGCCATAAAGAAGAAAGAAGAATAAATAAGCCCAGTAATCATCTTTAGGAAGTATTTTTCTTAAACGTATACTTATTAATGTGTAAAGTATTTTAAACATACATTTTGTAAAAAGTAAAAACTAGCATTCTTTTTTAAGAACACCAGTTTTAATTTTAATATTTTTTAAAATATTAATAAGCACTTGTTGAATATAACAATGCAGCGGCAAGTAATAGCCAAGGCAAAATACCACCTTCAATTTCTACTTGCTCCTGAGCATTAAGCTCTACTAAATTCAAATTTTCTAAATTCATCATTTTAAATTTTTAAATGTTAATTAATTGTTTGCAACAAAGAATGTTTCTCGAGAACTTTTTTGTTGAAACAAATTAAACATACTTCCGTCCAACAAAATTGGACGGAAGTGAAAACCTCCAAAAATTTGTTGCTCTTCTTTATCTGTTATGATTTTAACACTGTAGTTTATTTCTAAATCAAACGGCTGTGCGTAATAAAAACTTTCTGTTTTTTTAGAATATTTTATTACCGCTTGTAAACTTTTAAAAAAATCCAAATCGTTATATAATTGGCTACGACTTATGCGCAACTTAATCGCAAAAACTTCGGGTTTACCCGTTTTTTCTGCACAGATTAATTGATGGGCTTTTTTAATTCGTTCGATCTGTTTGGCAAAATTCATATTTTTATAGTTTTTTTATTACAAAAGACTGTATGTCAATATGATTGTTTTTTTGGTTTTTTTCCTACAACAAACTAATTAAAATAAAATAAGACAATCAATACCCACTTTTAGTGATATTTTGATATTGCTTAATATTTTTATCTCCTCATCAAAACACGTTAATTAACACACCAAATAAATAGAAATACTCTTGGTTTTGTTTTTAGCAATTAGGTTTTCTAGTGTATTTATGGGGTCTGAACTGAAATTCATAGATTTTTTAATTATTTAAAAAAAACTATTTGCTTAAAGTTAATTTTTATGTGTTTTTTTGATTAAAAATAATTATCCGCAATAGTCTTAATTTGAAAAATTATTAAATGCTTCTCCAAGAACAAACCCCAAAAAAATATAAAAAAGCCCATAAAATAATAACGGAAAGAGTTAATTTCATATAAAAGCTTTTGCTAACTATTTTTTTTTCAATTTTCATAATTTAAATTTTGATTTAATTTATTATCTATCAAAGAGAATTGGAAAGATATGGAGAGAACACTATTGAGGAATCCGAAACTTTATTTTGGCAGGATAGTGAAATGATGCTAAATTATCTATCACTTAGATTTAGTTTCATCAAAAACGAAATGGAGTTAATTTTCAGTTTTATTTCAATTGACAATTTTTTGAATTCATTTTCAATAACAAATATTCAAAAATTAACTTTAATGTATGAATTACAAGTTTCTTTCAAAAAGGAGTTTAATACAGATAAAATACTCAAGAAAGAAATGAACAGACATTATAAAGAAATGTTCTCGAGAATAAATTTTTTTTATGCGAAAATGATTTAAAAGAATATTCTGAAATTTATCAGTTGACACAAGAAAAAGAAAACCAGACCACTAAAGTAATTTTATCAATAAAAAACAAATTAGCAATACCATTATTTGATTTTCTAAAAAGTCACATTCATATGATGATGAACCGCCAATACACATCAAAACAAAGAACGTGTAAGTTGTTGATATACGATCATTTATTCAGATATTATAAAAACATTGAATACTCAGAAAAAAGAGAAAACCTCAATAAAAAATAGAAGGGACACTTTCCTAAAAAAGTGGGCAGTATTAAATCTACAATTTAATAAAAAAACATTTTGTTAAGCAAAATGAAATAGTGTCTTATTTCAGAAATGCTTTAAAGTAGGTATGTGTCTGAATAGAAATCGGCTTTTATAGATTCCTGTAAAAGCCGATTTTTATTTCTAGATGAACAGTGTTTGATTTTTAGTTAGCCAATTTTTTGTTTTTCAAATTGATAGGTTTCAATTTCGAAGTTTCTATTACAGCGTCGTAGGCCATTTTGGGTTGCAATTGTCTATCAAATAATAATGGATAATTGGTTCTGCCTTGTATAGGCCAATCGTTTAGCCAAGACTGACCATCTTGTACTCCCCATAAAGTTATTCTGCTAATTTTATCTTTGTGTTTCAAGAATAATTTAAATATGTCTTCATAACGTTTAGCTAGTTTCTCTTGTATTTCTTCGGGTAAACCATTTGGATACGGGTTCATTTTTGGGCTATTCTCAAATCGCTGACTGATTTCGGCTCCTTGTAATTCCCATGGACTTGGTAATACCGAAATATCGAGTTCGGTTATAGCTACTTTCACACCAAGACTAGAATACGCTAAAATACTTTTTTCTATTTCTTCGATACTTGGAGAGTTTAAATGCCAGTGACCTTGCATTCCTATTCCGTCAATTTTAATTCCTTTACTTTGAATTTTTTTGACCATTTTAATGACGCCCTCTCTTTTGGCAGGATTAGTCATGCTATAATCATTATAATACAAATCTACTTTTGGATCTACTTTGGAGGCTATTAAAAAAGCTTCAGCCAAAAATGCATCCCCTAAGGTTTCTGAAAACACTGATTTTCGTAAAGTCCCATCATCATTTATAGCTTCGTTTACAACATCCCAAGAATCAATTTTGCCTTTATAATGAGAAACAATGGTAGTTATATGATCTTTCATAAAGTTTCTCATTTCGGTACTGTCTTTAATTTTTGTCATCCAAGGAGCTAATTGACTGTGCCAAATGAGAGTGTGTCCATGAATGAACATTTTGTTTTTTTCTCCGAAAGCGACAAATTTATCGGCCAAATCAAAATCGTAAGTCTCTTTTTCTGGTTGCATGTACATTGATTTCATAATGTTCTCTGCTGTTATACTGTTGAACTGTGAAATAATTAAGTTGTTTTCGGCAGTATTCTTTTCTTCAATTTGAGATTGATTGATGGCTGTTCCGATGTAAAAACTTTTCTTGAATGTGTCTTTTAAATTTGAATTTTGTTTTTGGGCATTGCAACCAGTTATAGCTACTGATGCAAAAATGAGAGTGGTTATTATTTTTGTTTTCATAAAAAAGAGTTTTTTGATTCTAATTATATTCCAGGTGCAAAAGGAAATTGTAACGATTTAAAATAGTCTAGAGTTTGTGTTGGTTTTTCCACTCCGTTTGGCAATGGTTTTTTTGAAAATTCTTGAAAATATAATAAACAAGCGTCACGCCACCACTTTGCTTCCTGATACTGAATTTTTAATAATTGTTGTACCTCATTGAAGCGTTCTTGATCAATATATTTTCCCATAGAATCCCAAGTCTTTTGCATCGATTGTACTTCATCTACACCTTGTTGGTATTTTAGGGCAATTCCATCCCATAAAGTATTTCCGTTTTTTAGTTTATAATCCCAAGGTAAATGATGAAACCATAACAGGTATTCTTCTGGACAAGTTTTGATATCACCAAATTCTTTAGCTGCTTCGGTAAAGTATTGTGCTGTGGCCTTTGTTCCTGTTTGCGAACGGTCAAATCCAATTCCGTTACTATCGGCTTTGTGATAATATACAGGATTCCATTCTGGTCTAGATAAATTATTAACCCAAGGGCCTGGACCGTAATGATGATTGGTAGCCATGATATGATGCAACCCTAGAGGTGTCATGTAATTGACAACAGCTTCCCTTGAAGTTAGCATCATCTTTTTTATCGAAGTTTTAAAACCGTCATCATTCGAAAAAGTGGCTCCTAACCATTCATCGGCAATAGTTTCGGCATCCAAATAAGGATTCCATGCCAGCCTTCCAAAACCATACCAGTTGGCTTGAGCAAAAGGATGTCCGCACCAATTTAAGTCGCTTCCTATATTGGCAACACCAGCAATTCCGCTAAGTTTATGATTCTCTAGACTGCCATCAACAATTTTGGCAACAGTAGAGCCTTTGCCTTTGCTAAAAGTATCCGATTGTAAAACTTCTTGGTATAATTTAGGCAAAAAGACCAAATGGGAACTAAATCCTAAATATTCTTGTGTAATTTGAAATTCCATCATTAGCGGAGTTTTGGGCATTGCTCCAAAAATAGGATGAAAAGGTTCTCTTGGCTGAAAATCGATGGCTCCGTTTTTGACCTGTACGATTACATTTTCTTTGAATTTTCCATCATAAGGAACAAATTCGGTGTAAGCTTGTTTGGCTCGGTCATCTGCATCATGTTCCGAATATACAAAGGCGCGCCACATAATAACACCTCCAAAAGGAGCTACGGCATCGGCTAACATATTGGCACCATCAACATGGTTTTTGCCATAATTTTGTGGCCCTGGTTGTCCTTCGGAATTGGCTTTGACCAAAAAACCTCCAAAATCAGGAATTCTAGTATAGATTTCTTTAGCTTTTTGTTTCCACCAATTAATGACTTCGATATTGCTTGGATCGGCAGTTTTTAATCCACCAATTTCTATAGGAGCCGAGAAACGAGCAGTCAAATAAACTTTTATTCCGTAAGGGCGAAAAGTATCGGCAAGTGCTTGAACTTTTTCAAGATATAGTGGTGTAAGAATTAATGCATTGGCATTTACATTGTTTAATACGGTTCCGTTTATACCAATTGAGGCGTTTGCTCGGGCATAATCGATATAGCGTTGGTCTATAAATCCAGGTAATTTTTGCCAATTCCATAACGATGAACCGGCATAACCACGTTCTACCATTCCGTTTAGATTATCCCAGTGATTCAGAATTCGAATATCGGTTTTAGGAGAATCTACGATGTTTAATGAGTTGATAGATTTATTGTTTTGGATCAATCGCAAAAAATTAAAAACCCCATACAAAACTCCAATATCTGTTTTGGCAGTAATAATGGTATTTTTATTTATACTTTTAATGATATAGCCGTCCTTTTGTACTTTATCAAAATCCGATTGCAATTGGTTTTGACTGTTTTGATCTAATGACTGAAAAGTCCCTATTATAATGTTACTTTCTTTTTTTTCGGATAAATCCAAATTAGAATTAAACATTTTTTGTAAACCAGTTTGCAATTCTTTTGTAGCAATTGACAGGGTTGCCGAATTGCCTAATGTACGAATCCCTTTTATGTTTTTTTGATAAGTAGCAACTTGTTTCGAATTTTGAATAGGCGCATATTGTAGCCACAAATTGTAATCTTTTTGCGCATTGATTAGTATTGGCCACAACAAAAAGGCGTAAATAATGCACCTAGTTTTAATTTTCCTAAATCTCATAATGCAGTAATTTGTATAAACTATTAGTTATTTCTCATAAATTTAATCTTAAAAAAAACGATTCGATAAATTTTATTTGAAATAAATATCATAATATTTGCAATCGGTTGTGTAAAACTATAGCTTTGTATTTGAAGAAAAAAATTTATTTGAACTTTTTTCTAATTTAATGTTTTAATCTATATAAAATGAGAAATAATTTAAAGTTGTTCGTTTGTTTGAGTTGCCTTTTGATAGGGTCGTATTTAGGATATGGGCAATCCAATTCTAAAGTAGTTTTTCCATTTCAAAACGCAAAGCTATCAATCGATCAACGTGTCGAGGATTTAATTGCGAGGTTGACATTAGATGAAAAAGTAAATCAAATGATGCACAATACAGCGGCAATAGAACGATTGGGAATTTTGCCTTATAGTTATTGGAATGAAGCGCTGCACGGTGTAGGAAGATCTTCGGTAGCAACGGTTTTCCCTCAAGCCATTGCTTTGGGAGCGACTTTTGATGCTGATTTGGCTTATAGAGTATCTTCGGCAATATCCGATGAAGCCCGTGCACTTTACAATGAATCGAAATCTAAAGGGTATTTCAAACAATATGGAGGGCTAACATTTTGGACACCTAATATCAATATTTTTAGAGATCCTCGTTGGGGACGAGGTCAAGAAACCTACGGAGAGGATCCGTTTTTGACAGCTTCCATTGGGGTTTCGTTCGTAAAAGGTTTGCAAGGTGATAATCCAAATTATCTAAAAACAGCCGCTTGCGCAAAGCATTTTGCGGTACACAGTGGACCAGAAAAATTGCGTCATGAATTTAATGCTGTTGCTTCTCCAAAAGATTTAGAAGAGACTTATTTGCCAGCCTTTAAAGCTTTGGTAGGAGCCAAAGTCGAAGCAGTAATGTGTGCTTATAATAGTACCAATGGAGAGCCGTGTTGTTCTAGTAATTATCTGATTACAGATGTTCTTAGAGATAAATGGAAATTTAAAGGTCACGTTTTGACTGATTGTGGAGCCCTTAGAGATTTATTTACACCAAAAGAGAAAAACGGTCATGGCGTGGTTCAAACTCAGGCTGAAGCAGCGGCTCTGGCTATAAAAAGTGGGGTGAGTTTAAACTGTGGAAGTACTTATACTGCTTTGCCAGAAGCGATTCAGAAAAAGTTAATTACCGAGAAAGAGATTGATAGAGAGTTAGCAATTTTGTTGCAAACACGTTTCAAATTGGGTTTGTTTGACCCAGCGGGAAGTAATCCTTATGATGCCATTTCATTGGAAGTTGTTGATAGTAAAAAACATCGCGATTTGGCAAGAGAAGTGGCGCAAAAGGGAATTGTTTTGCTAAAAAACAATAATGTTTTGCCTCTTCGTAATGATTTGTCAAAATATTTTGTAACGGGTCCAAATGCAGCCAATGCCGATGTCCTTTTAGGAAATTATTTCGGGATAAGTTCTGATATGGTTACGGTTCTTGAGGGTGTTGCCAAAAAAATCAGTAAAGCAAGTCAATTGCATTATCAAATGGGAGCTATGTTTAATCAAGCTGGAATAAATCCGATTGATTGGGCTAGTGGCAATGCGGGTCAAAGTGATGTTACGATAGCTGTTTTGGGTATTTCAGGTTTGATTGAAGGTGAAGAAGGTGAATCGTTGGCTTCACCGACTGCTGGGGATCGATTGGATTATAATATCCCTCAAAGTCAATTGGATTATTTGAGAAAATTACGAAAAACAGCTTCTAAAGATCCAAGCGGGAGCAAGCCTATCGTAACGGTAGTAACTGGAGGGAGTCCGATGAATTTGTCTGAAATAGAAGAATTATCCGACGCCGTTTTATTGATTTGGTATCCTGGTGAGGAAGGAGGAAATGCAGTGGCTGATATTTTGTTTGGTAATATTTCCCCATCTGGGAAGTTACCAATCACTTTTCCAAAATCATACGAGCAATTACCTGCTTACGAAGATTATAGTATGAAAGGAAGAACCTATAAATATATGAAGGATGAACCGCAGTATCCTTTTGGTTTTGGATTAAGTTATACCAAATTTGAGTATAAAAATGTTTCAGTTTCGGCTTCAAAAATCTCTAAAAAGCAAACCATTACAGTAGTCGTCGATGTGATGAATTCTGGGGGAATGGACTCGGACGAGGTTGTACAATTGTATGTTTCAGATTTAGTTGCTTCGGTTGAAGTGCCTAATTTTCAACTTTCGGCCATGAAAAGAATTCATTTAAAAGCTGGTGAAACTCAAAAAGTAACCTTTGAATTATCGCCTAATGCTTTTGAAATTGTAAAAGAAAATGGAGAAAGAACTATAGAATCAGGTGAATTTAAAATTTACATCGGTGGTTCTAGTCCTGTGAATAAGAGTTTTGCGTTAGGTGCTCCCAAAATGGCGGAAACAATTATTACTGTTAAATAATTAAGCTTATAATTTTTTAGAAAAATGAAAAACATTTCTTTAGCTCTACTGACACTTTTGTTATTTCAATTCAGTTCGGTTTGTGCACAAATAAAATTACCACGATTAATTAGTAATGGTGTCGTTTTACAACGCAATGAAGATTTGAAAATTTGGGGTTGGGCATCGGTAAATGAAGAGGTACAATTGAAATTGAACTCCAAAGTTTATAAAACCAAAGCAGATAGCGAAGGCAATTGGAGCTTGGTACTGCCGAAGCAAAAAGCAGGAGGACCTTACCAAATGGTTTTTGAAGGAAAGAATGTCATAACAGTTTCCGATGTTTTGTTTGGCGATGTTTGGGTTTGTTCTGGACAATCCAATATGGAATTGCCAATGGAGCGACTCAAAGAAAAATATGGCGATGTGATAAGGAATGCAACCAATTCAAAAATAAGACAATTTTTAGTTCCCGATAAATATAGTTTTAAAAAAGAGGAAACCGATTTTGATTCGGGTTCATGGGTTGTTTGTTCTCCCGAAAAAGTGTTGGAGTTCTCGGCTGTGGCTTATTTTTTTGCTAAAGATATTTATGAAAAGGAGAAGGTGCCAATTGGATTAATTAATTCTGCTCTTGGAGGTTCTCCTGTCGAGGCATGGATGAGCGATACGGCTTTGAAATCTTTTCCAGAATCGTATCAAGAAGCACAAAAATTTAAAAATGATGACCTCATTGCCGAAATCACCAAAAATGATGCGAAAAGAAATGACGATTGGTATGCCGAATTGAATATGATTGATAAAGGAATGTCTAGTGGAAAACCAATTTGGAATCAAAATGATATGAGCATTTCGGATTGGAAAGAAATGAAAATTCCGGGCTATTGGGCTAATGAAGAATTGGGAAATGTAAACGGAGCTGTTTGGTTTAAAAAAGAAATAGTTGTTCCGAAATCATTTGCAGGTCAACCAGCCAAGTTGTTTTTAGGTCGAATAGTCGATCAGGATTTTGTTTATCTCAATGACGAATTTGTGGGAACCACTGGGTATCAATATCCGCCAAGACGATATGATGTACAAGCTAATATTTTAAAGGAAGGTAAAAACACTATAACAGTTCGTGTTGTTAATAGTTCTGGAAAGGGTGGTTTTGTTGAGGACAAACCCTATTTTTTGGCTGTAAATAATGATACTATCGACTTAAAAGGAAATTGGAAATACAAATTGGGTACCGAAATGCCAGAATTGACAGGACCTACATTTATCCGATGGAAACCTGAGGGATTGTATAATGCTATGATCGCCCCAATTTTAAATTTTAAAATAAAAGGGGTGATTTGGTATCAAGGCGAATCTAATGCAGGAAAACCAAAGGGGTATCACGATACTTTTTCAGTCATGATTAATGATTGGAGAGCCAATTGGAAACAAGGTAACTTTCCGTTTATTTTCGTTCAGTTGGCTAATTTTATGGAAACAAAAACCGAACCAGTTGAGAGCAATTGGGCAATTTTACGACAAGAACAATACAAAACCTTGTCAGTACCCAATACAGGAATGGCGGTTATCACAGATTTAGGGGAGTGGAACGATATTCATCCATTGAATAAAGAAGATGTTGGAAAACGATTGGCATTGCAAGCCCGTAAATTAGCCTATGGCGAAACAAAATTAGCTGCTTCTAGTCCATCGCCTTCGAGTTTTAAATTTGATGAGCAACAAGTTACGATCAATTTTAAAGACATAGGGAAAGGATTAACCATAAAAAATGGAGGAGAATTAAAATCGTTTGCCATTTCGAATGACGGAAAACATTTTGTTTGGGCAAAAGCCGAAATCATGGGAAATCAAGTCAAAGTTTGGAATTCCCAAATAAAAAATCCTTCTGTTGTACGTTATGCTTGGGCCGATAATCCAGCTGATGCTAATTTGTTTTCTGTTGAAGGTTTACCTGCAACTCCTTTTGAAGTTAGAAAATAAGAATAAGATTTTAAGTTCTTTGACTTGATGCTCGAACCAATACTTCGGTATTCAAAAAAGTAATCTCACGGACTTCGTCTTTTTTAGGTGATTTTATGTTTTTTAGAATGATTTCGGCAGAAGCTTTGCCCATTTTTTCAGCTGGGTGAGTAACTGTCGAAATGTTTGGATCTATTATTTGAGAAATAGGGTCATTGTTAAATCCAATTACGGCAATGTCTTCAGGGACTCTGAGGTTTCTTTTTTTGGCAGTTTGTACGACACTTACTGCTATAATATCTCCTGGGGCAAAAACACCATCTGGTCTTGGATGGATATCAAATAATTTGTTACTTGCTTTTACCCCTTCTTCATACGTCATCTCGTCGAGATTGATTATCAAATCATCTTCTATCGGTAAATCAAAATCTTTTAGTGCTTCTAGATATCCTCTTTTTCTTTCGTTGTATAAATTTCCAAATTCTGCTTTTGCTGTAATATGTGCAATTCGTTTACAGCCTTGTTCAATAAGATGTTTGGTTGCTTTATATCCCGCCGCAAAGTTGTCAATTACAACTCTAAAAGTGTTGTAGTCCTTTGGAGCTCTATCTACAAAAACGAGTGGAATGTTATTGGCAGTAAATTGGTTGAAATGTGTCGTGTCTTTGGTTTCCATTGCCAACGAGCTAATAACGCCACTAACACGATTACTGTATAATGATTTGGCTAAATTCACTTCGACTTCATAGGAGTCATGAGATTGCATAATGATGACATTATAACCAGATTTTTGGGCAGTAGTTTCGATACCGCTAATCAAAGATGAAAGAAAAGGTTGTGTAACAGTTGGAATTAAAACGCCAATGGTTTTGGTTTTGTTACCACGTAGTCCAGCAGCCAAAGTATTAGGAACATATCCCATTTTCTCGGACATTTCCTTAACTTTTTTGATGGTTTTTTTGCTAATAGTTGGGTGGTCTTGTAAGGCTCTAGAAATAGTAGAAGTTGCAAGATTTAACTTTTCAGCAATATCATAAATAGTAACGTCTTTATTTTCTTCCATAATGATTAAAATGTATGAACAAAGATATCTAAAATAGTTAAAATGTAATATTAAAATTATTCTTAGTGCAAAAAAGTTAAATTTTTTGAAAATCCTTTTTTGTTTCAAAAAAAAAACTAATTTAGCATACCGGAACAGAACAGTACAATTTGTATGAGTCAAGACGTTTTTACATTAGAGATTATTCATGATAGCGATATTCCAAAATTTCAACAAATAGTTAATGGGATAAACAATGCTATTGCCGAACACCTTTTGAATAAAGGGGATGCCTTGCCGTCTGTAAATAGTATTTGTACCAATAATCAGTTGTCTAGGGATACAGTATTTAAGGCTTATTCTATTTTAAAAGAACAAAAAGTAATCGAATCAGTGCCGAATAAAGGGTATTATGTTTTGGGCGAAACCCGAAAAGTGCTTTTGGTTTTGGATACTTTTAAAGCTTACAAAGAAGTTTTGTATCATTCATTTGTCAATAATTTGCCCGACAATATCATTACCGATGTGCAGTTTCATCATTACAATATTGACGACTTTAAAACTATTATCAATAATAGTATTGGGAAGTATTACAAATATGTTGTAATGAATTTTGATAACAAAGAAATTCCATCGATTTTATCAGTTATTGCCAATGAAAAATTATTATTGATCGATTGGAATATTCATTCCAAAAGTAAGAACAATTATGTTTTTCAGGATTTTGGAAAAGCTTTTTACCAATGTTTACAAGATGGGAAAAGTCATTTTGAAAAGTACCAAGAAATTCAATTTGTATATCCTGATTACACAAATCACCCCAAAGAAACGATAGAGTATTTTAAAAAATTCTGTACTGATTTTGGTTTTAAATATAAAGTTTCGACAAATCCAAAAACGTTCGATATCAAAAAAGGGATTGCTTATATCAGTGTTAGCGATCGAATTTTGGGGCAGTTCTTGGAGCAATGTCGTTCTAAGAATTTAGAGCCAGGAAAAGACGTTGGTTTTTTGTCTTATAACGAAACCCCAATGAAAAAATTTATATATAAAGGTATTTCGGTTGTATCGACCGATTTTGACGAATTGGGAACAAAAGGTGCCGAATTCGTAACCAACGAAATGCCTATTCAACACTATGTACCAACTCATTTAATATTAAGAGAATCATTATAAGTTATGTATTATATAGGATATGATATCGGAAGTTCCTCTGTCAAGGTTGCCTTGGTAGAAGCAGCAACTGGAAAAAAAGTTATCGTTTTGAATGAACCTCAAAACGAAATGGATATTTTGTCGCTTCAAGCTGATTGGGCTGAACAAGATCCTGAAATGTGGTGGAACTACATTTGTATAGCGACTAAAAGAGCTAT
This sequence comes from Flavobacterium adhaerens, assembly GCF_040045115.1. Lineage (NCBI taxonomy): Bacteria > Pseudomonadati > Bacteroidota > Flavobacteriia > Flavobacteriales > Flavobacteriaceae > Flavobacterium > Flavobacterium adhaerens. The sequence continues at coordinate 56,859 of NZ_JBDLZX010000003.1, read as the reverse complement.
CAAAGAAGCCAATATTGATGCTTCTAAAATAAACGGAGTTGGGATTTCGTACCAAATGCATGGTTTAGTAATCGTTGACGAAGACAAAAAAGCGTTGCGAAATTCTATTATTTGGTGTGACAGTAGAGCGGTTGCCATCGGTAACAAAGCTTTTGAAGAATTGGGAGAAGAAAAATGCATGACGCATTTATTAAATTCTCCTGGAAATTTTACAGCTTCTAAACTGAAATGGGTAAAAGACAACGAACCAGAGGTTTATAATAAAATATACAAATACATGTTGCCTGGCGATTTTATCGCTTTGAAATTAACTGGAGAGGTAACTACCACTAAGAATGGTCTTTCGGAAGGGATGCTTTGGGATTACAAAGAAAACAAAGTAGCGGATTGGTTATTGGAACATTACGGAATCGATACTGCTTTTACACCAAGAATCGTTGAGAATTTTACCAATCAAGGAGTTTTGAACGAAAAAGGAGCTGCAGAAACTGGACTTAGAGCAGGAATTCCTATTGTATATCGTGCTGGAGATCAACCCAACAATGCTTTGGCATTGAATGTTTTGCGTCCAGGCGAAGTGGCAGCAACAGGTGGAACTTCTGGCGTTTTTTATGCAGTAACTGAGACTAATTCAGGGAAAAGTACTCGTGTAAATAATTTTGTTCATGTAAATTATTCAGAAAATAATCCTAGAGTTGGAAAATTATTGAACATCAACGGAGCTGGAATTCAATATCGTTGGATGCGTAACAACATAGGAAATGAATCTTATGAAGCCATGAACGAAAAAGCTTCTCAAGTAAATATTGGTTCGGATGGAGTGGTTGTGATTCCTTTCGGAAATGGAGCAGAAAGAATGTTTAACAATCAAAACATTGGTTCGCATATTTTAAATCTGAATTTCAATATTCATACCAACGCTCATTTATACAGAGCCTCTTTAGAAGCAATTGCTTTTTCGTTTGTTTACGGAATGGAATGTTTAAAAGACGATAACGCAACAATTGGAGTGATTCGTGCAGGGAATGACAATCTTTTCCGTTCCGAAATTTTTTCAAATACAGTCGCTACTTTAATCGGACATGAAATTGAAATTTACAACACAACTGGAGCGGTAGGAGCAGCAAGAGCTGTTGGTTTAGCAGATGGGGATTTTGAGAAATTTGGTTCGAATATTTCAAAAAATGACCATGTGATGACGTTTTTACCACTTCAAAACAAAGAGCCTTATCTAGAGGCTTATCAAAAATGGAAAAAAGAACTAGAAATAATATTAACAAAAAAAAATTAAGAAGATGATAATTTTAGGAGAAAAAGAGTACTACAAAGGTATTGGCCAAATTAAATTTGAAGGTAAAGAATCAGATAACCCTTTGGCATTTAAATATTACAACCCAGACCAAGTGGTTGCTGGAAAAACAATGCGTGAGCATTTCAAATTCGCTATTGCTTATTGGCATAGTTTCTGCGCACAAGGAAGTGATCCTTTTGGTGTAAATACCATGAGTTTCCCTTGGAACCAGTCATCAGATCCGTATCAGGCGGCAAAGGATAAAGCAGATGCTGCTTTTGAATTCATCAGCAAAATGGGATTTGATTATTTCTGTTTCCACGATGTAGATTTGATTTCTGAAGGACCAACTTTTGGAGAATTTGAAAAGCGTTTGGCTTTCATCACAGATTATATCAAACAAAAAAAGGAAGAGTCTGGATTGAAAGTGCTTTGGGGAACGGCTAACTGTTTTTCGAACGCACGTTATATGAATGGAGCTGCAACCAATCCTGATTTCAACGTTTTGGCAAGAGCTGGTGGTCAAGTAAAATTGGCTTTGGATGCTACTATTGCTTTAGGTGGTGAAAATTATGTATTCTGGGGAGGTCGTGAAGGATACATGAGTTTGCTAAATACGGATATGGGAAGAGAATTGGATCACATGGGACAATTTTTAGCGCAAGCTAGAGATTACGCACGTGCTCAAGGGTTCAAAGGAAACTTCTTTATAGAGCCAAAACCAATGGAGCCATCAAAACACCAATACGATTTTGACTGTGCTACTGCTATTGGATTCTTACGTGAGTATGGTTTAGATAAAGATTTCAAAATGAATATCGAGGTAAACCACGCTACATTGGCACAACACACTTTCCAACACGAAATAGAAGTAGCTGCCAAAGCAGGAATGTTAGGAAGTTTGGATGCTAACCGTGGTGATTACCAAAATGGATGGGATACAGACCAATTTCCTAACAACATTCAAGAAACTACAGAAGCGATGTTGGTATTCTTGAAAGCTGGAGGTTTACAAGGTGGTGGAGTTAATTTTGATGCTAAAATCAGAAGAAACTCAACAGATATGGAAGATGTATTCTTGGCTCACATCGGTGGTGCTGATACTTTTGCAAGAGCATTACTAACTGCTGATAAAATTATCACTTCTTCGCCTTACAAAAAATTAAGAAAAGAACGATACAGCTCATTTGATTCTGGAAACGGAAAAGCTTTCGAAGAAGGAAAATTAGACTTACAAGCTTTATACAAAATCGCTCAAGAAAACGGCGAATTGAACTTACAAAGCGGTAAGCAAGAATTGTTTGAGAATATCATCAATCAATATATCTAAAATTTAGTTATTAGTCAGTGAATAGGGTTGAATACGAGAATGGTATCAACCCTATTCTTTTTACAGGAACTAAATTTTATCAATTCGATTTATTAATTATAAACAAAAAAATAACCAAATGAAATTTTTTATTGACACTGCCAATTTAGAAGACATTAAACAAGCTCAGGCTTTAGGAGTATTAGATGGAGTTACTACAAATCCATCACTTATGGCCAAAGAAGGCATCACAGGAAAACAAAATATTTTGAAACATTATTTAGATATCTGCAATATTGTAGATGGCGATGTTTCGGCCGAAGTAATTTCGACAGATTATGAAGGAATGGTAAAAGAAGGGGAGGAATTAGCAGCTTTGCACGGACAAATCGTTGTAAAACTGCCAATGATCGAAGATGGAATCAAAGCTTGTAAATATTTTTCAAGCAAAGGAATAAGAACCAATGTTACTTTGGTTTTCTCAGCGGGTCAAGCGCTTTTAGCGGCAAAAGCGGGTGCTACTTATGTTTCACCGTTTTTAGGACGCTTAGACGATATTTCTACAGATGGAATGCATTTGATTGAAGAAATTCGTGAAATTTATGACAATTACGGATTCGAAACTCAAATCCTTTCAGCTTCTGTTCGACATACGATGCATATAATCAATTGTGCCAAAGTTGGATCTGATGTAATGACAGGACCTTTATCAGCCATCAAAGGATTATTAAAACACCCATTAACCGATATTGGTTTGGCCCAATTTGTTGAAGACGCTAAAAAAATGAATTTATAATTATGGAAATACATCAATTACAAGATATCGTCTCTCAAACACGTAGAGATATTTTACGAATGGTTCACAAAGTAAATTCGGGTCATCCAGGAGGTTCTTTAGGATGCACTGAATTTTTAGTGGCTTTGTATAACAATATCATGCAAAGAAAATCTGGTTTTGATATGGATGGTATGGGAGAGGATTTATTCTTTTTATCTAACGGACATATTTCGCCTGTTTTTTATAGTGTTTTGGCTAGATGTGGCTATTTTGAAGTGTCCGAATTAAATACATTTCGCTTGCTTAATTCCCGCTTACAAGGTCATCCAACCACTCATGAAGGTTTACCAGGTGTTCGCATAGCATCGGGTTCATTGGGTCAAGGTTTGTCTGTAGCACTTGGTGCGGCACAAGCCAAAAAATTAAATAGAGATTCCCATTTGATATACACCCTTCACGGAGATGGCGAACTACAGGAAGGTCAAAACTGGGAAGCGATTATGTATGCTTCTGCCAAAAAAGTAGATAACTTAATTGCAACTATTGACCTTAACGGACAACAAATCGATGGTTCTACCAAAGATGTTCTGGATATGGGAGATCTGAAAGCTAAATTTGAAGCTTTTGGTTGGGATGTTTTAGAAATCGAAAAAGGGAATGATCTAGAGTCTATTTTGATTGGATTTGCTAGAGCAAAAGGGTTGACAGGTAAAGGAAAACCAGTTTGTGTGTTGTTGCATACCGTCATGGGTAATGGTGTCGATTTTATGATGCACACACATGCTTGGCATGGTAAAGCTCCAAACGATGAGCAGTTGGCAAATGGTTTGTCTCAAAACAAAGAAACTTTAGGGGATTATTAAAAATGCTTTAAGCTTTATGAAATAAAGTTTTATTTATTGTCTAAAGCGTATTGCATATAGCAAAAAACAACAATGAAAAAATATACAAATACAGGAAGTAAAGATACCCGAAGCGGTTTTGGTTCGGGATTAGCGGAGCTAGGAAGAACAAATCCAAATGTAGTTGCTTTATGTGCCGATTTGATAGGTTCTTTGAAAATGGAAGAATTCATTAAAGAAAACCCTGAGCGTTTTTTCCAAATCGGAATTGCAGAAGCCAATATGATCGGAATTGCTGCGGGATTAACTATCGGAGGTAAAATCCCTTTTACAGGAACTTTTGCCAATTTTTCTACAGGAAGAGTGTACGATCAAATCAGACAATCTGTAGCTTATTCTGATAAAAATGTAAAAATCTGTGCTTCTCATGCTGGTTTAACTCTGGGTGAAGATGGTGCAACGCATCAAATCTTAGAAGATATTGGGTTAATGAAAATGTTACCGGGGATGACTGTTATAAATACCTGTGATTATAACCAAACCAAAGCAGCCACTATCGCATTAGCATCTCATCACGGTCCTGCCTATTTACGTTTTGGTCGTCCAGTTGTTCCAAATTTTATGCCAGCCGATGAACCATTTGAAATTGGCAAAGCCATTTTATTAAATGAAGGAACTGATGTAACGATAGTTGCTACAGGTCACTTGGTTTGGGAAGCTCTTGTTGCTGCAGCGACATTAGAAGCTGAGGGAATTTCGGCTGAAGTAATAAATATTCATACCATTAAACCTTTAGACGAAATAGCAGTCTTACAATCCGTTGCTAAGACGGGATGTATTGTAACTGCCGAAGAGCACAATTTTATGGGTGGGTTAGGCGAAAGTATTGCTAGAGTTTTGGCAGTAAACAATCCAGCCCCACAAGAATTTGTTGCTACGCAAGATACTTTTGGAGAAAGTGGTACTCCTGCGCAATTGATGGATAAATATGAATTGAATAGTGAGGCCATAGTCAAAGCAGTAAAAAAAGTTTTGAAAAGAAAATAATTTAAGAAAACGTCTATTTACTAATCAATGGAAGAAATCCAAACAATCAAAATCAAGAACCAAAACGGAATGGAGCTTACAGTGTCTAACTATGGTGCAACCGTCTTGAAATTATTAGTTCCTAATGGGCAAAAATCATTTACCAATGTTGTTGTTGGTTTAAAAGAGGCTTCAAATTATCTCGAAGAACCTTACTTAAGTAATCCTTTATATCTTGGTTCGACTGTAGGTAGGTATGCTGGTAGAATTTCTGGTGGAGCTTTTGCAATCAATGGAACTACTTATCCTGTTGAGCATCAAAACGGAGTGCATTTACATGGTGGAAAAAAAGGGTTCTCTCATCAATATTGGAAAGTAAAAAAACAATCTGATGATGAGGTTACTTTAGTTTATTTTAGCCAAGACCAGGAGGAAGGTTATCCAGGTAATTTAAAAACCGAAGTGACTTATTTGATAACTTCGGATAATTGTTTGAAGATTAAATATACGGCTACAACTGATAAGCCAACAGTTGTAAATTTGACCAACCATGCTTATTTCAATTTAGATGGTGAAGGTTCTATTTTAGATCACGAACTTCAAATCAATAGTGATTTTTATTTAGATGTTGATGATAGATTGTTACCATCTGGAAAATTAATAGCGGTAGATGATTCTAAATTTGACGTAAGGAATAATGCCGTAATAGGGAAAAATAATTTTGATGGTTTTGATGATACTTTTGTTTTAAGAAAAGATGCAACTGTAAAAGCTTCTTTGGTTTCTCAAAAAACGAGAATTAAAATGAATGTTTATACCAATCAACCAGCTTCTGTTGTTTATACACCAAAACAATTTGCTGATTTGCCTTTTTCAGATGATGCAAAGTTTACCGCATTTCCTGCTATCTGTTTTGAGACACAAAATTATCCTGATGCACCAAATCATGATAATTTTCCTTCTTCAATACTAAATCCAAATGAAGAATATGTAAACGAATCGGTTTTTGAGTTTATAAATTTTTAAACAAAAGTGTTTACATTGTAGCAAAATTTTTTGTTTATCAATGGCTTATGATAATTAACCCATTGCTTTTTTATTTGAAAAAAATAGAAAGCAATGGGTTGTTTTTTTTAAAAGCATATTGATTGGTTTTGAAATTTAAAAACAGGATTTCAGATTTCATTAGACAATCTTTTGAGGGCTTTTGCATAGGTCAGATGAATTTTGTCTCAAATTTTTCCTAAATAATGTTTTTTTGATATTTGTTCAGCACTTTTCCAGTATTTACAAGTGTTTTTTTTCTTACAATAAGGGTTGTTTTTTTTCAGCGATAAAAATTTATTTTCAAAAATACATCCCATAGGGGATTTTTAGTTTTTATGATTTCTTTAAGAAATCTACTAAAACGTTGTAGATGTTTTATTGGTTTTGTTTTTTTTACAACTTCAATTGACAAATATTTACTTTATTACGAATATTTATTTTATATATTAAATTTTAAGTATGATTTTTTTATCAAATCGTAAAAAAAAATATACACAACCGATTGTGTATATTGTGTTTTTATATATATTTGTCTGAAACAAGTTTAATATTTAGATAATACGAATATGAATTAAAAAAATTAACCAAACCGAACTACAAATTAATTAAATTAACATTTTATGACTAACTTTTTACTATTGAAAAGCGGACATCTTAAACAATTAGGATTTACGATTCTGATGTTTTTATTTTACGCTCACATGAATGCCCAGAGAACCGTAACTGGGACTGTTTCGGATCAAACGGGACCTTTGCCAGGAGTAAGTGTATTGGTTCAGGGAACAAAGAATGCTGTTGCTACGGATTTTGACGGAACTTTTACGCTTTCGAATGTTTCAGATCAGGCAACACTTGTTTTTAGTTATGTTGGATACAAAACGCAAAACATAGCTTTAGGCGGAAGACAAAAAATTACTGTTGTATTAGCAGAGGATTTGAATACGCTTAACGAGGTTGTAGTCGTTGGGTACGGAACTATGAAACGTAAAGATTTAACGGGTTCTGTATCTACAGTTTCTAGCAAAGTAGTAACGCAAACTGTGACTACTTCAATCGAGCAAATATTGCAAGGACGTGCAGCAGGGGTACAAGTATCGGCTAATAGTGGAGCGCCAGGTGCTTCTTCAAATGTTAATATTCGTGGGATTAGTTCTATCAATGGAGGAACTCAGCCTATTTATGTTATCGATGGAGTTGTGATTGATCCGAATGCTAATAGTAACGTAAATGCAAATCCGATTTCTACAATTAACCCTGCGGATATTGTTTCTATTGATATCCTAAAAGATGCTTCGGCTACCGCAATTTATGGTTCTCGTGCTGCTGCTGGAGTTATTATGGTTACAACCAAGAGAGGTAAAAAAGGAGAGTTAGCATTAAATTTTGACTCTAATGTTGGATGGCAAGAAATTCCAAAACAACTAAATGTATTGGATTTAAAACAATATGCCATTCACAAAAATACTCGCTCTGAAATGGGTATTGTAGAGGCTGATCCAAATTTTATCCGTCCTGATTTATTAGGTGAAGGTACTGATTGGCAAAAAGAATTGTTTAATCAAGCTTTGATTCAAAATTACAATTTATCAGCTTCGGGAGGTTCTGACAAAAGTACCTATTTTATGGGAGTTGGTTATATGGATCAAGAAGGTATTGCTGTGGGATCTTCTTTTAGTCGTTTTAACTTGACGAGTAACTTAGATTCACAAGTTAGAGATTATTTTAAAGTAGGTCTGAATTTTGCGTTAAGCAATACCAAACAAAATACTACAATTAATGATGGGTCTTTAATTCTTACTGCTTTAAAGCAAACTCCAAACGTTGCTGTACGTAATGCAGATGGTTCTTTTGATGGCCCAGATACTGATCAATTTGTTCAAAATAATCCAATTGGACTGGCTTCAATCAGAGATAATAACAATGAAGGTTTTGGACTAAGAGCAAACACCTATGCTGACATAACTATTACAAAAGGATTAACTTTTAAAACTCAATATTCATTAGATTATGGTTTTAATAGTGCTTATACATTTGACCCTTCTTATACTTTTGGAGCGATTGAAAATGTTAATCGAGTAGGAACTCGTACTAAAAGTAATAGCAAAAACTGGATTTGGAATAATGTTTTAAACTATACTCGTGATTTTGGCAATCATTCGATAAATGCGATGTTAGGTCAAGAAGCACAAGAAAATCATTGGGAAAATTTATATGGATCTGTTTCGGGTTATTTGACCAATACCTCTACTGATTTAAGTATGGGAGATCCTACTACGGCAAGAGTAGATAACCATAGTAGTAATAATTCATTGAGTTCTTATTTTGGTAGATTGTTTTATTCTTTTGATGATAAATATTTATTGACAGCTACGATTCGTCGTGATGGTTCTTCAAAATTTGCCGAAGAAAATCGTTGGGGATGGTTCCCATCGGCTGCCTTTGCTTGGAAAGTTTCTAATGAGAATTTCTTAAAAGATAGTAAGACTATCAATAATCTAAAACTTAGAATGAGTTGGGGAGCAGTTGGTAATCAAAATGTGCCTAATTACGCTTATACATCAACTTATGCTTCAAGCCCAACGGCCTCTTGGGGAACTGGTTTGTTAGCATCTAATACAGCGAATCCAGAACTAAAATGGGAAACAACCTATTCTTCAAATATTGGTTTTGATTTAGGTCTTTTTGATAATCGAATTGAGTTGGTAGCCGATGTTTATTACAGAAGAACAGACGATTTGTTAAATAGATTGGCATTACCAGCGTATGTAGGAACATCTGGGCAAGGGTCAACTTCTGCTCCATGGTATAACATCGGAGATCTTGAAAATAAAGGTTTTGAGCTAGCTTTGAATACCGTAAATATTCAAAACAAAGAATTCAGTTGGACCTCTAATTTGGTTTTCTCAATGAATGAGAATAAAGTACTGTCATTGAATAGTGATTCAGGTCATTATGACGGAACTGTTCAACAAGGATCAGATGTTACAGTGGTTACTCGTACAGCAGTAGGAAAGCCAATCAGTCAGTTTTATGGATACAAAGTGATAGGACGATTCGAAAAAGCAACTGATTTCTATTACAAAGATGCTTCTGGAAATGTAGTGCCAACTGCTTTACCAAAAGATATGACAATTGGTGAAAATGGAGTTTGGATCGGGGATTATATGTTTGATGATGCCAACAAAGATGGTGTGATCGATGATAAGGATTTGCAATATATTGGGAATCCATTGCCTAAATTTACTTTTGGTCTTACCAATTCGTTTTCATATAAAGGTTTTGATATGAGTATCTTTATTGATGGTTCTTATGGTAACGATGTCGTGAACTACCAACGTCGTTTTCTAGAAAATCCTCGTGAGAATACTAACTTATTAGATACAGCTTTAGGGTATGCTCAATTGGCTTTGATCAATCCTGACGGACCAAACGATTACCGTAATGTTCAAATCGTAGGAGGAGATCCTTATATGCCTCGTATTGCAGCTTCATCTGCAGCTTCAACTTCTAATTTCCGTTTTAGTGATCGTTTTGTAGAGGATGGTTCTTTTGTACGTATCAAAAACATTTCTATTGGATATAACTTGCCTAATTCTCTAGTTTCAAAAATTGGTGTGGCGGGTATCAAAGTATATTCAAACATGCAAAATATCATGACATTTACTAAATATTCAGGGTACGATCCAGAAGTGGGAACCCTAAATAATAGTGCGCTTTATTCTGGTATTGATAACGGACGTTATCCTTCGCCTCGTGTTACTACTCTTGGAGTAAATGTTAAATTTTAAACTTAAAATAAAATGAAAAATAGACATATTAAACGCATTTTTCTTTTTGTTACTTTATCTTTTTTAGTGACAAGTTGTAATGATGACTTTCTTGAGGTAGAACCAAATGACTTGATTACCAAAGAGAATTTTTATCAAAGCGAAGATGATTTTAAAGCAGCAACTGCTCCTTTATACAATAAAGTTTGGTTTGATTTTAATGATAAATTCTATTATGGTTTAGGTGATGGTCGTGCTTATAATTTATATGCTCCTTATTCTGATTATATCTATCCATTTGCAGATTTGACTGAAACTGGATTAACTGGGCCATTAGTATCGGCTTGGGGTTCTTTGTACAATGTAGTGCAACAATCCAATAACGTTATTATCGGGATTGAAGCTAGTGAAGTTGATCAAGCTGTAAAAAATAAATACATAGCCGAAGCGCGTTTTATGAGAGGTACAGCTTATTGGTATTTAGCATCTTTATGGGGTAATGTTATTATTAGTACAGATCCAGCAGAGCTAGTAAAGAATCCAGTTGTTAATACGAATCCAGTACAGGACGTATATGAATTTGCAATTCGCGATATGGAATTTGCAGCAAAATTTTTGCCAGAAGCAGCTCCTCAAGCAGGACGTTTGACAAAGTATAGCGCTTTCGGAATGTTATCTCGCTTGTATTTGTCTGTGGCTGGTTTAAGCGACAACCCAAATTCAGGTACCAGAAGCCAAAGTTATCTTGATTTGGCCAAAAAAGCAGCTGAAAAAGTTATCGCAGAAGGGCCTTATAAGTTGATGACAAATTATGAAGATTTGTTTAAAATTGACAATAATAACAACCTTGAATCAATGTTTGCTTTACAATGGGTTCCAAATGGGGGTTATGGAGTGAGTAATACACAACAAGCTTATTTTGCATTAGGATCGGATATTACAGGTGATGATGCTGCTTGGGGATATTGGACAAGAGCTTCTAACGATATTTTGTATGAATATGAAACCCAAGATAAAAGACGTCATGCAACTTGGATGGCCGATGAAGACTTTTATCCAGAAATCAACGTAGCAAATGGAGGTTATACAGTAGATCATGCCAACACTTTTGTAAACGTAAAGAAAGGAGTTGTTGGTTCTACAAAAGATAACTCAAAGATAACCAAACAAAATTCGGCTTTGAATACTTATATGTTGCGTTTGGCTGAGGTATGCCTTAATTATGCAGAGGCTACTTTAGGAAATAATGCTAGTACTAGTGATGCAAATGCTTTAACTCTTTTTAATGTTTTAAGAGTAAGAGCTGGATTAGCAGAGAAAACATCTTTAACCTATGAAGACATCCGACATGAGCGTCGAGTAGAGTTATGTATGGAAGGACAATATTGGTATGACTTAGTAAGGAGATCTTATTATAAACAACAAGAGGTAGTAAACTATATAACAGGACAAAGCAGAGGAGTTATTGTGCCAATAACCTATGCTGCAGCTACCAATACAGTTTCAGTAGATGCTACTAGAGATAATACATCTAGAGCCATAGGATCAATAGATACGTCAATCTTTTTGATGCCTTACCCAGAATCAGAAGTAATTCAGAATCCATTATTAAGTGAAGCACCAGTTCGTTATGAATTCAAAGATGAAAAAATAACTGATTTATTTAATTAAAAGAACATTCGAAAAAATGAAAAAATATAGTTTAAATAAAAAATATTGTACGGCAATTACAATGGTGCTTGTGATGTTTGCATCCCTGTTGTTCAATGCCTGTAACGATGATGATAGTTCGAATTCTGGACCGATAGCTGTTTACAAGGTTTTTTTGGAAGATGTGAATTCGTCTGTTCCTGATAGAGAAGTCAAATTTGCCCGTTTAGGACAGTTAATTCGTATTGAAGGAGGAGGGTTTGAAGGTTTGAAAAAAGTATATATAAATGGTTTCGAAACCTATTTTAATACTGTTTATGTGACCAACAATTCGATGTTGATTTCGATTTCTGCCGATACACCTACTATGGATGCTGATCCATTTGTTCGTAATACCATTCGTTTGGTAAATGACGGAAATGAAGTTGTATTCCCGTTCGAAATTCGTTCTGGAGCTCCAGTAATTACTTCTATTTCGAATACGATGCCAAAAGTTGGTGAAATGATTACTGTTTACGGTACAGGTTTGACGGAAGTTGAGAAGGTTGTTTTTCCTGGAAATGTTGTAGTAACTTCAGGAATTACTTCAGATGAAGATGGAGAGTTTTTTACAGTTGCTATGCCTGCTGGTGTTGCAACAACTGGAGGTTCTCTTTTGGTAGAAAGTGCAAATGGTGGAGTATATTCTCCAGCTTATTTTAACTTCAAAAAAGGGGTAATTCTTGATTTTGATGGAAACGGTACTCACGGTTTTTGGGGAAGTGCCGCCAGTATGATAAAAGATGTTGATTTAGAATCGGCTACTGTTGGAATTGATAATGTTTCTCAAGGAAAGTATGTACCACATCGTCCAAGTCGTATTGCATCATTTGAAGCTGCTAAAAATCGTTGTTCTGAAGTTTGGACAGCAGGTAACGGAGTAGATGATTGGAGAGGTCAATTGACACCTTATATACCAGCAACTACACCCCTTAGCGAAGTTGCTTTGCAATTTGATATTTACGTACCAAATGTTTGGGCCAATACAGGTTTCCTAAAAGTATGTCTTATCAATAACTTTAATGGAGGAGAATGGGCTGGAGCAACCTACAATTATGTTCCATGGTTAACTAACGATGGTGAAGTAGTCCCTTTTCAAACAACAGGATGGCAAACGGTTACTATTCCTTTGAACAAATTGTACAGTTTCTCTGAAGGGGATTTTACTTTTGAAGATGTACTTGCATTTAGAGAGGTTGCGACTTACAAAAACTTCGGTTTTTATTTCGAAAACTCAGACATCAAATTGTCTAATGTTACAGGACAAAGTAGCGAAGTAGAGTTTCCGTCTGCGGCAACCTCTGTAAGTGTTTATACAGATAATTGGAGAATTGTTTCTCTAGCAACGCCAACGTATAGCGATTTTCCAAATTAAAACAATGTAACAACACTTTTTGCTATCATTTGATAGCAAAGGGTTTGTTTAACTAAAAATATGAATAGTATGAGATATAATAAAATACTTCCAGCAATCGCATTTTCATGCCTATTGTTTGCATCTTGCGATGATAATTTGATGGAATGGGGCAAAGACCCCGATCACGGTGAGGTTGCATCATCGGAATTACCGCTAGAATTAGCTGAAAAAATTAGCCGTTACGAACCGCTAAAAACCTACACCGATTTCAAACTCGGTGTGGGTATAGGGTTGGATTTGTACATGAGTGATGATGTTTATCGTAGTATTGCCAACGAAAATTTTGATGAAGTTACAGTTGGTTATTTGATGAAACATGGTCCGATGGTAAGTGCCAATGGCGATATTAAATTTGATAAAGTTGATGCTTTTATAGCCAAAACGAAAGAAGCAGGTCTTTCGGTGTTCGGACATACTTTAGTGTGGCATTCTAATAACAATGCAAGCTATTTAAATAGTATAATTGCACCAACAGTTATTCCAGGTTCTAGTGGTGCTAATTCTTTAAATATCGCTGGACTAAAAGATGGCTCTTTTAGTGGGGGTTGGGCTCGTAACAATCAAGGTGCGGGAATATCAATAGTAGATGGCGCTGGTTTATCAAGTACTTCTAAAGCAATAAAATTGATCTCTAGCGCAACATCAGCAAATGCTTGGAGCTTGCAATTGACATCGCCAGATATACCAGCTGTAAGTGGGCATGAATACGAAATTTCATTTTTCGTAAAATCGGATGTACCTGGAAAGGGAAGGCTTTCATTCTCTGGATTAGGGAACAATTACCCATGGAAGGATTGGTTTGCAACAGGAGGTTCTTGGACAGAAGCTTTTGAAACCACTTCTCAATGGAAACAAGTAAAAATCAAGGTAAACGATGCCACTGGAACTACTTTCAAAATGAATTTGGATATGGGGTATTTGCCAGATGTTACTTATTTTATAGATGTTGATAGTTTTGCTGTAGTCGATTTAGATGCTACTCCAACTGTTGTAAATCTAGTGAGTAATGGTGATTTCGAAACGGGTTCTCTTTCGCCTTGGTCTGGTTATGGTAATGGTTCTACAAGAGCTATTTCTGCAAATGGCGAAGGTTATGGAGGAAAAGGTTATGCAATGGTTCTAATGAATCCGGTTGCAGCCAATAATTATAGCGCACAACAAGTTTATACCTTCAGTGCTGCTCTAGAAAAAGACAAAGAATATACTTGTACGTTTTGGGTAAAATCCGATGTGCCAGCTGCTCTACAAGTCGAAATTCAAAACGCAAGTTACGCTGGTGATTATTATGGTGGAATTAACGTTACCAATACTTGGACTCAAGTGGTAAAAACCTTAAAACCATCTACGGCAGATAAAACTAAATTTATTTTCGATTTTGGTGCTACGGCTGCTACATTTATGATAGATGATATTGTAATTACCCCTGTTGTTGCTGCTGGAGGTGGAGGTACAGGCCCAGTTATTGTTGAAAAAACAGATGCCGAAAAAGCTCAAATCATTGGCGACGCTATGGAGAACTGGATTTCTAAAATGGTAGGACACTACAAAAATGATATCCATGCTTGGGACGTGGTAAACGAACCTATGAAAGAAGGTGGATCTTTACGTGATGGAGTTGTGGCCGAATTAGCTTCAGATGAATTCTATTGGGTTAAGTATTTAGGTAAAGATTACGCTGTAAAAGCCTTCAAATTGGCTCGTCAACACGGAAATGCAACCGACAAATTGTTTATCAACGACTACAACCTAGAATCTAGTTTGGCCAAATGTGACGGATTAATCGACTACGTGAAATACATCGAAAGTCAAGGAGCAACTGTCGATGGTATCGGTACCCAAATGCATATTTCGTTAAGCACAAACAAAGATCAAATTGTTCAGATGTTTCAAAAATTAGCGGCTAGTGGCAAGTTGATAAAAGTGTCTGAATTAGACGTTAGATTAGGAACTAAATCTCCAACTTTAGAGCAATTAGCTAATCAGTCTGCAATGTATCAATTTGTTATCGACTCGTACAAACAACACATCCCAAAAGCACAACAATACGGAATTACAATTTGGGGTGTTTCGGATAACGAAGTAGAGCACGAAAACTGGTTGCCAGACGAATCACCAAATATTTGGGACGCTAGCTACAAACGTAAGCATGCCTACAAAGGTGTTTCCGATGGTCTAGCCGGAAAAGATGTAAGTGAAGATTTCTCAGGAGATTTGATTATACCATAAGTTTAAGTTTTGTTAGTTGACAAAAACCTTTCGATCAATTTATCGAAAGGTTTTTTTTTGACTTAAAAAATGCTTTTTCAACAGTAAAAATGGATTTGTTGCCCCGAATTTCAATCGAGTTCTATTGCTTTGTTTTTAGGAGCATTTTCCAGCTATCCGTTGTACACAGGCGATAGCGAATTGACGAAGTAATTTTATTGCCCGAACCCCCAGGTAATAAGGATTTTTACTTCTATCTGGACTAGGAAACCGTTTTGGAAAGAGCTATAGTAGTATTTCATCATAAAACAATAATTAGGTTCGATAGGGCCACCTACACATGAGTTTGTGTTGGAAAAAGAAAAGCCAAATCAATCTCGATTTGGCTTTAAAACAAAGGAAAAAAAGTTTCCTTATAAGAGTTTAATTATTTGTTGAATCGGTTATTAAAATCCGATAAGTCTATTGTATAACTATCCAAAGCAAAGAATTCACTATCAGTAACCTTAGGGTTTTCATTAGCTTTATACCAAGCTGGATAATTCGAAACCTCGTCTGAGAATTTTTTATAATGACTTGAGTAGGTTTTTACTACAATCTTAGGAGTATTGGTAGTAAAATCAAAATTCATTAATCGTAACCATCCATCTCCAATGCCGTATTTAGTACCATGAGCATTTCTAAAATCAGGGTTTGCATCTAAGACACTTTGCCCTCTATCCTGATAATCGGCCAAAACCTGATATACCTGGTTTCCTTTATTGTTCTTGTCTGTTCGTATAGCCTTACCATGATGATGTCCGCATAACACCAAGAAAATCTGGTTATTAGGCATGATTAATTTTTCAAAAACTTGGTCTGCCGAATTATGATGCAAAGGATCTATTTTAGCTAAATCAATTATCGGATTTGCTTCACGCTTTCCGTTTTCTTTTAAGAAGTCATGGGTAGTAATCATTGTCGGTAAGCCAGGATTCGCATCGATAACAGCTTGTGCCCAAGCTAATACATCATCTCCTGGATGCATTTCTAAACTGATATTTAAGAAAGTGTAACCTGCTGCTGTAAACTTTTGTACAGAGTTAGCCCCTCCATTATAACTGGATAAATACCAAGATTTGTTTTTGAAAAACGTTGATAGAGAACCAAATACGGAATTAAAATTCTTGTGCCCCCCAATGTGTAACATTCCAACAATTTCAGGAATTAAACCCACAGTAGCTATTTCTCCAATTCTGCTTGGATCGGATTTAAAAGAAGCTTCAGACCAGATAGCGTCTGAGTCATGATTCCCTGGAGCGACCCCAAAAGGAATTCCTGTTTTTGCTATGAGTTCAAAACCTTGACGTGCCAAAGGCATTTCAAAATTGCTAGTTTCTACAGTCGGAAAAACTTCACCTGAGTTTGCAATAATGGTTTTTGGATCATGCGAAAACCCTCTGTCTAAATGCTCTTGATCTATAATTTCTGTTTGGTGTTGCCAAATATCGCCAACCGAAGTTGCAAAAACAATATCACCACCATTTGTTACTGCATTATCAGCAATGTATTGCATCATCGAATAAAATTGCGTCGAAGCATCAATTGGAAAATTTACACCATCTTTCACCAAAAAGCTTTTTTGGTGTGTAAAATCGGTCATGTTTTGAGTATCAGGAATGACTGCAATTGTAAAAGTTTTATCTGATTCAGATTGACTATCCTTGTCATCATTATCACAACTTGCAAAAGTAGCTGCAACTAGTGCGCTCAATAAAAAAAGGTTTGTGTTTTTCATTTGGGCGTTTATTTAATGAGCGTAAAAATATCTTTAAGCCTATAACATCATGTTATCTAAAAATCAATTAAAAATTAATTTTCAAAGCACATCCCAAAAAACACAGTATCTTATATAACCTGATGTTATGAGTCGCAAAATAGCGGTATAATAGTTAGATCTTAGTGGAGTAAAGTTCAGATGAAATAGGCTAATGCAAACTAAGATTAGGGATAGGGAATCGTTAAAAAGGTTTATTAGAGATTTAGACCTAACAGGTTTTTAAAGCCTGTTAGGTCTTTTTTTATAAGAAAAACAAAACTATTTCATTTCGCTTTGCGGAGCTCCTAAATAAGTTGGTTTTAAGCCTCCAGTATCGATCAAAATTTTTTGCAATACAATTCCAGGTTCTAAAACACGAAACCTTAATTTGTGTTTACCTGGTTTCAAGATCGGTAGTTTTGTTGCCGAACGAACAATGTGTTCTGCCTGCCATTTGCCCAATTCACCTTTGTAATGGCCATTGAAATTGATGGTTTGCGGGTTTTCTCCATCAAATGAAATTTCATAGCGTAAACTTTTATTGTTGTTAAAGTTTAATGTTGGGGCTAGAAGTAATTCTACATTGAATTGACCAACAGAGCTAAATTCTATTTCATATTCTACATAAATATTTTCGTCTTTATTTGGATAAGCATTTTGAGGAAATGTGGTAATTCCTGATACTGTTTTGCCAAAATCAGGAATGATTTCCCAGTGAATGTTTTTGGATTCATTTACTCTAGAAAAATTTTCAGCTTCAATAGATACAAATCCGTTTTTTTCTTGAAAAATTTTATCAGCTGTTTTTTCATTTTCTGTGACATAATTTACATCTGGTAAAATATTTTTGGGTTCATCATGCCAGCTTTTATAGCCAATGCGCATTTGATCCATAATATGAGTCCATTTACCTCCAGCAATTTCAGTATTGTATTTGTTTTGTAGAATAGAATCTCTTTCAAAATACTTTTTTACTTTGTCAGCATAATAGTTTGCCATTATATTGTTTTCAGCTGCAAATCTTTTGTTTTTGGCTTGTGCCAAATACATTTCATATAAGTTACTACAAGCGTCAATAGGATAGAGTACCAGTTCAAAATACGCATCTCTATAGAGAGCTGGGATTTCGGCATAAATGCGGTAAGCCTCCAAAGCTAAATTCTTATAATCATTTACAACTGTTTCAAATTCATTGTAATTTTCAAGACTGTAGGTTTTACTATCAAGCATCTCTGGAGTTACTCGACGGTTATATTTTGGATACCTATTGAGTAAAGTTGCAATTTCTTTGGAGTGTTTTGCTCCAAATTGTTGAGTTGCCCAATTTTGGGTGTATTCAAAAAGATTTTGAGAATTAAACTGTTTTGGATTCCAAGCCATATCGAGAAAGAAACTGATTGGGAATTCCATCGGTTTAAGATCTCCTACATTTACAATCCAAACCTTATCTACTCCGTGTTGGTAGCTCAAATTCATTTGTTCCCAAACTCTTTGAATAGGACTAATATTAATCCATTTAGAATTTCGTGGCCCTCCTACGTAATCAAAATGATAGTACATTCCGTAACCACCTTTATGCAAGGGTTTTGATAGGTCTGGAAGTTTGCGGACATTCCCCCAATTGTCATCACAGAATAATAAAATCACATCATCGGGAACACGCATTCCTTGGTCGTAATAGTCTTGAACTTCTTTGTATAATGCCCAAATCTGAGGTGTTTTTTTGGGTTTTTGACCCGTTGTTTTTTCAATAATCTGACGTTGGTTTTTTACAATGTTTTCCAATAGACTAATATTGGTGCCTTCGCTCATGGCTTCGTCGCCGTCGCCACGCATTCCTATGGTAACAAGTTTTTCCCAGTTTTTACTGCGCTCCATCCCTTTTTTCCAAAAATCATCCAAAACGGTTTTGTTTTTGGAGTAATCCCAAACATTAGGCAAATTGTATTTTTTAATATAACGATGCCAATCCGATTGTGCCAAAGCCATAGGTTCATGGTGTGAAGTTCCCATTACAATTCCCATTTCATTGGCCAATTCTCCATTTTTGGGATCGTCATCATAAAATGCATTACCCCACATGGCAGGCCACATATAATTGGCTTTTAGACGCAGGAGAAGTTCAAAAATTTTTTCGTAAAATTGGCTGTTAAATCCTCCAAATGTTGCTTTGCTCCAACCACTCAAAGCAGGCGCTTCATCATTTATAAAAATACCTCTATACTTTACTGCGGGTTCACCATCTGTGTAAATTCCTTTTTTAAAATAGAGGTTTTCTTTTTTCTCAACAGGAACATCAGCCCAATAATACCATGGAGAGATACCTATTTGTTTTGAAAATTCATAAATACCATAAATGGTTCCTCGTTTGTCGCTTCCAGCGATTACTATAGCATCTTTGCTTTGATCATTAGGATTATTAATGTTTTGAATGATGAATTTTTCACTCTTTCCTTTTAAAGCATTTGGATTGATTTTTTTCTGTTTAACCAATTCATCAATAATAGAATTGTCACCAATCGTTCCAATGATAATAACGGGATTTGAAGTACTAGTAATTTGATTTAAAAGAGTTGGCTTTTCACCCGTGACTTTTTCAAAATCAGTTTGCAAATTAGTGACAGATCTTAAAACACCTTTGTCCAATCCTATATTTACATAGAATGAAAGATGTATTGTTTTTTCTTTTAGAGTAATTGCACTCGGATTTTTTTCGGTTGTAATAAAAGGGTCAGCAGCCTTGGTACTCTCAAAACTGAAAAAAGCTAAAAGGGCTATTATTATTTTTTGAAAATATCTCATTGTGAATGTTTATGAAGTATGTTTTTAAGATGGATTTTTACTTACGTTTATTCAAAATTATAGTTTTTAATTTCTTGATTCGTTCAATCTGAAAATTATTAGCTCCAGAGAATTTTAAAAAGAAGATTGTGTTGGCTATTTTCTTAACAGTTATTGATGTTTTTTTTTGGCTTAAAAAAAAAGCCGAGAGTTTATTTCCCCTCGGCTTCTAACTAAACTAACTTCAACTAAGTTATAAAAGAATTATGTAAAAACTTCACTTATAACTATATTATTCAATGATGTGTTAGCTATGCAGTATGAAATTTCTTCTGGTTATCTTGGGGAATATTTTAAAATATTCCTCAAGAAAAAATACTAATTAATAACCAGGGTTTTGATAGCTAGCTTTTTCTGCATCTGACATTTCCATTCCATCAATTTGACCAACAGGAATGGGTCTTAAATAATGATACGGTTGAATTGTTCTGGTAAAAGTTTCTGGTGTATGTTGCCCATAATTTGAACCACAAATTTGATAAGAACCTGCTATTTCATTCCACTTTTGAGTTCTTACTAAATCATACCAACGGTAACCTTCGCCGTAAAATTCGCGTGAACGTTCTGCTAAGATGTAATTGATATCAATTACTGCTGGCGTAGCATTTGTCATTGCAGCGCTATTGTCGGCTACTTTAGCTACATTACCATTATTATTCCAACGCCATTTACCAGCACGAGCACGAATAACATTTATAAGTTGTCTTGCAGTCATTGATCCTGTTGCTCCTTTTACTGCTGCTTCGGCAGCTACAAAATACAATTCAGAAAATTTAGCTACAGGGAACGGCCTTGTAATAGCGGCATTTGGTTGTCCTAAAGTTCCTTTATTGTCAGTTCTATAAGTTCCTAGTTTCCATAAACCTGGATATACAATTCGGCTAATGCCATTTGGAGCTATAACATAATCTGCTCTACCAGCCAAAACTCCTGCACCAATACCGTTATCTCCAGCTCCGCTAGGATAATCGATTGGACTTGTTGGTTCAGCATCTAAAAAGGATAATACTGGGTCGCCAGCTTTAATTGGCAAACCGTTTGCATTGTATAAAGTTTGTATATTGGTTAATCCAGTATTGCTTAAATTCCAGTTGCCTCGATATACTGCTGCAAATGTTCCGTCATAACGAGAATCATTGGTTTTGTCAGCAAATGTATTTGTGAAAACTCCGATTGGTGGTGCCATACGTGTCCATGGTCTTCCTAAGAATTGATCAGCAGCTCTTTGAACAGAAGACACGTTCGCTCCATCGGCAGTTTTACTTCTAAGGGCTGTGTAATTCCATGTTGCCATCCATACAGCAAAGTTTTCAGGAGATCCTCCATTGCTGTAAGTTAAACTGGCTCCATTATAATATTCACTTGCTTCTGTGTGGTCTGCATATAGCAACATTTCTTTGTTACGATCATTTGATCCTAAATTGACATCATAATAAGTAGGTTGTAAAGCAAAATTTGCTCCTGCGTTATTAATACCGTCCATTGCTATGTTGTACGCTTGTTGGTGATACCATTGCGCATTATGCCCATCAGGATCGGTTCTTGGTGCATCAGGATAGGTCGGAATATTATTCGGATTTTCTAACCACCATGCATAGGTTAAGTATGCTTTTGCTAAAAATAAGCGAGCTAACGTTTTTGTTGCTGTACCAGTTAATCTTGGTGCATCAGGAAGTTCATTTACTGCTGCTATTAAATCTGGGAAAATGGCTTTAGTATATACTTCTGGTACTGTATTACGTTTGGAATATCTGGAAGGTTGAGTGTTGAATTTTAATTCACCAGCACCTAAATCCAATGGAACTCCACCAAAAGTTTGCACTAATAAGAAATAGTCAAATCCTCTAAAAAATTTAGATTCAGCTATAAGGCTTGGCGAAACACCCACTAAAGCCCCGTTTTCGATAATACCACTTGCTGTATTGATGTCATAATAGGAGTTCCCCCATAATACATCGGCGCGGCTAGAACTTGGTGTAATAGTACCTACACCAGACAAATCATGGTCTTTGAAGTTTCCATCGGCACTTTGTGCATAAGTAGCCTCATCAGTTCCTGTTTGGGTCGCATTATAAAAATAGGCTTGTCCGTATATCCAACGCAAGTGAGCGTAATGAGAGGTTAATCCTTGTACTACTCCTTGTTCTGTTTGAAAATAAGAAGGCTCATAAAAATCATGTGGTTTCTCTTCTAAAATATCTGAGCAAGATGCCATCGAGATCAAAGCAACTGAACCGATTATTATTTTTTTGTATATATAGCGTTTCATAATTAATTCTATTTATTAAAATGTTAAATTAAGACCAAATAAGAAGTTGCGAGTTGATGGTGTATTGGTACCAATAATAGAGTATCTTCTTTGGTATGAATTAGTAACGGCTTGATTTTCATTTCCAAGTGAGTTGGTTTCTGGGTCCATTCCTGATTCATCATAATAAGGAGAGAAAAACACAAATGGATTTTGAGCGGTCATGTAAATCCTTAATTTATCTATCCCTAAATCTGAAATAAAATTTTGTTTTAAGGTGTAACCTAAAGTAATAGTTCTGATTTTTAGATAAGAAGCGTCAAAATAACTCATAGTTGACATGTATCTTGGGTTGTCTCCATTTCTAACTCCTCTTGGATTAGGGTATTCAGCATCTGTATTTGTTGGTGTCCAGTAATCTACATCGACATTGCTTCTACGTCCGTTAAGTAAGTTAAGATAACCTGAACTACCATATAATGAACTAATTAAGATTCCTCCGCTTTTGAAGGCTCCTACTGCCGAAAAATCAAACCCTTTGTAAGTTAAATTAGTATTAAAACCACCTTGAAAATCTGGATCAGCATTCATTACCACTCGGTCATTTTCATTTATTCTTCGTGTTGGTGTACCATCAGGGTTATAATCTCCTGTATATTTTACTTTGATAGATCCAATGGTTGTTCCTTGAGCATTAATATCGGATACACCAGGTTCTAATATTGACATATAAGGATCGCCTTCTTGCCAAAGTCCAATTTTTTCGTAATCATAAATAGAATTTATACTATGTCCCACAAACCATGCGTTAGTTTTATCTTCAGTAGCTCCAGAGGCCAAAGAAACAATCTTGTTTTTGTTGGCATATAAGTTAAAGCCAACACTCCATGTTACTCCATTAGGATTGTCTATAATGACACCATTTAAAGAGATTTCATATCCTTTGTTCTCACTTGATCCTACATTACCAACATAACTGTTTACCCCAGATGTTGAAGGTAAATTAACTCTTTGTAATAAATCTTTGGTTTGAGTATCGTAGTATTCAACTGTACCGCTGATTCGATTGTTTAAGAAACCAAAGTCAATTCCGTAATTCATAGTAGTCGAATATTCCCATCCTAAATTTGGATTTGGTAATTCGGTAACATAAACTCCAGTAGCATTGGTTGATCCAAAGTTATAAGGTCTTGTGCTCATAGCTCCTAATGTTGCATACGGGTCAATGGCTTGATTTGAAGTTTGTCCGTAACCAGCACGTAATTTTAAGGAGTTAACCCATGAAACGTTTTTCATGAATGATTCGTTTGAGATGTTCCAACCTCCAGAAACAGCAGGATAAGTTACCCATTTGTTTCCATCAGATAGACGAGAAGATCCGTCTGAACGTAATGTACCAGTAATAAAATAACGATTATCATAAGAATACATTAACCTTGCCATATAAGAGCGTAATCCCCATTGTGTATAATCCTGATTAGCAGGATCTATAACAGCTGCTTCTTCACTTTGTCCTAAATTGTAAAATTGGAAAGCATCTGAAGTTATACCGTTTCTTGCAATTTGCGAAGTGTTGCTTGTTAATTGCTCGTTTGAATATAATCCAACAAAATTAATAGTGTGCTTTTCTGCAAAAGTTTTATCATAAGTCAACAAATTTTCTACCAACCACTGTGTTGCTAAACTATTGCTAATATTTGCGTTTGAAATAGTTGAAGGGTTAACATCAAAAACGCCAAATCCTTCATAATAACCGCTGTTAGATAAACGTAAATTTAACCCACTATTAAGTCTGTACTTTAATCCGTCAATTCCTGGGATTTTTATTTCTGCAAAAACATTATTATAGGTACTAAAAGCTTTATTTAAATTTACAAAGCTATCTCCAAGATTGTTTATTGATTCTCTTGTATAAACCCATTGATCGTCAGCAGGCATGTTAACGGTTCTTTTTAATGTACCATCCTCATTGTAAGGATTAGCAAGTGGCGAAGAACCTAGAGGTGTTCCTGTACTAATGTTGTTTCCGTTAGTAATAGCGTAATTACTATTTGTGTTAAATCCTATACGAAATAATTTTCCTATTTCTTGATCTACACCTGCTCTAAGGGTAAAACGTTCGTATGACTGACCAGGCAAAACAGACTCTTCTTTGTAGTAACCAAGTCCTGCATTGTATGCGCCTCTTTCGGTTCCTCCTGTTACATTAACGTCATGGTTAATCATTTTTCCGGAACCGTATAATAATTTTTGCCAATCAGTATTATTTCCTGCTACTTCATCTGTTCCGTATTGAGAAACGCCATCTTTAACGTAGAATCCTGCATAAGATCTAAGAGCATCTAATTTTGCTCCGTCCATCATTGGGTAATCACCAAATACTTGTTTAAGACCTGTAAATCCATTATAACTAAAAGTGGCTTTTTGTCCTTTTCGCCCTTTATTGGTTGTAATCATAATAACTCCATTAGCTCCACGCGAACCATAGATAGCTGTAGCTGAAGCATCTTTTAATACGTCAATCGATTTGATGTCAGTTGGACTAATATCTCCTATAGATCCAGCAAATGGAACTCCATCAAGTACAATTAAAGGGTTGTTGTCTCCTGTAAGTGATCTCGTTCCGCGAATACGAATTTGCATACTAGCACCAGGTTTGGTTGAGGTTTGAGTTAATTCCAGACCAGGTAATCTTCCTTGAAGTGCTTGTGTTACGTTGGCCGCTGGGACTTCGTTTAATTCTCTACCTCCAATTGTTGATACAGATCCTGTTACTGCTTCTTTGCGTAGCGTACCATAACCAATTACTACTACTTCGTTCAAAGTATTTGAAGTTTCTTCAAGGGTTATATTAATTGTACTTCTTCCGTTTACAGTAGCCTCTTTGTCTTTGTAACCAACAAAAGTAAAAAGTAGAACAGCATTTGCGGGAACATCTTTTATGGAATATTTACCATCAAAATCGGACGTTGTCCCATTGTTTGTTCCCTTTACATTCACATTGGCACCAGGAATTGGCCCATTTGCATCTGATATGATTCCGGTTATTGTTGTTTATGCACTCGAGTTGAGTGTAATTCCAAACATTAAAATCAGAAAGGCAAGGCACTTCCAATGCATTGCTTTACTTGTAACATAAAAGTTAGTCATAGTTTTTGATTTAAATTAAAATGGTTAATTGTTAGTTCTTTAATTAAGATGTTTTTGGCAGCTTAATTAAAGTGATTGGTCAAAGATATTAATAAAATCAAATCACACAATCGGTTGTTTTTATTTTTTTTAAAATAATGCAAAAAAAGGTATTTATAATAATACATAATAAATTTATAGTTGTAATTTATTATGAATTATATTTTAAAATATATTTTTTGAATTTATTATTGATGTTTATTTATAATTTTTGCTTTTTTGTTTAAAAAACAATAAAAAATACTTTTTAAACTGTTTACTTATACAAGTAATGTTTATTTTAACAAATAATTTCTTTCTTAATTGTTTTTTTGTCTTTTTTTGGACTCTGTTTTTAGTATATGTTCAGTTAAATAGGGTATATTTTATTTTTATTTTGGATTCAATGGTTTGATTAAAATTAACAACCGATTGTTTATAATTGCTAAAAAACAGTGTTAAATCAAAAAAAAACGAAAGATTTTTAAAAGAGGATTTTTAAAAGATTAACGATAAAAACTAAAAGCTCTTGTGATTAATCTTTAGGATATAAGTTTCTAAACCTTCTGAAGTAATAATAAGGTTTAATGTCCCATTAGTGTCTTTATTGGCTCTAATAATTGCTAGTGCCATTCCGTTAAAGGCTTTTCTGTCTAATGATGCAAATGAAGTTAAATCGGCTGGGTTTCCATTATCGGTGGCTACAATTTCACCTTCGCCTTCGAGTTTGAAATGAATTAAATTATCCGCATTTGGGACCATTAAACCATTCTTATCTGTAATTTTTATAGTTACAAAAGCTAAATCTTCGCCATCTGCTTTAATAGTTGCACGATCTACAATAGCCGTAAGTTTTGAAGCTTCTTCGGTCGTCTTTACCAAGTCTTCAGCCCATTTTTTTCCATTTTTATAAACGATAACTTTTAATTCTCCTGGTTGGTATGTTACATCGTCCCAGCGTAATCTGTATTCGAATTGTTCTTTTTTCTTTCGACCAAGAGATTTTCCGTTCAAGAATAATTCGGCTTCATCACCCGAGGTAAATACATGTACTGGGGTAATTTGTCCTGCTCTTTCTGGCCAATTCCAGTGTGGCAAAATATGTGCTATTGGCAACTCAGGACGCCAACGGGATTGGTACAAATAATATCGATCTTTTTTAAATCCAGCCAAATCGATAATTCCGCAATAAGAACTGCGTGCCGAATAATAGGGGGTTGGTTCTCCTATATAATCCCAACCACTCCAAACAAACTCACCTGCCACAAAAGGATGTTTGTCTTGAGTAGCAAAAACTTTATCTGGCGACGCCCCAAATTGGGCTGTATATAATTCATAGGCGCTTACTTCTTGAGTTTTTGGATTACCACCAGTTGTATCGCTTACAGGAGCGGAATTCTCTTTGGTAATCGGAAAAATATACGATCCTCTAGTGCTTAATGCTGAGGCTGTTTCGCTACTCACAATCATTTTTTCAGGGAATTTCTTTTGAAAGGCAGGGTACAAAGGAGAGGTTCTGATCCCATTAAGATGAGCATAAGCGGGTGCATCTCTAATTCCTTCGCCTTGGTAATTCAGACTCATAAAATCCATTTCATTTGAGAATGGCATATCGGGTTTGGCATAATTTTGTGATGCTGATGCTGGTCTTGTTGGGTCTTCTTGATGCACTATATCATGGAGTTTTTTGGCAATTTTTGCACCATCAACATCAGTATATTGTTCTCCTACTTCATTACCAAAACTCCATGCAAAAACAGATGGATGATTACGATCTCGACGAATAAAGGAGCGAGTGTCTGCTTCATACCAGTCTGGAAAAATTAAATGGAAATCGTGTGGTGTTTTTTTGCGTTCCCAACTATCAAAAACTTCATCTATAACCAAAAAGCCCATTTGGTCTGTAAGGTCTAATAGTTCTGGAGCTGGTGGATTATGGGACAAACGAATAGCATTGCAACCCAATTCACGTAGCATTTCTAGCTGACGTTGTGCCGCACGAATATTGAAGGCAGCACCCAAGGCACCTAAATCATGATGCTGATTTACACCTTGAATTTTTATTTTTTCGCCATTTACAAAAACTCCTTTGGTCGGATGACATTCGATTTCTCGAATTCCAAATGGGGTGTCGTATTCATCTACTTGAATGTTATTGACAAAAAGTTGTGTTCTTGCTATGTACAAGTTTTGTTTCTGCAACGGAAACACCCCCCAAAGTTTTGGGTTTTGTAATTTAAGTTCGATTTCTTTGCTTTGTTTTTCAGTAGCTTTTAATTGATAGGTTTCGGTTGGGAAATGTGCTACTATTTTGTTTTTGGCTTTGCCTAAAGCATCTGCTTCAAAAAGTTGTGTTTTGGCTTCGACAATTTGTTGTGTTTTTGAATTGTTTTGCAATTGCAAAGCCAATTTGATGGTGGCATTTTTTTGAGAAACAGTAGGCGTTTTGATAAAGGTCCCCCATTGTGATACATGTACAGTCCCAGTTTTAACCAACCAAACATTGCGATAAATTCCACCTCCAGGATACCATCTAGCAGAATGATTTGGATTGTCAATTCGAATTGCGATTTGGTTATTGCCTCCGAAATTTACAAAAGGAGTCAAGTTCAATCGAAATGAATTATAGCCATAAGGCCATCCACCAACAAGATTTCCATTGAGCCAAACCATTGCATAAGACATGGCGCCATCTATGTCAAGGTAAATTTCTTTGCCTTTGTCATTCGAGTCGATTGCTATTTTTTTGCGATACCAAGCCACACCTTGACTGGGAAGTCTTCCCATTCCGCCGCCTACTTCTGGTTGCTCTCCCATATAAAATGGCTGTGTGATAGCCCAATCATGTGGAAGGTTTATTTTTTGCCAATCATTATCTTTAAAATTTTCTTGAACAAAAGCAAAATCCGCACCCGGATTACCTTCAGGGCGGATATGTTTTTGTTTAGGATCTTGTATGAAATCATTGGCCGTAGGCAAAATCCAATCTTTTAAGACGGGAACTTTGGCTTCCGTTTTTACCGCTTCGGTTGGTTTAGAATCGGCAACTTTATTATCATTTGTATCTTCAATTTTCGGCCGAACATCATAAATTAAATTATCTGCATTAGCATTGTAACGCATAAATTGCCATGATTTATTGATGCTGATGCGCTCTCTTTTGTAAGCTTGTTTTTGACCGTATAAACTAGCATTACCGACAATGTATAATGTTAGTAAGAAACCTAGCTTAGTTTTTATTAAAATTGTTTTCATTGTTTTGGCCTCTAGTTTATGCGGTTTTGTTTTATTTTGAATAGGGTTCTATCGGAATAATTGTGCCATCTTCGTTATAATGCAATTCGGTTACTTTTATCGAGCGTAAGTGAGTAACTCCTTTTGACAAACTCGAATCATGGTAAAATAAATACGATTTTCCGTTTATTTCACAAATTGAGTGATGCGATGTCCAACCAATTACGGGTTGCAATATGCGACCTTGATAGGTAAAAGGCCCGTAAGGACTATCGCCAGTTGCGTAACAAATATAGTGGGTATCTCCTGTAGAATAGGAGAAATAATATTTTCCTTTGTATTTATGCAACCATGAGGCCTCAAAAAAACGTCTTTCATTGTCGCCAGCCAAAAGTTTTTTGCCGTTCTCATCAAGAATAAGAATTTCTTTTGGGTCTTCGGCAAATTGTTTCATATCTGGACTTAATTTGGCTACAATAGGGCACAGAGCATCTTCGCCAGCAGTTGGCTCTTCATGGTTAGAATCGTAGATGTTGTTACGGAATTTTTGCAATTGGCCGCCCCAAATTCCACCAAAATAAATATAATAGCTACCATCTTCATCCTCAAAAACTGCTGGATCGATAGAGTAACTGCCTTCAATAGGAAGAGGTTCTGGTGTAAATGGCCCAGTAGGAGAGTCACTAATGGCAACTCCTAATTTAAAAATCCCATCATATCCTTTGGCTGGAAAAAACAAATAATATTTTCCGTCTTTATGAGCGGCATCTGGAGCCCACATTTGTTTTTCGGCCCAAGCTACATTATCAACGTGCAGGGCAACTCCGTTGTCTATTGCTTCAGAATCGGGACTGTCCATAGAAATTATATGATAATCTTCCATTCCAAAATGGTCACCATTGTCATTAAAAGGAATTCCTGCCTCTACATCATGTGAGGGATAAATATAAATTTTCCCATTAAAAACATGTGCCGATGGGTCTGCTGTATATATATGTGTTACTAAGGGTTGCGATATTGCTTTTTTATTCAACTCGATAAAATCAATATGTTCGATGCTATCTTCTGGCATAATCTTTTTGTTTGCTATATTTATTAATTAATTTCTTCTTTGTTTTAAATCGTTTTCAATTTCTAATTCCATTTTTTTATCAATTCGATAAAAGAATAATAAGGCTACTCCAATTAAGAAAGGAATCGCTGGAAAAACACTAACTAATAGTTTGATGCCTTTTATGGCGGTTTCGGGTTGTAGTATCGAATTTGGAATATAATTATAGGAACTTAGAAATAATGTTGTGAGTGAGCCACCAATGCTTAAACCAGCCTTTAATCCTACCATCATAGCTGAGAAAATAATGGCGGTGGCACGACGGTTGTTTTTCCATTCTGAGTAGTCTGCAACGTCTGCAATCATGGCCCACAATAAAGGGATGGTGATACCATAAAAGAATCCATGAAGAATTTGTGATATAAACATTAGTCCAACAGATTCTGGCGGGAAAAAGTTGAATGCTATCACGAATAGGGTGGCTACAAATAAGAAAAGACGAAACACATCTCTTTTGCCATATTTGTCGGCCAATGGCTTAGAAAATGTAATCCCAACAATCATAAAAATGATTCCTCCAGCATTGAATAAACCAAAGCCTGCTGCAATTGGATCGCTTCCGAAATAGCTAAATCCTATAGAACTAAAAAAAGCTAAAATCGGTTGCACAAAATTGGTCAATTCTTCTTTGTTTACATAATTTTCAAAATAATAAACATAAGAGCCTCCTTTTAATGCCAATGAGATGAATACCAATGTTGTCAAACTTAGCATAATAATCCAAGGACGGTTTTTAGTTAAGTCACTTAAGTCTTCTTTTAAACTTGATTTTTGTTCTGGTTTTGGTATAATTCTTTCTTTAGTGGTCAAAAAAGTAATTACAAGCATAACGGTTCCAATAATAGATAATGCCGTCATCACTTTTTCGATTCCCACTGCTTTATCGCCATCGCCTGCACTTTTTATAATTCCAAGCATGAAAACTTGCACAAAAAATTGGGCAAACATCACCGCTACAAATCGATAAGAGGATAAACTGTTTCGCTCTTTCATGTCTCCCGTAATTACACCACTTAGAGCTGAGTAGGGTAGATTATTACTAGCATAAAAGAATAACAGCAACGTGTAAGTGACTACAGCGTAAAGGACTTTTCCTTGATATGAAAAATTTGGAGTGGTAAAGGCTAATAACGAAATGATGCCTAGTGGTATAGAGGTAAACAAGATCCAAGGTCTAAATTTTCCCCATTTGGTTTGCGTTCTGTCGGCGATTGCACCGATAATTGGATTAAATATAAAAGCTGCCACCAAACCTACAATCAACATGATTATTGAGGAATCTTTTGCAGACAATCCATATATGTCGGTATAAAAATAAGCTAAGTAGGTCATTAAGGTTTGAAAAACTAGATTTGCAGCTAGGTCACCTAAACTGTAGCCAATTTTTTCTTTTATAGATAGTTTCTGCGAATTTATACTCATATTTTGTTGGTTTTATTTATAGGTCTTTGGTTTTTATAATTGGGTTAATAAGCCCGATTATGAATTGCAAAAAACAAAACAATCGGTTGTGTAAATATATATAAAGTTTTATACAAAACAAGAGCAGTTTATTTTATACTGTTATTTTTAAAAATAAATTGCTTTTTTGGTTAATTCAGATGTTTTTTTTGATGAATATTTAATAAAAAAGCCTGTTCGGTAATGAACAGGCTTCTAAATTTATTAAACTAATCTAGGATTAATGATTGTGTTTCGGGGTGAAACCATCTTCACTTATTTCAAGATGCTCGTAATCGGCTTTCATTTCGGCGTCGTAATCTACTTTTTCATCTTTCCCCATTCTTCGTAAGATAGAATCAAACAATGAATATACAACAGGAACGATAATCAAAGTCAAGAATAATGACGATGTCAAACCTCCAATAATTACCCAAGCCAATCCGTTGTTCATTTCGGCTCCAGCTCCTTTTGCAATTGCAATCGGAATCATACCGAAGATCATCGCAATGGTAGTCATCAAGATCGGACGCAAACGTGCATGGTTGGCCTGAATTAAGGCATCATGTGTATTTTCACCTTCCGCTTTTCGCATGTTGGTAAAATCGACAATCATAATCGCATTTTTCGCCACCAAACCAATCAACATAATCATACCGAGCATCGTAAAGATATTTAATGAATTTCCTGTTAGTGCAAGAATTACCATCACCCCAATTAATGCCAGTGGAATGGAGAACAATACCACAAATGGATACACAAACGAGTCGTACAAAGAAACCATTACTAAGTACACTAAGATAATTGCCGCTAATAAAGCAATTCCTAATGTACCAAAACCTTCAGTTTGGTTTTCCATATCACCACTCCAGATGTAATCTACTCCTGCTGGTTTTGTTTTTTCATTATCCATAAATTGTGCAGCCCATTCATTAGCCACATCTCCTACAGGACGCCCCACTACTTTTGCTTTTACTTTTACAGAAGGCGACTTGTCTCTACGCTCCAATAAACTTGGTCCTGAACCCATTTTAACTTCGGCAAATTGGCTCAAACGTATTTTTTGTCCTTGTGGATTGGTAAACATTAAGTTACGTACATCTTCAATAGATTGTCTGTTGGCATCACCAAAACGGATGTTGATGTCGTACTCGTATTCACCAGCTCTAAATTTACCATCGGTATTTCCGCTGAAGGCAGTTTGCATGGTTTGACCTACACTAGCCAAATTTAATCCCAACGAAGCCATTTTATCTCTGTCAATATTTACCTGAACTTCAGGGCTACCTGAATCTGATGATAACTCAGCATCTACAGATCCTGGTACTTTTTTCAACAATTCTAGAATTCTATTAGCCTCTTTGTTGGCCGTAGCATTATCTGGACCAGTTACAACCATTTCAATTGGAGCATTATCAGCTCCCATTAATCCGATTGGAGCTGTTTTAAATTCTACTCCTGTGAATTTTTCTTCTAAGGCACGTTTTATTTTAGCCGATTTGATATCGGTACTTTCATCACGCAATGCTTTATCTATTAAAATTACTTGAATTTCCGATTGATACAAGGTTGCCTGAGCAGCACCAAAACCAGTTGATTGCTGACCAACGGTTGTAATCAAATCCACAACTTCTTTGTCATTTCGTAAGTATTTTTCAACTTCCAATGTCAATTGATTGGTTTTTTCAACCGAAGCATCTTTTGGTAATTCCATTTGAACTAAGAATTGACCACGATCCATTTTTGGGAAAAATTCACCTCCAATGTAACCCAAAGCTACAAATTGAAACGAAGCTATTAAAGTAATAAAAGTTACTATAACCGTCATGATTCTTCGGGTTGTTGTTTTTAAACACCATTCTAAAATATCAGAAATCCAGTGTGTAAAACGGTCTAATTGTGCTTCGAAACCTAATATAAAACGCTCGAAAACATTTTTACCTGTCAAATGAACCAATTTACCGTATCTTGAAGATAACCACGGAATAATAGTAAACGAAGCCAATAATGAGAACATCGTTGCAATAACTACAGTCACACAGAATTGTGCCAAGATGTCTGAAACCAAACCTGAACTCATGGCAATTGGCAAGAACACCACCACAATTACCAGGGTAATCGCTGTTACGGTAAATCCAATTTCTGACGCACCATCATAAGCAGCACGGATTCGGCTTTTACCCATTTCCATATGGCGATATACGTTTTCTAATACCACAATCGCATCATCCACCAAGATACCTACCACTAATGAAAGTCCTAATAAACTCATCAAGTTTAAGGTGTAACCCATCAAATACATTCCGATTACGGTTGCAATTAACGAAACTGGAATCGAAACCATTACGATAAATGCATTTCGAATGTTATGAAGGAATAAAAGCATTACGATAGCCACCAAAATAATCGCCAAGAATAAATCGAAGATTACGTGATCGGCAGCAGCAAGTGTAAAGTCGGTTGTATCATCTACAATTTTAACTTTTACGGCTTGTGTTTTAAAATTACCTTCAACCTGAGCAATTGTTTTTTTAACTAAATCCGAAACTGTAACAGCATTGGCATCAGATTGTTTTTTTACTTGTAATAAAATAGTGGGCAACTGATTGAATCGTGCTACTTTTTCAACATCTTTTTGAGAGTCAAATACGGTTGCAATATCCGAAAGACGAACTTGAGCGCCATTTTTATTTGAAACTACCAAATTATTTAATTCGGCTACATCTCTATATTTACCAGACAAACGAATCGTTGCTCTGGAAGTTCTTGTTTTTACAGCTCCCGTTGGGAAATCAAGATTTGAGGTCAAAATAGCTTGTTGTACATCGCTAATAGCAATACCATAACCTTGCATTTTTTTCTCGTCTAAACTTACCTGAATTTCTCTTTCCTGACCACCAATAAGATCTACCTGAGCCACACCGTTTACACGAGAGAAAATAGGTTCTATTTTTTTATCTAAAAGGTCGTACAATTCTTTATTGTTCAGTTTATCACTGGAAACACTCATGGTCATAATCGGAAGATCATCCATAGAGAATTTTTGAAGTGAAGGGGCATCTACATCTTCTGGAAGATCTCCCAAAATGGCATTCACTTTTCTTTGGGCATCATTCATGGCGTAGTTGACATCGGCACCAGTATTCAACTGAACCATTACAACCGACAAACTTTCGTATGAGGATGCTTCTACTTTTTTTACGTTTTCTAAGGCTCCAACGGCATCTTCTATTTTTCGGGTTACCGAAGTTTCTACCTCACTTGGCGAAGCTCCCGGATACACCGTAGAGATGGTTACCATGTTGGTTTCAAACTTTGGAATCAACTCATACCCCATTAAGGAGTAACTTAATAAACCGCCTAATGTTAGGATCGTAAACAATACGATAACAAGAGAAGGCCTTTTAATCGATATTTCTGCTAACTTCATTTTGCTATTACTTTATGATGTTGATTTTAGAACCGTTGTCAAGGTTAATTTGTCCAGAAGTAACTACTTGTTCTCCTTCGTTCAATCCGCTTAAAATTTGAACTTTATCGCCGTAAACTTTTCCGGTTTGTACTTTAATTAATTTAGCAGTACCATTGTTTACCACAAACAATTGTCCTGAACTTACACCGTTTACGAATGCGGTTGCAGGAACCGTCATCATGTTTTTGGTTTCAGTACCACTATTGGTTTTAAAGGTTGCAGTTGCATACATACCTGCTTTTAGATTGCCTCTGTTTTGCACTTCGATTTCTACAGGGAAGTTTAACGAAGCATCACTTTTTGGGGCAATGAAAGTAATTTTACCGCTAAAAGAATCGTTCGGTAAAACATTTACCTTGATGTCAACATGTTGTCCTAAAGCAATTTTTCCTACTTGACTTTCATCTACTAAAACAGAAAGTTTAAGTGTGTTGATGTTTACAATTTCGAATAATGCTGTTCCTGGTGATACAACTACTCCAGGTTCTACCATTCTTTTGTTGATTGTACCGCTGATTCCCGCTTTGATTCTGGTGTCATTTACTTTTACGCTTTGCGATTTTACAGCAGCTTCAGCATTTTTCAATTGTAATCTCGAATTGTCCAATTGTTGTTTGGTAACACCGCCAGTTTTGAATGCATTTTCATAACGTTGGTTGTCTGCAATAGCGTTTTGTAAATTATTTTGTGCTTGGGTAACATCTACATCAATTGCATCTCTTTTGATGGTAGCTAATGTTTGTCCAGCCGAAACTCTTGAGCCTTCTTTGACCAAAACACTTACAATACGTCCTGAAATTTCAGACGATTGGTTCATTTCCTGTTTTGGGATGAAGGTTCCGTTGGCAACATAGTCAGTATTAATGTCTTGTCTGTTTACGGTAATTACATTGACATTGATCTTATCGACTTGCTTGGCAACCTCGGCAACTTCTTGGAGTTGTTTTTCTTTGTTTCCGCCTATTTTGTAAGCTGCCAAAGCAATTAGTACGACAGCTATAATACCATATATTATATTCTTTTTCATGTTGGATAGTTATTTATTTTATAAGTGTTTTAAGTTGAGCTCTTGATTTTAATAATGATACTTCGGCTATTTTATAATTTAAAATGGCTCTTGTATAATTGTTTTGGGCTTCAAGCGATGCATTTTGAGCATCTAATAAATCGGTTAATGAAGCCAATCCTTGAAGGTAATTATTTTTAGTGTTTGCCATTATTTCTTGTGCCAACTTCATATTTTCCTTTTGGTTGGTAATGGTTACATAGTTGTTCTCAATTTGTGCTTTTGCATTTCGATATTCCAAATCAAGAGAAAGTTTCGTGTCTTTAATATCCTCTTGTAGCAATTTGATATCCGATTCGGCTTGTCTCACTTTGGCACGTGTTCCAAATCCTGTAAAAATAGGAACTCTCATATTTAGACCAATTGCTGAATAATCAGACCAATATACCCCTTTATCTGGTTTAGCAAACCAAGGCATTTCTGGACCTTGTCCTAAGTAGTTGTATCCTGCTACCAATGATAATGTTGGATACAATTGAGCTTGAATAGCTGTTTTGTTGAATTCTAACAACTCTTCTTGTTTTTTCAAAAGTAAATACTCCGTTCTGTTTTCTGTGTTTGGCACTTCGGTAAACAGTTCAGGGTTTATTTCGTATTCTTCTTTCGGAATGAAGAATTGTTGCTCGATAGGCATTCCGATATAGAATTTCAATGCGTTTTCTTGCAATTCAATTTGGTTTTTAACCTGCTGACGCTCGGTGTCTATATTAGACATTTTTACTACGATACGATCTAAGTCGGTTTTTTTGGCTAGTCCATTATCAAATTGTCCTTTTACAATGTCTCTAACTTTTACCGTATTTACATAGTTACTGTCTAATAAAGCTAATCTTTCGCGTTGTACATAAACCGAATAATAATTGTTAGCAACTCTTTCAATTACTTGTTCTTCGGTCAATTCGTTATTGATTTGGTAAAACTCACGTGTAGATTTGGCTGCTTTTAAACCCGTAAAAACAGTCAAATCAAAAATAGCTTGATCTAAAGTAACACCTGCAGTAGAGGTCCATTTTTGACCAAAAGCTACTTGTACAGATTGACCTGGTTGTCCAAACATAGCACCATCGAGAACATTGGTTTGTAAAACAGGATTATAAGTTAAACTTCCATTTGCTGAAATTTGAGGTAATGCAAGCGAACGTACTTCTTGAATTTTATAGTTACTTTTTTCAATTTCTAATTTTGCTTTCTTTGCCTCAGCTTTATTTTCCAATGCATAGTTGATTGCATCTTTCAAAGTTAAAACTTGCACTTGTGCATGGGTAGTAAATGCCGATGTGCATAAAAGGAGCATGATTAATTTTTTCATCTTTAAATTGTATGATTTTCTAATTGTTTTTCTAATTCTGCTATACCCTCCGGAGTAGCCATAGCTCGGGTATGATATTCTAATGCTTGTAATTCTTTTTTACGGGACTCAATTTCTGAACTTGTATTTTCGTTAATATGAAAAACTAAGATGTAATAGAACTCAACGTAATAGTCTACGTCAATGTCTTTTCGATACAAACCTTCGTTTATTCCTTTGTTAATATTCTCTGTAAAGCAGGTTTTACATTCTTTAACTTCTATTTTAAGTACATTATGATAGATATCCGGATAATGTTTTTTTAGCTGATAAACGGGAGAGTCATCAGAAGATTTAAACATCTCTTTGAACATTTTCCTAATTTCAAAGTTCTCTTTGATGGCGTTATGATTTTGAGCCACTATCGTGTTTATTACGTAATGTATCTTTTCGTGAACCAATGCAGTACTCTCCTCTATGAGTAGTTCCTTATTACAGAAATATTTATAAATCGTTTTTTTCGAAATACACATTTCATTGGCAATATCGTCCATGGTGACACTCTTGAAGCCTATTTTCAAGAAGAGTTCACTAGCCTTTTCTATGATTTTATCTTTCATCTTTACCTTAATTATGAGTAGTCTCTATTTGTCTAAATATCAGATGGAAAACTCCAAATTGGCAACTAGTTTTAAGTCTTTTCCAAAACCAAAAGATTCTTTAGGATAATTGGAGTAGTTGTCCAATCCAAAATCTTTTCGGTTGATATCACCCTTAATTTCAAATGCTGCTTTTTGAGTTCCATTATAGTTGTTTATGCCTATGAATTCGGCATCGAGTTCCACCACTTTAGTGACATCCTTTATGGTTAGATGTCCTTTTAAAAAGTTGATGTTGTTTTTGATTTTCTGAAAAGAAGTCGATTTGAAACGGATAATTGGTTTTTTATTGGTTTCAAGAGTACTATTTGTCTCCTTAGCCAATGCAGGAAAAGTAATACTGTCTAAAGAAAATTCGACAGAGGCATCTTCAATTTGATCTTCGTCAATAGAAACAAAACCATCAAAATGATTTGTTTCTCCACCCAAGTAAGTTATAGTAGAATTTTTCATCTTAATCAACACGTCCGATTGATTAGAATCAATAGCCCATTTTGTTGTCATAGCGATTAGGATTGGTTTTATTATTTTTTTATGTTTTGATTTCAACTGGAAACTTTAAACACTAATAAAGTTTCCAACAATGCTGCAAATGTATGAAGGAAACTTTAAAAACCAACAAAGTTTCCAGTGTTTTTTTTAATAAAAATAATAAAACCCAAAAGGAGGCCATTTTTGAGGGGGTTTACCTTGTCTAAATTCATATTTGAATTGTATCTTTGAACCCGTAAAATCAAAAGTGAACACTTAGAAAAAAGTAAATCAGATCTTAGTCTATGCATGCCATTTATCAGTATCAAGAATTTTTTATTACCTATTTAGAAAGTCAAGTTATCAATAAAGAACCCCAAAATTTATATGAACCAATAGATTATATTTTGAGCTTGGGCGGAAAAAGAATGCGTCCGGTTTTGACCTTGATGGCAGCTGAAGTTTTTGGAGCTGATTATAAAAAGGCACTTCCAGCGGCAATGGCAGTCGAGGTTTTTCATAATTTTTCGTTGGTTCACGACGATATTATGGATGATGCTCCTTTGCGCAGAGGTAAACAAACGGTTCACGAAAAGTGGAATCTCAATACCGGAATTCTTTCAGGCGATGCAATGCTGATCTTGGCTTATCAATATTTCGAACAATACGAACCAGCTATCTTTAGGGATTTAGCCAAATTATTCAGCAAAACGGCTCTCGAAGTTTGCGAAGGACAACAATGGGATGTTGATTTTGAATCCAGAAAAGATGTTACGATTCCCGAATATCTTAAAATGATTGAATACAAAACGGCAGTTTTGGTTGCAGCAGCAATGAAAATGGGAGCTATAATTGCAGAAACTTCAGAGGCAGATGCAGATTTAATTTACGAGTTTGGGTTAAATTTGGGATTGGCTTTTCAGTTGCAAGATGATTATTTAGACGCGTTTGGTGATCCTGAAACTTTTGGGAAACAAGTTGGCGGTGATATCATCGAAAACAAAAAAACCTATTTGTATTTGAAAGCATTAGAGTTTTCCTCAGAGAGGAAAACTTTGGAATTAGAAAAGTTATTTGCTTTAAAATTAGAAGATAATACCCAAAAAATAGAAACTGTTAAGGCTATTTTTGATGAAACAGGAGCTTCAAATGCAACTCAACAAGCCATAGCAGATTATACCTATAAAGCTTTTGCTACTTTGGATAAAATGAATATTGCTGATGATAAAAAAAATATCTTAAAGGAGTTTGGTGAGAATTTGATGGGAAGACAAGTCTAATTTTTTTGATTCTTTGATGGAAACAATATTCAATTCAGTCTTTTTTTGTGACAAAAGTATCAATAGCAAAATGCCACTGTATTTTGCGATTTTCTTTCCTTTTTTTACGATTATAGCTTTAGGAATTGATAGCGTTTTGTTTGCAACCTATTATTTTGATGCCAGGCAAATCACGAATATTTTAGCCATTCTGTATTTTACTTTATTCTTTTGGGTTGCTGATACGAATCTCAGGAAGTTAATGTTTGTAATGGTTTTTTTGTCCTACATTGGCGAACTTATTTTTTGCAATTTGCTTAAAATGTATGATTATCGAACTCCGATTATTCCACTTTATGTGCCGTTTGGTCATGCAATAGTGTATGCTTCGGGTTATGTTTTTGCGCATACAGAATGGGCTGTAAAAAATGATGCTGTTTTAAAAAAATATTTTGCAATAGGTTTTTTGGTGTTGTTTTTGTCGGTTGCCATTTTTTTGAAAGATATTTTTTCGTTGATTTTTGGCGTTTTGTTTTTTTGGGTTCTCAAAAGAAAGAAATGGCAAAACCTATATTATTTCATTGCAGTTTGTGTGATTTTTATCGAATTGGTGGGAACTTATTTTCAATGCTGGAAATGGGCGCCCAAAACTTTTGGTTTGATAGACGCTGCCAACCCGCCAATGGGTGCTGTTTTTTTCTACGCTGGAGGAGATGTTCTTTTGTCTAAAATTGTAGATTACTGGAAATCAAAATCCATTGCCAACTCATATTAAATTGTTTTCTTGTTAAATTTAAGAGATTGTTATTGAAATTGAATTTTGAAATTTAAGACCATGTATGTTTCGCCGTTAAATACTGATTTGTTGTTCGAAGAAGCTCAAAAAGAGTTTTTATATGTCAAATTAATTGAGCAATTAAATAAAGACTTTAATTTGGCCAATGAAGGGGTTGATTTTCCTTTGAGCCTTAGCCCGAATGAATTGAAAATACAATTGCACGAAAAAATCTTCCGACTCATTCAATTCAAATTTGCCGAATATCTTAATTTATTATACATCATTGATGTTCCAGAAACAGAAATAAAAAAACTAGACGGAACCGATTTGGTCATACTAGCCGAAGAAGTTTCTTTTTTAATCCTAAAAAGAGAATGGCAAAAAGTCTGGTTTAGGAATAGATATTAGGGTATTGTCCAAAACATGACTATGAAAATGAATGATTAAAGACAATTCCTAATTCATTTGTTGTTAAAAATAAACTCTCACAAAAGGCATATAAGGTTCAGAGTAGATACTTTTGTTTTCGTCATACAAAACATCATAACGAATACCAATTGTGACATTTCTAGTTCTAAATCCTGCACCTAGGTAAAGAGCTGTGTTCCAATAATCATCAGAAAAATGACCTCCAAGATATTCATAATCGGTATTGAAACGAGTTTGTTCCAATTCGGCCGAAAGTTGTATTTGAGGAATGGGGTTTACCAATCCTATTAAACTTCCTCCGTAGTAAATAGATTCATACGTATCAGTGTTTACATAACCGAATAATAAACTTGTTCCTACAGCTACCACCGGATTGAAGTTATAAACTGCACTTGGCGAAACCATAATGTCGGTATAGCCACTCCCAAAACTTAATCCTAATCCTCCTCCAAATTGTACTTTTTCCCAAAAAGGACTTCTCGATTGAGGCATTTGGGTGTATTGAGCTATTACGTTTTCGTAAAATAGCAATCCGAAAAGAATAAAACTTGTTCTAGTTAGTGAAGAAAATGTAGATTTTTTCATAGGATAGCCTTTTTTTAACAAATTTTTACGTAAAAGTACGTAAAAAAATAGATTTAAATAAATTGCTTTATTGTATTTTTGCCGAACTATTTAACAAAAAGTATATTCAATAAAATATTATGGATAGGTTTTCATTTTTAAACGCAGCACATACCGAATTTTTTGCTCAATTATATGATCAATATTTACAAAATCCAGATAGCGTAGAACCTAGTTGGAGAAGTTTTTTTCAAGGTTTCGATTTTGGAATGACAAGTTATAATGAGGAAAACCCTGTTCAACGAATTGTTGAATATGTCGAAACTGGTGCTGATTGTAGTTTGGTTTCAGATAAACTACAGAAAGAATTTAAAGTTTTAAAATTAATTGATGGATATCGTACTCGCGGGCATTTGTTTACCAAAACAAATCCAGTTCGTGAACGCAGAACATCATCGCCAACCTTAGATATCGAAAACTTTGGCTTATCAACAGCAGATTTATCTACTACTTTTGATGCTGCTCAAGCAATCGGACTTGCACCTTCTTCTTTGCAAGATATCATTACACGTCTTAAAGCGATTTATTGCCAACATATCGGGGTAGAGTATATGTACATCCGTAATCCTGGCGTTGTAAAATGGGTACAAGACAAATTAGGTGTAAACAATAATCAGCCAAATTTTACTGTTGAAGAAAAGAAAACCATCTTAAATAAATTAAATCAAGCCGTTTCTTTTGAAAATTTCCTTCATACCAAATATGTGGGACAAAAACGTTTTTCACTGGAAGGAGGAGAGTCTGTAATTCCAGCTCTTGATGCTTTGATTGAACAAGCTGCCGAAAAAGGAGTTGAACAATTTGTAATGGGTATGGCTCACCGTGGTCGTTTGAACGTTTTAGCTAACATATTCGGAAAATCGACTCAGGACATCTTCGGAGAATTTGACGGTAAAGATTACGATCAAGAGTATTTTGATGGTGACGTAAAATACCATTTAGGACTTACTTCGGACAAAGTTACCAGAACGGGTAAAAAAATCAATATCAATTTAGCTCCAAACCCTTCGCACTTAGAAACGGTGGGTGCGGTTATCGAAGGAATTACAAGAGCAAAACAAGATAAATACTTTCCAAATGATTTCTCTAAAGTTTTACCAATTGCCGTTCACGGTGATGCTGCAATTGCAGGTCAGGGATTACTTTATGAAATTATCCAAATGTCATTATTAGACGGTTATAAAACGGGTGGAACCATTCACATTGTAATCAACAACCAAGTTGGTTTTACTACGAACTATTTAGATGCTCGTTCTTCAACATATTGTACAGATGTTGCCAAAGTGACTCTTTCGCCAGTATTGCACGTAAATGCTGATGATGCTGAAGCGGTAGTTCACGCAGTATCTTTTGCTTTAGACTACAGAATGGAGTTTGGTCGTGATGTGTTTATCGACTTGTTAGGATATAGAAAATACGGTCATAACGAAGGAGATGAGCCTCGTTTTACACAACCAGTTTTGTACAAAATCATTGCAAAGCACCAAAATCCAAGAGATATTTATGCTGAAAAATTATTGTCTCAAGGGGTAATCGATGCAAATTATGTAAACACTATTGAGAAAGAATATAAAGCTGATCTTGAACAAAATTTAGAAGCTTCTCGTAAAAAAGATTTAACAATCATTACTCCATTTATGCAAAACGAATGGAAAGGTTTC
The DNA here is from genome assembly GCF_040045115.1 of Flavobacterium adhaerens. Taxonomy (NCBI): domain Bacteria; kingdom Pseudomonadati; phylum Bacteroidota; class Flavobacteriia; order Flavobacteriales; family Flavobacteriaceae; genus Flavobacterium; species Flavobacterium adhaerens. The sequence goes on along the minus strand of NZ_JBDLZX010000003.1, from coordinate 13,941 downwards.
GAACAAGTTTCTACTGATGTAATGTTGAAGAAAGTGAATACTGCTTTCCCTAAAAAAGAATTGGATTCTATCTTGAAAACAATTTCGACATTACCAACTGATAAAAAATTCATTAACAAAATCAATAAAATCGTTACGGATCGAAAAGTAGGTTACGATAACAATACAATCGATTGGGGAACTGCAGAGGCTTTGGCTTACGGTTCACTTTTGACAGAAGGATTTGATGTTCGTATTTCAGGACAAGACGTAGAGCGTGGTACTTTCTCTCACCGTCACGCAGTTGTTAAAGTTGAAGATTCTGAAGAAGAAGTAATCTTATTGAATGCTATCGAAAACAAAAAAGGAAACTTTGGAGTGTTCAACTCATTATTGTCAGAGTATGGTGTTCTTGGTTTTGATTATGGTTATGCATTGGCAAATCCAAATTCATTAACCATTTGGGAAGCACAATTTGGGGATTTCTCTAACGGGGCTCAAATTATGATTGACCAATATATTTCATGTGGAGAAGACAAATGGAACAATCAAAACGGTATCGTTCTATTGTTGCCACACGGTTATGAAGGACAAGGAGCAGAACACTCTTCTGCAAGAATGGAACGTTACTTACAACTTTGTGCGCGTCATAATATGTATGTTGCCGATTGTACAACACCTGCAAACTTCTTCCACTTGTTAAGAAGACAAATGAAAACCAATTACCGTAAACCATTGGTGGTTTTCTCTCCAAAAAGTTTACTACGTGATCCAAGATGTGTTTCTACGGTTGAGGAATTAGCAAAAGGAAGTTTCCAAGAAACTATCGATGATACTACAGTAAATAAGAAAGATGTAAAAACTTTGGTTTTCTGTACAGGAAAATTCTATTACGATATTGTTGCTGAAAGAGAAAATAATGGAAGAAAAGACGTTGCGGTTGTTAGAATCGAGCAATTATTCCCATTCCCAGTAGATCAAGTCAAAGAAATCATTGCGAAATATCCAAATGCAGATGATTATGTTTGGGCACAAGAAGAACCAAAAAATATGGGAGCTTATAGCTTTATGTTGATGAATTTTGATCTTGTGAAATGGAGATTGGCTTCGTTAAAAGCGTATTCAGCACCAGCTTCAGGAAGTTATACTAGAGCAAAACGTCGTCATGCTGATGCAATCAGAATGGTATTTGATAAAGATTTATTTAGATAAAAATTAGTTTAAAGTTTAAGGTTTAAAGAGGGAGCTCATTAAACCTTAGACAATCCAAACCTTAAACAAAACAAAGATGATTTTAGAAATGAAAGTCCCATCACCTGGGGAGTCAATAAAAGAAGTTGAAATTGCAACTTGGTTAGTAAAAGATGGAGATTATGTAGAAAAAGATCAAGCGATCGCTGAGGTTGATTCTGATAAAGCAACTCTTGAGTTACCAGCTGAAATGAGCGGGGTTATCACGCTAAAAGCAGAAGAAGGTGATACTGTAGCTGTAGGAGCTGTAGTTTGCCATATTGATACAGCAGCAGCTAAACCATCAGGGTCAGCACCAGTTGCTGAGGCTCCAAAAGCCGAAGCACCTAAAGCAGCACCTGCGCCAGTTGCTGAAGCTCCAAAAGCAACACCAACACCAGCACCAGCAGCATCTTATGCAGCAGGGACTCCATCTCCAGCAGCTAAAAAAATATTAGACGAAAAAAATATTGCTCCAGCAACTGTTACTGGAACGGGTAAAGGTGGAAGAATCACTAAAGATGATGCTGTAAATGCAGTACCATCAATGGGAACTCCAACTGGTGGAAGCCGCGGAATTGAGCGTGTGAAATTATCAATGTTGCGTCGTAAAGTAGCGGAAAGATTAGTTTCTGCCAAAAACGAAACGGCAATGTTGACTACTTTCAACGAAGTAAACATGACGCCGATCAATAACATTCGTAATGAGTTTAAAGATGCATTTAAAGCGAAACACGGAGGACTTGGTTTAGGATATATGTCATTTTTTACAAAAGCGGTTACTAGAGCTCTTGAATTGTATCCAGATGTAAACTCTATGATGGATGGAGATCACAAATTGGCTTTCGATTTCTGCGATATTTCAATTGCAGTTTCTGGTCCAAAAGGATTGATGGTTCCTGTGGTTCGTAATGCTGAAAACTTAACTTTCCGTGGAGTTGAAGCTGAAATCAAAAGATTGGCTCTTAGAGCTCGTGACGGACAAATCACGGTTGATGATATGACAGGAGGTACTTTTACAATTACTAATGGTGGCGTATTCGGATCTATGTTGTCAACACCAATTATCAATCCTCCTCAATCTGGAATATTGGGAATGCACAACATCATCGAGCGCCCGATTGCTGTAAACGGTAAAGTTGAAATTCACCCAATGATGTATGTAGCACTTTCTTATGATCACAGAATCATCGACGGACGTGAGTCTGTAGGTTTCTTGGTTGCTGTGAAAGAAGCTTTAGAAAATCCATTAGAATTATTGATGGGAGGAAATGCTAAAAAAGCATTGGAATTGTAATATTCCAAATTTGATATATCTAAAATCTCGTTTCGGTTTTCGGAACGGGATTTTTTTATTTGAGATACAAACAATGATTGTAATAGTCAATAATGCCTTTTCCTTTTAATAAAACATCGGCACCAATAATGCCGTCAACGGGTTTTACTTTGTAAGTTGTAAGCGCTTCGTTTACATGTGACATATCAAAGATGACGAGCTCGAGTTTTTTGGTTTTCCATCGGCCTATTTCGAGTAGATTTCCAGATGTCTTTTGTGTTGTCATTCCAGTAGCTCCTGCTCCTGAAGCTTTGGTGGCAGAGTCTTGGGCATCGACCTGAAAGAAATCAACACCCTCAAAACCAATGCAACTATTAGAAGCTCCTGTGTCTAAAATAAAATTACCTTTCAGACCATTGATTCTAACTTTAATCAAAAGATGTTGGGTTTTGGTTACTTTGAAATTTATTTTCTTGTATTTTTCTTTCTTCAGAATTTCTTGTAATTTTTTCATTTCAGGATTGGATATAAACTCAAAGTAAATCATTTACAGTTACAAAACCTAAAATGCAGTAGATTCTGTTGCTATTAATTTAGTATAAAGAATGAATCTTTCGTTTAATTTCCTTTTTGAGGACGTTCTTTGTTTTGTAACCCACTGTTTTTAGAGTATTTTTGTTGCATTAAATTTTACACTTGGAAACAACAGTAATTCTTACCGATACCCACACTCATTTATATTCAGAAGAATTTGATTTGGATCGAAACGAAATGATGCAACGTGCCATTGACAATGGTGTTTCTCGTTTTTTTATTCCAGCTATAGATTCGGCTTCAACACAAAGTATGTACGATTTGGAGCGCGATTATCCTGATAATGTATTTTTAATGATGGGCTTGCATCCTACTTATGTGAAAGATAATTATCTCGGAGAACTGCAGCATGTTGAAGAAGAATTGACCAAAAGAAAATTTGTTGCTATTGGCGAAATCGGTATTGATCTGTATTGGGACAAAACCCATTTGAAAGAGCAGCAATACGCTTTTAGAAAACAAATTCAATTAGCCAAACAATACAAGCTACCTATTGTTATTCATTGCCGTGATGCTTTTGATGAAATTTTCGAAATTTTGGAAGAAGAAAAATCAGCAGACTTATTTGGTATTTTCCATTGTTTTACGGGTACTTATGAACAAGCATTACAAGCAATATCCTATAATATGAAATTAGGAATTGGGGGAGTGGTAACTTTCAAAAACGGAAAGATAGATCAATTTCTGAATCAAATAGATTTAAAGCATATCGTTCTTGAAACCGATTCTCCTTATTTGGCTCCAATTCCTTACCGAGGTAAACGAAATGAAAGTAGCTATTTGGTAAATGTAGCAGATAAATTGGCACAAATTTATAATGTTTCAGTAGCCGAAATTGCCAAAATAACCACTAATAATTCGGTTGAAATATTCGGGATTTAATGCCGATATCCTTTAACTTTAATATTTTTTTTGTTCTTTTGTCGAACTAAAATAAAAATTATAATGAATAGATTTGATGCAATCCGATCCTTTTATGATCCCGAAGTTAATGAAGCGATTGTAAAAGTAATAGATCATCCGATGATGAAAGCTTTGATGAATTTTTGTTTTCCAAAAGTCGAAGACGAAATTTGGAAAGAGCAACTTCGTAAAACTCATTCTATTCGTGATTTTCAATGTAATTTTATTTACCATGGTGTACAACAAGTTCTAGAGAAAAGTTCAGACGGATTGACAACATCAGGGTTTGAAAAACTAGAAAAAAACACTGCTTATTTGTTTATCTCCAATCATCGTGACATTGTTTTGGATACTTCTTTGTTGAATGTATCTTTGTTTGAACACGGATTGGCTATGACTTCATCGGCTATTGGTGATAATTTGGTAAAAAAGTCTTTCTTGAAAACACTGGCAAAACTAAATCGAAATTTTTTGGTACAACGCGGATTGTCTCCACGAGAGTTATTGGGAAGTTCTAAATTGTTGTCCGAATACATGGCTCAGTTAATGTTGCATGAAAACCGTTCGGTTTGGATAGCACAACGTGAAGGAAGAACCAAAGACGGAAACGACGAAACCAATCCAGGAGTTTTGAAAATGATTGCTATGGGTTCTGATGAACCAAATATTATGGACTATTTTAAGAAAATTAAAATTGTTCCTGTTTCAATTTCGTATGAATATGATCCTACAGATGCTTTAAAAATGCCTCAATTGTTAGCCCAAGCCAATAATGAAATTTATGTTAAGGAGAAGGATGAAGATTTTAAAACATTGTTAAGTGGTATTTTGGGACAAAAGAAAAGAATTCATATTCATATTGGAGACGTTATCGATACCGAAATTGATGAAATTGTCAAAAACATCGATTCTTCAAATAAGCAAGTTCAGGCTTTGGCACAAACAATTGATGATTCTATTTTGCTACATTATAAATTGTGGACAACTAACTTTATTGCTTATGATATTGTGAATAAATCAAATAGTTTTGCTCATTTATATACCGAAAACGAGAAGTTACTTTTTGAAAGAAGGTTAGAAATGAGAATAGACCACGAACATCCAATCGCTAAACAAGGATTTTTGGATATGTATGCGAATCCTGTGGTTAATAAGTTAAAATATGTTGACGCACTCTCACTCTAGATCCAAAATTCTTTTGATTTATACTGGTGGAACCATTGGTATGAGCAAAGATTTTGAAACAGGAGCACTCAAAGCTTTTAATTTTAGCCAACTCCTTCAAAATATTCCTGAATTACAATTGTTAGATTGTGAGATAGCCACTTTTTCGTTCGAAAACCCGATAGATTCATCCAATATGAATCCCGATCATTGGGCCGAAATGGCTCGAACGGTTGAGAGTAATTATACTCAATTTGATGGATTCGTAATTTTGCACGGTTCCGATACCATGTCATATTCGGCTTCGGCATTGAGTTTTATGTTCGAAAATCTTGCTAAACCTGTAATTTTTACTGGATCGCAATTACCCATTGGGGATTTAAGAACCGATGCCAAAGAAAATTTAATAACGGCTATTCAGATCGCTTCTTTGCAAGAAAATGGCAAACCGCTAATTAAAGAAGTTTGTTTGTATTTTGAATATAAATTGTATCGAGGCAATAGAACTACTAAGATTAATGCAGAACATTTTAGGGCATTTATTTCTCCAAATTATTCTTTTTTGGTCGAGTCGGGAGTACATTTAAATATCAATTCCGATCTGTTTCTGCAAACTGATGAAAATGCAGTCTTACAAGTAAGAACTCATTTGGATCATAATGTTGCCATAATCAAAATGTTTCCAGGGATTAATAAGACTGTGCTTTCGGCAATTTTCAATATAAACGATTTAAAAGGAGTCGTTTTAGAAACCTATGGAGCAGGAAATGCTCCAACCGAAGATTGGTTTCTGGAATTGTTGGAGAATGCAATTGCAAAAGGCTTGCATATTGTTAATGTAACACAGTGTGCTGTAGGAAGTGTAAGCATGGGACATTATGAAACCAGTACTACTATGAAAAAATTAGGAATCATTTCAGGGAAAGATATAACCACAGAAGCTGCCATTACTAAATTAATGTATCTTTTGGGGCAGAATGTTGCGCGAAGCGAATTTAAGAGCGTGTTTGAGACCTCACTAAGAGGAGAAATGCAATAATATTGTTTTTTTACTTTCGAAATTCGTTTTTTTTAATGTTATTTGCACTCCGAAATAAATAGAGAGGTGTCCGAGTGGTTGAAGGAGCTAGCCTGGAAAGCTAGTATATGGGTAACTGTATCGAGGGTTCGAATCCCTTTCTCTCTGCGAAAACAAGTGATATTTTTCACTTAAAACGCCTTAAAGCGCTAAAAACCTGCAAGTTATGAATTTGCAGGTTTTCTTTTTTTATGCCCTGTACCTTCATAATTTTCAAAAATGCTCCTATTTTTTGTGGCACATTCGTGGCACAAGGGACTTGAAAAAAAAGTGTGCCATAAAATCGTTGTAACTAATTGATTTACAACATGTAAATAACGTTAACGACTTGATTTTAAAGTACTATAGTTCGACCTTTATTAACTTAAAATGTTGAATTATGTTAGAGAACAGTTTTGGATTAACCTTCTTTTTGAAGAGTCCGCGAAAAAAAACTAATGTCAGATCTATTTATTTAAGAATTACGGTTGATGGGATTCCTAAAGAAACATCTACGAAGTACACATGGAATGTGACCCGATGGGATCAGAAACTGGAACGCGCTACCGGAAGTAAAGAAGATTCAAGGGTATTAAATGAATTTTTGAATTCTCTTGAATTAAAAGTAAAAAAAAGAAAAACCGATTTACTTTACAACGATCAGACAATCACTGCGCAGAAACTCATTGATTATGTTAAAGGGAAGGTTGCTTCAAAAGCAAAAGTTTTAGAAGAGTTTCAAAACCATAATGATGAAGTCAAAGCGTTGGTGCCGAAAGAGTATGCTCCAGGCACGCTTGAGCGTTATGCAACAGCCAAATCTCATGTTAGTGATTTTATAAGGTTTAAATATAACGTAGATGATCTTGAATTCAGGGAGCTGAATTATGAATTTATAAAAGATTACGAGTTTTATCTTAAAACAGTACAAGGATGCAGCAATAACACTTCTTTAAAGTATATATCTAATTTTAAGAAAATTGTGCTCAGAGCCATCGCTAAAGAGATTATTACAACTGATCCTTTTAAGCTGTTCAAGGGTAAAAAGACCAAAACGAATAAAAAACCCATGACTGCAGAAGAGCTTTTTATATTGGAGGATCGCGATTTTGCCATAGAGAGACTTGAAGTAGTTAGAGATGTTTTTATTTTCCAATGTTATACGGGATTAGCTTATATAGATGTTTTCCAACTGAAGCTGGCAAATATTAAAATCGGTATTGATGGGGGACAATGGATTATGTCCGCGAGGCAGAAAACGGATTCCGAAACTAATATTCCATTGCTTCCAAAAGCTGTTGAAATTATGGAGAAATACAAAAAACATCCTTTATGCCTGAAACGTGGTACTGTCTTGCCTGTTTTGTCAAATCAGAAGATGAATGCCTATTTGAAGGAAATCGGTGATTTATGCGGTTTCAATTTCACATTGAACACACATAAAGCGAGACGTACTTTTGGCAGTACAGTTACGCTGAACAATGGTGTGCCGATTCATGTAGTTAAAGAAATGCTTGGTCATCAATCTGTTAAGCAGACTGAGGAATACGCATTAACAGAACAAGTGACAATTGGCAGGGAGATGCAAGTATTAAAGAATAGATTGGATAGGGAAAAAATTATTACCCGAGGTGAGGGGCTTTATGTTCTCGAAAGAATGGAAAGGGAAATTCAAGAATTGAAGCAGCAATTTGCTACTGCTGATAGTGCGCACAGTATTGTACATAATGCTGAAGAACTTCTGGATATAGATTTGCAAATGGTAAAGTTACGTAAGGTTTTTAATGTATGATAAAAGCATTTTAATATTAGCAAGAAAGACTTAAGATAAATCGTGAGGCTTTATTGTTATTGACACTTCGCTTCGATATCCTGGATGATAGGATGGTCTGTAATTGATATAGCCCATTTGCTGCAACTCCTTAAAGTATTTATGATAGGTTGGGATTGTGCTAATATGTGATAGTGACATTATCTTGCTACGACTCACTTTAATGATCCTAGTCTGTCCTTGCTTATAAGCGAGACAAAGAATTGCACTTAAGAGTGCAAAGTGCCAAACATTAAGTCTGTGATCTTCCTCTAAAATGGAAAGGTACTTTAAAAGCTTTTTAAGTCTCATATTATTTTTTATCGTTGAACAGATTCATTAAATCTGATTTGTTGTAATAGTAAGATCCTAAAACTTTTTTGAAGCGCACTTTTCCAGTAATCCGGAGATTCTGTAACGATGCGGCAGACATATCCATCAGTTTCTTGACAACACGGCTTTTAATCCATTCTGGATTTAGGTCGTCATCGTCTTTATTCTGGTTGTTCTTTATAATTTGTTTGAATTGGTCTACAAGCAATAGACCAAATTGCCTTAAATCATCTTTATTTATATTGTTGTTCATCATCGCACCTCTCATTTTTAGTTGTTAAGTTGTGAGCTAAGCTATGGTATAATCTTTTTCGTTGCTTAAAAGTGGCGCTTTGGGTCGCTTTTAGGCATTAAAAGGCCGTGCGTAGGAATTTAATATATATTAAAGAATTTTTGCTTTTGCAGTATGAATGAAGAGATATTAAACCGATTCTTTTATAAAAAACTTCAAGTGGTGAGAAAACTGATAAAAACACATTGCCCTATTAATTGTTGTTGCGAGTAAAGGTATATTGGACTTTGGGAAGCTATTATAGTAAGAACAAATTTTATTGGTGAAGGCATGAATAAATGTTTTAATACAAGGAATCGTAATTAAAATTAGTTGACTATTACAGTTTTTTTAATTGATACTATAAGGCCTCTTTTTTAGCACTTTGAAAAATTAAATTAAATACTCTAATTCAATGAATATATTAAATTTGAGTGTTATATTTGTTTATAAAAAACTGAAAAATGGATAGAGAGATATTTAATAAGTTTATAAAGAATGAATGTAGCAAAAATGAAATAGAGCAAATTGTGGACTATTTTAAGGTTGGTAAAATCACATGTGAATTCCCCGGTGTCGAAGAGGTAAATAGTATTTTGGAGAAAACATCGGTAAATGCAAATGAATTTGATTCCAATAGAGTCTATGATGTGATCAAAGAAAGAATGGCTCAGAAATAATATTTTGATTGGTTATTGTATTTAGAGTTTTTTGATTTATAATTCACCTTTTTATTATAGATTTATTTTTTAGTAGAATTTTGCAAAATTTCCCAAATGTTTTGAGGATGTGTGGTGATTATGGAATCTTTTAGGTGTAAATAAAGTACTAATATTATTACCGTCATAATTGCTATAACAAATGTGTTGCCATATCTAATAAATTTATCTGGGACATCATTTAAAAGTTCTTGAATCTCTTTGCTTTTTTTAATATTGTTATCTTGTTTAGTTAATTTCATAAACTTTCATTTTGGTATTCAAGCTGGTTTTTTACCAAACTGTAATATGCTTTTTTATTGTTCAATAATTCATTATGTGTTCCTGTTTCAACAACTTTACCTGCTTCTAGGACTATAATCTGATCCGCATTTTTTACCGTACTTAATCTATGAGCTATGATTACAGCTGTTCTGCCTTTTAGATAGTTTTCAAGATTTTCTTTAATTATATTTTCATTTTTCGAGTCCAGTGCGGATGTGGCTTCATCAAGAAACAGGAATTGCGGGTTTTTATAAACAGCTCTTGCGAGTAGTATACGCTGTTTTTGACCTGTGCTAAGACCTATACCTTCAGGTCCTATTTTGGTGTGATATCTTGATGGTAGGGAATCGATGTAATCTAAAATATTTGCAATTTTGATTGCTTGATCTAGTCTGATAAAATCTATTTCATCCTCGCTAATTGCTATATTTTCTGCGATAGTCATATTAAAAATGAATCCTTCCTGCATAACAACACCACAATGATTCCTCCAATTTTTTTTTGAAATATTACTAAAGCTGTTATTTTCAATGAAGATTTCACCCTCTTGAATTTCATAAAATCCAAGCATTAATTTGAGAAGTGTTGTTTTTCCTGATCCACTCGTTCCAACTATGGCTGTCGTCTGATTTGCGGGTATAGTAATTGAAATATCTTTTAATACATATTGGTAAGCTCCAATATATTGATATGATACATTTTTGAAATTAATTGAACTATTCGTCGGTATATTTGTAATATATTGCTTTTTTTCAATTTCTTCATCTGGTTTGTCATGGATTTCCGATAATCTTTCCAGAGAAATTCTTGCGTCTTGAAGTTCCCGAAAGAACGTAATCATTTGGCTTATAGGAGCACTTAATTGACCTACAATATAGGTTATCGATAGCATCATACCAAATGTTATTTCACCTGTAATAACTAATTTTGCACAAAGCACAGTGATGAGAATGTTCTTTATCTGATTTATAAGATTTGTGCCAGCTGACTGTGTTTGATCCAATGTAAAGCTTTCAATTGAAATCTTAAAAAGCCTGACCTGAACTTGTTCCCAACTCCACATCATTTTTTTTTCAGCATTATTTAATTTTATTTCCTGCATGCCATTTATCATCTCTATTACATTAGTTTGCTCTTGACTTAACCCATTAAACCTTTTGTAATCAATTTCTTTTCTTTTTCTAAGAAAAAAAAATATCCAACAGAAATATGTTATGCTCCCAATGAGATAAACTAAAAAAACAGAAACATTGTAATAATATAAAATAAAACTGAAGATAATGAGGTTAAAAAAAGAAAAAATTGTCGTTAGTGAAGTTGTGGTAAGGATTTGTTCCAGTCTTTTATGGTCACTTATACGTTGAAGCAGGTCGCCAGACATTTTAACATCAAAATATGAAATTGGTAAATTCATTAATTTGACAAAGAAATCTGAAACTAAAGAAATGTTGATACGTGCGCCTAAATGAATTAGAACATAGTTTCTAATAATCTCCAATATTGCACTTCCAATATTTAAAGACAATTGTCCAATTAAAATGAGATAAATAAAATTTAAATTATGTTGCTTAATACCCACATCTACAATTCCTTGCGTTAGGAAGGGTAAGATTAGTTGGAAAATATTACTTATTATTAACCCGATAACAAGCTGAAATACAAATTTTCTATATTTTTTTATATATTTGAGTAGAAAGGTAAATCCTTTAAAATTTGAATTTTCAAATTTAAAGCTAGAAGTTTCATCAGGCTCAAGTATTAGGACAATGCCATCTTGTGTGGTTTCAGTAGCATTATCGCCTACCCACCTCCGTATAAAGTCATTGGTTTTGTATGATATCAATCCAATGGCAGGATCGGATATGTAAACACGTTTACTAGTAATCTTATATACTACTACATAATGGTTTTTGTTCCAGTATACAATACATGGGCTAAAATCTTCTATAAGCTGCAAATAGCTAATCTTGATGCCTTCAGCCTCAAAACCTATTTTTCGAGAAGCTTCAAGCAAGCCTAACAAACTACTGCCTTCACGGGTTGTTTCAGTTAGATTTCGTAATAATCCAATATCTATACTTCTACCATAGTGTTTCGCAATTATTCGTAAACATGTCGGACCACAATCTTTTTCTTCAGTTTGCAAAAAATTTGGAAATTTGCGCATATAATTGGTTATGTAGTGAAATTAAAAATATGGCTATATTCATAAAATATAGCCATATAAATTAAAAATTATTCTTAAGTATTTGGATACTTACAAAAATTCCTTCCGAGTTGGGTTGGACAAACGTAAGGCGTACACATTCCGCCATTAGGACACTCATACGATTGGTATGCGTATGTGCATTGAATCAAGCAAGAACCGCTGCCACCCTTGATCTGTCTTAATTCTTCTCTACTTAGTAAACTTTTAATGTTAATAAATTTTTTCATAATAATTCATTTAATTGTACCTACTCTTTTAATGGCTTTTCGGTATCCGCCATAAAGACTATGAAATTGCTAAAGCATCTTCTTTATTTGTAAATTTATTGTCTTCCAGCAAATCTGCAATATAATACTTAAGGTCACCAGTCATATACATCTTTGGTAAAATAGAATTACCAATAAGTATTGCTGGAGTGAACAGTAAGTTACTTTCCATGTTTTGTTGAAACATTCTAGAAAGTACGGGAGTAAAACTTTCAGGATCATTGGGTTCAAAGTATTTTTTTATCCATAAGTCGTAATCCTTATGATTGAACCAATATCCAAGAGATTCAAGAAACTTTTGTTGGCCATCAGTATTATAAATCTCCAACATCCTGCCATACAAATTTTTTGCTTTAGTGTCAAACTGTGCCGGATTGTAGTTAAAACGCACATTTATATAGATTTGTGACTGATACTTATTAATGATTTCTTCTATATCTTGATGGGCTTTCGCACAATAGCCGCAAAATAAATTTGTATTTAATGTTATCTTTAATGCTGTATCAGTGGTTCCTAAAAAAATCGGGGACCTTAAGTTTTTATAATTATACTGCTCAGAATTTTCAATAGCCAAGCGAAAAAGTTCATAATTACGTTTAAATTTTATAAGATCGAGATTCTCAAATTTGTTTGCAAAGAATCCTTTTATTCCATTTTTGAGATCTGGCCAATAAAACAATGGTAAGATAAAGCATAGTACAAAAAGGCTTATCGAATAATTATCAATGTGAGAATGGATTAAATTTCTTTCGCATATTAAAATTAGGGCGAATTGCAGGTATAAGGTTATTATGATACTTATGCATATAGGGCACCATTGCTTTTGTATTTTATATTGATAGTACATGGAGAAAATAGTGACAGGGAAGGAGACGATAAGAATAATTAAGTTAGCTGAAAACATGAATTTTTGTAGTCCAGCTATTGTAAGTATAAAGGTCATTATGAGTTGCCCTGTAAAGAAAATTATGCTTAAATCAGTCATTTTTAATCCGTTTAATATGGATACATTTCCTTTTTTAATTACTGATTCGCAACTAAGGCTAGCTGACATGTTGCAAATCCCAGTAAAATTTGACTTTATATCAAAACTCTCTTTTAAAGCTTCTATTGATAGAAAAACTCCCAATGCACACAACAATAAAAGGGCTGTAGCTGTATAAGAGAATCGACTTATAATTATCAAAATCAAAATCAAAATTGTAATATTTATCAAGCTTCTGAATTTTTTTTTTGGAGTTGAAGCTTTGTAACCCTGCTCTTTTTCAGCTATTAAGACTAATCCACACCATCGGCTGATAAATTTTTCCCTGTTTAAGGTCTCTTTTGAGCCGTTTTCAAATTCTAGAGAATATGATCTGTCATCTTTGCTCACGATTGCGAGTAGCTTTTCAGAAGGATGTTCATTCATAAACTCAGAAATATAAATGTCTGGGAGTGTATCAATGTCATCAACTTCTATTTTTGCTACTAGATTCTCAATCTTAAAGAATGTTAGTGCATCATGATACGACAATAAGGATGGATAATCGGGATGGCTCTCAATTTGAAATTTAAATTCGGCTTGGTCAAGTGAAATATCAATCTTTTTGAGATATTTCATAAATAAATTTAGAAGTTCGTTATTTTCCATATTCAGTCACTAATTGATAATTAGTATTGCTTTTAAGTAAACCAGTTTTTTTAATTTTCGGATTATGAGTTCACAATAATCCATGTAATAATTTTCCACTTCATCAGTATCAAAATGTAACTTTAAAGAAAAAAGTAATTCGCTAATTGTTTTCTTATCTGATTATCCGTTTATGCACCTGTTATATTCGCAATTACTAGTCTGTCAAAGAGTTTGTCTCCAAAATACCGTCT